>DYOK01000319.1 GCA_020720565.1 Acetofilamentum sp.
GATTGTTAGTGTAGTAGTTAATAAAATGTTAATAAGAAGTGGAGCAAAGTGGAGTAGAATGGATAATAGTGGGTTATTTTTGAAATGTTTTTTACTACTCATATTATGTCGTCATTTATAGGGGATTACAGTTGCAAGGTCGATGCCAAAGGGCGTCTTATTTTGCCGTCTGCTTTTTTGAGGCAATTGAGTGCTGAGGCTAAAGACCAATTTGTGGTTAAAAAAGACATCTACGAGTCGTGTTTGGTTTTGATCCCGATGGACGAGTGGACCCGGATGGTGGAGCTGCTCCGAAAAAAGTTAAATCCCTACAACAAAACACATAAGCAATTCTTGAGGGGTTTTTATATGGATACGGCGGAGTTATCGCTCGATAGCAATGGTCGTTTGACGATTCCGAAAAATATATTATCGAAAATTGAAGTGGAAAGCGATTTAAAATTGGTTGCACAAGACGACAAAATAGAAATCTGGAATCCCGATACCTATAAAAAACAATTCGACGAGCAACAATTTCAAGATATTGCCAATCAGATATTTGGCGGTAACGACGACCCCTTAATGTAAGCAACATGGTGGAGCCTGCATATCATATTCCAGTTTTGTTGCACGATTCGGTCGATGGACTGAATATTGTTCCCGATGGCATATACGCCGATCTCACATTTGGTGGGGGTGGACATTCGCACGAAATTCTTAAACGTTTAGGCCCAGATGGCCGTTTGTTGGTGTTCGACCAAGACTTAGAAGCCTTGCAAAATGCCCCTGACGACGAGCGTTTGGATTTGATACATGGCAATTTTTCTTACTTGCAAAATTATTTAAAGTATTTCGAGGCTTATCCTGTCGATGGTATTTTAGCCGATTTAGGGGTTTCGTCGCACCATTTCGACGACGAAAAACGTGGCTTCTCGTTTCGATTCGATGCCCCACTCGACATGCGCATGAATCAGACCAGTGGAATGACTGCAGCAGATTTGCTACAAACTTACACGGTCGACCAATTGGCGAAGATTTTTAAAGTGTATGGCGAAATTGAACATGTGGGTAAATTGCTCGACGCTATCGTAAAAGCACGCTCGGGTAATGCTTTTGAGCGAACCTCAACTTTTGTTAAAGCCATCGAAACATGTATCCCTAAACATCAGGAACATAAATATTTAGCCAAGGTTTTTCAAGCCTTACGCATCGAGGTTAACCACGAACTAGAGGCATTGGAGCAAATGTTAAAACAGACCATTAAAGCGATTGCACCCGGTGGTCGATTGTCCATCATTACGTATCACTCGCTCGAAGACCGCTTGGTTAAGAATTTTATTAAAACAGGGAACGTAGAAGGCAAGCTTGATAAGGATTTTTATGGTCATGTTCATCGCCCATTCGAAGAGGTGAATAGAAAAATAATTGTTCCAAGCGAAGCCGAAATTGAACTTAACAATCGTGCACGAAGTGCCAAGTTGCGAATAGCAGAAAGAAAAGAAGCATGAAAATTTTCAAAGGAAAGAGTGTAGAATTTACAAAAGAAAAGGAGGTTAAAACCGTACCCAGTTTTATGGGTTCTGTTAAAGACTACTTTGGCCCTCAGCTCATTTCGCAAGAAAATATTTCGAAACAAATGCGATTTGTAATGTTTTTAGCTCTTTTAGCCGTTTTGTTTATTACCAATCAATTTCATGCCGAAAAGGTGGTAAACGATGTCGATAAGCTTAAAAAACTTCGAGACGAAAAACGAGCAGAATATATTTCGACGGCCTCCGATTTGATGAAAATTACGCGACAGTCCGAAGTCATAAAATTGATCGAAACTCAGAATATTGGCTTAAAACCTTTAACTCAGCCACCTCTGAAAATTGAAATAAACAAAGAAAACTAATCGGAATTAT
>DYOK01000090.1:0-1722 GCA_020720565.1 Acetofilamentum sp.
TAGGTCATCTTGCCTTCTTTTAAGCCGTTAATGTAGGTCATTTCGCTTTCTTTTACACCGTATCCTCGATATGTAGTCCAAACGCCATGGGGTAGATTGTTTTTGTATCCCTCAACACGTTCTTTTTGTCCATTTTCGTTATAATATTCCCACAAACCTTCTTTTATTCCATCTTTGTAATGCCCTTTAATGGCTTGATTTCCGTTGGGATACCAAGTTAAGTATTCTCCTGTGTAAACACTATCGATTACGGTTTCTTTAAGTCGGGGCGAGCCTGTTTCGTGCCAATATTGCGAAGTGCCACTTTTTACACCATTGACATAATTAACCATATATTTTTTAAAGCCATTTTCGAAATACCCCAACCACATTTTATCCATCAAACCCTGATTAAATTGACCTTTGGTTTCGGTTTTCCCATTTTCGTAAAACTGTTCCCAAATGCCATGTTCTTTTCCCATGTCGAAGGTGCCCGTTTTAAATACGTTCCCATTTTCGAAATAATAAGTCCAAACGCCATCTTTAATACCTTGAACATAAAAACCAGTTTTCCAAGTTTGCCCGTTGTTGTACCACCAAGTCCATGCACCATTCATCTGGCCAGCACTGTAATAGCCTTCGTTTCCTTTTGGTCCATTTGAGTTGTAATATGTCCACAAACTGTCTTGCAAATCGTTGATAAAATATCCAGTGATATCGATATTACCATCTTTATTCCACCATTTGGCGTAACCATATTTTAAACCTTGCTTCATTTCGACCTCCATTTCAGGTTTCCCGTCTTCGTACCACGATTTTGTCAATCCGTCAAGTAAGTCGTTGGTATAGTGATATTCAGCTTTGAGAACACCATCGGTATACCAGTATCGCCACAAGCCATTCTTTTTGCCATTTTGGGTCAAGCCTTCCATTTCTTTTTGACCATTTTCGTACCAGAACACGTTTTGCCCATTGTCGTAGTTTAATGTGCTTTTGGCTTTGCCGCTTTCGTACCACGACGACCAAGTTCCTTTTCTGATGCCTAACTCATATCGGCCGCTCATCGATTTTTTCCCAGACTTGTAAAAATATTGCCAAACACCATCTTCGACACTGTCTTTAACCGAACCAGTTTCCGAAATTTGGCCGTTACTGTAATAATCCTGAAATGTACCTTGTCCATTCGAAACAGTTTCTTTAGCAGTTTTGTCCCAGTTCGACACAATCTTTACATATTCCGAATTGTAATCCAAAGTTTTTGTTTTTCGACCATTTTCGAGGTAATAGGTCCAAATCGAATCTTTAAAACCATATCGATAATGCCCCAATTCTTTCAAATTCCCATTTTCGAACCAAGATTCGTACAAGCCTTTTTGTACGCCATAATAAAATGCACCTTCGTCTTTTTTGTTTCCGTTGGGATAGTAATAGATCATTTTGCCGTGTACTTTGCCTTTGTAAAAGTCGGTTTCCTGAATTAAAACGCCTTCTTTGTTCCAGTATTTCCATCGGCCATACTCGTTGCCCATTATCATTTTACCCTCCGATTGTTTTTGACCATTCGGATATTTTGAGATAAAAATATCTTTGGTGCCAGATTGTTTCGTGGTCGCATCGGGTTGAGCATCTTGGGCAAAACTTGATGCCGAAAGAAAAAATGCAAAAAGCAATAAGAAGTTGAGTTTTAGATTCATAAGGCTATTAATAAAATGAATAATGCAAAAATATGAAATGATTGTTGAT
>DYOK01000090.1:1822-10650 GCA_020720565.1 Acetofilamentum sp.
AAAGTTACAGGTTGAAGGTTGCAAGTTGAAGGTTCTTAATTGTTGATTTGTTTATTTGTTGAAAGTTACAGGTTACAAGTTGAAATTCTAAATTTTGAACCTGTCTATCCTGCCTGACGGCAGGCAGGCGCCAGATAGATTCTTAATTCTTAATTTTTAATCAGTTCAAAATTCAAAACTCAAAATTCTTATTCGTATCTTAACGATTCGATTGGGTCTAGCTTCGAAGCCTGAATGGCAGGTACAACTCCAGACACAAGTCCCACAATTAGACATAATACCACTCCGCCAATAATCCATAGCCATGGGATGATAAATGGGCCATTAATAATTAATGCAACAAGATTTCCGACAGAGATACCTAAAACAATTCCTACAAACCCTCCAATTTCGCCAATTAGTATCGATTCTATTAAAAATTGTTGTCTAATGATATAGTTTTTTGCGCCCAAAGCTTTTCTAGTTCCAATTTCGCGGGTGCGTTCTTTTACCGAAACCAACATAATATTCATTAAGCTGATGGTAGCACCAAGTAAGGTGATGATTCCAATTATTGTTGCTGCAATAGTAACATATTGTATGTTTTCTAAAAGCAGTTTAATAATGCTGTCACTTTTTCTGACATCGAAATTGGTATCTTCTCCTGGTTTTAAATTTCGGGCTTTACGAAAACTGCCTTCGGCTTCCGACATGGCATAATCTAAACTCACGCCATCTTTTGGTCGGATATTGATAATGTACGACATGTTACTTCCTGCGTAATATTGTCTTATATTTTGTATGGGAATAAAACAAACTTTATCTGATCCCATACCTCCTGTACTGCCTTGTTCTTCTAAAATTCCGATGACCCGATATTTTCCTTTCCCAATTCTAATTTCTTCGTTAATTGGGTTTTTACTGCCAAAAACAGTTGTAGCCAGTTGTTGCCCAAGAACTACTACATTGGTACCCGTTATCGATTCGTTTTTTGATACAAAACGTCCTTTGTTGAGTTTTAGTCCGCTGGTAATAAGGTAGTTTTCGTCAATGCCACGCACGGAAATGGTTGGGTTCGATTTGTAAGATTGGTATTTAACCGTAGCACTGCTCGTTCCAAAAACCGATAAACTCACATTCGAAGGCACTTGATAGCGCGATTTAAAAGCGAGCCCTTCCTGATACGAAATAGATTTAAAGCGTTCCGTTTTGTTTTTACCATGTGGTCCAATGGCTTTTAATGCCCAATTTTCGATGGTAAATGTATTGGCGCCCAAGCTGCTAAATTGATATCGAATCGAAGATTCGATGGCATCAATTGCGGTTAATATTCCGACCAATGCGGTTATCCCAATAGCGATAATTGAGATAGTAAGTGCAGACCTCAGCTTATTAGCTCCAAGCGATGTCCATGCGATTTTAAAATTCTCTTGATTGGCAGTGGAAATGATATTCGAAAATTTCATAAGGTCAAAGGTACACAAAAGAATGTAATACCAAAAGTCATTATAAAATTGTAATCTGATGTTGTAGTAGATCTTACCTAAAGTCGGTTTTAACTTTTTAGTTCAGTCCAAAATGCAAAACAAAGATGTATTTAGCAATCGAATTAAAAATTGACGAATAAAAACCTAAACGGCAATTGCGAAGTATCACTTAACTTTAACAAAAAAGTTGTAAATTTGCACCTTCAAAAAAAACCGATTCGTGCTTTAAGTCGAATATTTTGACATTGTATTTTGTTAATGTATTATCTTAAATAACAATTAGTTGGAATATTATTAATTAGGTCGAAGACCTTGTTTCAGAAATCGTTAAGAGCCAAAACAACCATGAGCGATCAGATTAAACACGAGTGTGGAATTGCCCTCATTAGACTCAAAAAACCCTTAGAATATTATCAAGAAAAATACGGAACATGGCGATATGGCTTACACAAGCTGAATTTGTTGATGGAAAAGCAACACAATCGAGGGCAAGACGGTGCCGGACTCGCAAGTGTTAAACTGAATGTTCAGCCTGGTGTTAAATACTTTGACCGAATACGATCCAACCACTCCACGCCAATTAAAGATGTATTCGAGCAAATCGAAGCACATTACCAACAAATACCTTCGGTAGACTTAAATAGTGTCGAATACGCTAAAAAAAACATCCCATTTGCTGGCGAGCTTTATTTAGGACACCTTCGCTACGGAACCTTTGGCAATAACGATATTAGTTACGTGCATCCTGTGGTGAGAGCCAACAATTGGAAATCGAGAAATCTGGTTTTAGCAGGAAATTTTAATCTAACCAATGTCGACGAGATTTTTCAAGGCTTAATCGACTTGGGTCAACACCCTAAAGATTATTCCGATACCGTAACAATTTTAGAAAATATTGGCCATTACCTCGACTTAGAAAACCAACGTACTTTCGATTATCATAAAGCAGCTGGTAAATCGAATGCCGAAATTTCGGCATTAATCGAAAAAGAATTGGACCTTGCCCATGTGCTCAGAACCAGTAGCAAGCGGTGGGACGGAGGTTATGCGATTGCCGGAATGGTTGGGCATGGCGATTCTTTTGTGGTTCGTGATCCGTGGGGCATTCGTCCCGCTTTCTTTTATCAAGACGATGAAATTGTAGTTGTGGCATCGGAACGACCTGTTATTCAGACAGTAATGAATGTATCCATTAACGCGGTACAAGAAATAAAACCAGGCCATGCTATCATTATTAAAAAAGATGGCAGTGTAAAAGAAGAAGAAATCAAAACAGCAGGGATAAGGAAATCTTGCTCCTTCGAACGCATTTATTTTTCGAGAGGAAGCGATGCCACCATTTACGAAGAACGTAAAAAATTAGGCGAGTTACTCACCGAAAAAGTACTTAAAGCAGTCGATTGCGATTTAGAAAATACAGTGTTTTCTTACATCCCTAATACCGCAGAAACCGCATTCTTGGGCTTGGTTAAAGGCGTAGAAATTCACTTAGAAAAACTTAAAAAGAAACAAATCCTCGAACTTGGACAAAACCTTACCCCCGAAAGATTAGAACAGATTTTGTCTCAAAAACCTAGGGTAGAAAAAATTGCCATCAAAGATGCTAAATTAAGAACTTTTATTACCGACGATACCAATCGCGACGATTTAGTGGGCCACGTATACGACACTACCTATGGTGTGGTAAGGAATCACATCGATAATTTGGTTATTTTAGATGATAGTATTGTTAGAGGAACCACACTTAAAAAAAGCATCATCAGGATTTTAGACCGATTAAAACCCAAAAAAATAGTGATTGTTTCGTCGGCACCTCAAATCCGATACCCCGATTGCTATGGAATTGACATGGCCAAAATGGGCGATTTTATTGCCTTTAAAGCCGTAATCGAATTGTTAAATGAGCAAGGTAAAGCACAAAAAATTCAAGATGTATATCGGGCTTGTAAAGAGGAGGTAGCTAAGCCGAAAGAGCAAATTACGAATGTAGTAAAAGAGCTCTATCATGCTTTTACCGATGAACAAATTTCCGCCAAAATATCTCAAATGATTAGTACTAAGGAAACTAATGCAGAGGTTGAAGTGATTTTCCAAAGTGTAGCAGATTTACATATCGCGGTACCAAACGATTTGGGAGATTGGTATTTTACCGGAGATTACCCAACACCAGGAGGCATGAAAGTGGTTAATAATGCATTTATTAATTACATCGAAGGAAATAATAAACGAGCCTATTAACTTTGACCTTGACATGTTAGAAAATAAACTTACTTTTGACTTTTTGAAAAATATATGAATATTAAATCTGAAAGCTTGTTCACTGCTCAACGTTTTGTTCAGGTATACCAACAATATAGAAAGTTGTACTGGATGGTTGCAGGTTCGGCACTTGTGGTGTTTACCCTTGTTGCATTTATGATGCCCGAATACTACGAGGCCGAAGTGATTTTGTATCCTGCCTCGTCGAGTTCAATTTCACAATCCTTGCTCGATAAAAATGTCAAATCGAGAGATATTCTCAAATTTGGCGAAAAAGAAGAAGTAGAACAAGTTCAACAAATATTACAATCCGATCAAATCAGAAGTCGAATTATAGAACGATTTAATTTACTGAAACACTACGACTTACAAAATAACACTCGGTATCAAAAATCGAAACTCAACGACACATACGATAATAATGTGACCATTCGTCGCACCAAATATAATTCTGTTAGAATTCATGTTTTGGATCAAAACCCCGACACGGCAGCTCGCATGGCCAATGCCATTGCAGATTTGCTCGATACTACCATGAATAACTTGCAAAAATCGAGAGCTATCAAAGCATTCGAGATCGTTGATCAAGAATATCAACGTTTGCAAGCAGAGATTAACTTTTTAGGTGATTCGCTAACCAAATTACGTAATCTTGGACTTAACGATTACGAGTCGCAATCAGAGGTTTTTAATCAGGCCTTGGCTCAAGCTATTTTAAAGAATGATGCCAGAGCAATTGAATCTTTAAACCGAAAAATTGAGATCCTATCAAAATACGGTAGTTCATATGTTCAACTGAGTAATTATATTGAATTCCAAACCGAACAGTTGAGCATCTTACATTCGAAATACGCCGAAGCAAAGGTCGATTTAGACCAAAGTTTACCACATAAATTCATTGTATCCTCGGCATTTTCTGCCGAGCAGCCTACTTATCCAATTAAATGGCTTGTAATCTTAATTGGTATTTTTTCGGCTCTTTTGTTATTGACCGTTGTGTTATTCACCCTAGAAAAATCGAATTGATATGGAATCATTTTGGAACAGTTCAAACTTGTTTAAAATCCTTATTAAATGGAAGTGGCATATTCTAATTATTACCGGTTTAGGTATGCTTCTTACCGCAGGTGCCACTTTTTTAATTAAACCTAAATACAAATCATACGCAGTTGTTTATCCGGTTAACTTGGGCGAATATTCCGAAGAAAGTTTCACCGAACAAATGATGCAAATCCTTAATTCTAGGGACATCATGGACAATGTAATTAATAAGTTTAATTTGTCGGAGCATTATAAAATTGATACCAATTACAAACATTATCGTTCGACCATGTATTATTTGTATCAAGAAAATGTGAATATTTCTCGAACAGAATACGAATCGGTCGAAATTAAAGTTTTAGATACCGATCCTCAATTGGCTTCTGATATGGTGGAGGCCATATTAGAGTTCTATAACCTGAAGGTAGCCACTATGCATAAGCTTAAACTAAAAGAGCTGATGGTTATTAACGACCACCACCAAGCCAATTTTAAACTTAAAAACGATTCCATTGTTAAAGCAATGGATATTTTACGCAAAGACTATGGTATTCTCGACTATGAGTCTCAGGTATCTGAACTGACTCAAGGGATTTATCGTTCGCAAGGAAATTCGGTATTAATTGGCAAAGCTGAAAAACAACTCGATAACATTAAGCAGCATGGCGAAGCATATTTAAAACTTGAACAGACTTACGACAACACTTTAGACTTGTTTTTTCAGTACCGTTTAGCACTCGATCAACAAGAGATCGAATACCAAAAAGATATTACCTACGCTCAGGTGGTTACCAGTCCTTATCCATCTGATATAAAATTCAGCCCTGACAGAGTTTCCATTATTTTAATTAGTGGGTTGGCCATTTTGTCGTTATTGATATTGATTATTGGAATGATCGAAAAATCGAAAAAATAATTTTTTTCCACAATTCACCTCTGATCATCAGATTTGCAAATAAGTATTATATAATTTAATGTCGCGTTTTATTAAGCTAGAAGATTGATAAATTGCAAGTTACAAAAACAAGAAATAGGTCGAAGACCTTGTTAAAATTGCCAAAGGGCACAAATTGACTATAATTAATGTTTAAAAACAAAAAGTTTGTTTTATACTTCTGGATGAGTTTGTTTATTTTGACCAATGCACTTTTTGTGGTCAACGAAAACTACTTATTCAATTTATTGCCGTTCTTCTTAATTATTGTTTTGTTAGTAATTTTTTCGCTCGACAAACTAATTTATCTGATTATCTTTTTAGCCCCATTATCGATACCTATAAGCGAAATGGTTCCAGGCATTAGTAACGATTTAAGTTTGCCAATAGAACCACTTTTGTTTGGCGTTCTGTTGATAGTTATATTTAAACTAATTTTCGAAAAATCGTTCGATAAAAGAATATTGGTTCACCCCATCTCGATTGCAATTTACATCAACTTGATTTGGATTTTGATTACCTCCATTTCGAGTACAATGCCCATTGTATCCTTTAAATTCCTTCTGGCGAGACTTTGGTATTTGGCTTCGTTTTATTTGCTTTCCAGTCACCTTTTTAAAGAAAAGTCGAATATTTACACCTATTTCTGGCTCTATATTTCAAGCTTTATAATCGTCATATTTTATACCTTGTATCAGCACAGCAAGTACGGGTTTTTCGATCAAAAGGCCGCTAACTTTGTGGTCACCCCATTTTTGCCAGACCATACTTCTTATGCCGCAATTATAGCCATGTTGCTGCCCTTTGTAATAGGATTATTTAGCTTAAAACGCTTCTCGCATGTTCAAAAATCTTGGATTGCAGTTGTTTTAATTATTCTATTAACAGGAATCGTATTCTCTTATACCCGAGCCGCCTGGATTGGTTTAATAGGAGCCTTTGCAATATACTTAATCATGTTCTTTAGATTGAAGTTTTCTTTGGTTTTTACTGTAGGGTTAGTTTTATTAACCATTTTCTTAACCTTCCAAACTCAGATTTTTATTGCACTCGAACAAAACAACCAAGACTCGTCCGATAATTTCTCAGAACAAGTCGAATCAATGTCGAATATATCAACCGATGCTTCTAATTTAGAGCGAATTAATCGGTGGAATTCTGCTTTGAGAATGTTCGAAGAGAAACCTGTATTTGGTTTTGGGCCTGCAACTTATATGTTTCAATATGCACCTTATCAGTTTTCGTACGAGAAAACCATTATCAGTACCAATGCTGGCGACGGAGGTAATGCCCATAGCGAATATTTGGGGCCATTGGCCGAATCGGGTTTGTTTGGTAGTCTGAGCTTTTTATGGATTGTGATTATCACTTCTTATACAGCCATTAGGATTTATTCGAATGAAAAAAAATACGAAATTCGTCTGCTCGCGATGGTCTTCTTCTTGGGTTTAGTCACATACTACTTACACGGGATTCTTAACAATTTTCTCGATATCGATAAAACCTCGGCCTTGTTTTGGGGTTTTACAGCAGTTATCACATCGCTCGATGTCTATCATCATACTATAGAAAAACCTAAAAATGAATAAAACCGCATCGAGCAACGAAGCACTTTCACCATGTAATAACCAATGTAGGCTCGATGTCGACAATACGTTTTGTACGAGTTGTTACAGAACGGTCGAAGAAAAAAAGAACTGGTGGCGTTTTTCAACCGACGATAAAATGGTTATCCTGACTCGAATCGATTCCCAAAAGAAAGTAAAATAATGTTGTAAAACAGCATAAATTATCAATATATATACTTAACTGAGTCAATTTGTAGAAATGTGATTTGCGATTTTTTTTGTAATATTACAAGTCTGAAACATTGGGCCAGATGTATGTTACATAATCGTCTAAAATGTTCTACTAAGTTTATTGATTACTAAAGACACATAACCTATTTTGCTATGAATTTTGAATTATCAGAAGAACAGTTAATGATCCGTCAAACTGTTCGCGAATTTGCAGAGCGAGACATTAAACCTTTAGCCAAAGAGCTCGACGAAAAAGCAGTATTTTCTTCCGAATTAACTAAAAAAATGGGCGAAATGGGTTTGTTTGGAATGTATTTGCCCGAACAATACGGTGGCGGTGGAATGGATACGCTTTCGTATATTATAGCCGTTGAAGAAATTGCCCGAATCGACAGTTCGCAAGCTGCCACATTAGCCGCACATAACTCATTAGGCATCGGACCATTGTATTATTTTGGTACCGAAGAACAAAAACAAAAATACTTACCTCAATTGTGTACAGGTAATGCATTGTGGGCATTTGGATTAACCGAACCCGATGCAGGGTCGGATTCTCGCGGAACCAAAACCAGAGCGGTCAAAAATGGCGATGAATATATCATTAATGGCAGTAAAATTTTCATCACCAATGCGGCCTCTGAACTCGCATTAGGGTCTACCGTTCAGGCGGTTACTGGCGAAGATGCCAAAGGAAGAAAAGAATACACCACTTTTATTGTCGAAAAAGGAACGCCCGGTTATACTGCTGTAGCCATGCACGGCAAAATGATGTGGCGTGCATCCGATACCGCCGAATTATACTTCGACGATTTAAAAGTACCTGTAAAAGATATATTAGGTACAGTGGGACAAGGGTCGAAAATTATGCTTCAGACCTTAGATAATGGTCGTTTGTCTATTGCTGCTATGGGTTTAGGATTAGCGCAAGGTGCCTTTGAATTAGCCATTCGATATGCACACGAACGTAAGCAATTTGGACAGACCATTTACAGCTTCCAAAATACTTCGTTCAAAATGGCCGAAGCGGCAACCAAAATAGAGATGGCCAGAAATCTATTGTATAAAGCGTGTTGGTTAAAAGACCACAAAAAACCGTTTGCGAAAGAAGCTGCCATGTCGAAATACATTTGCTCCGAAATAGCCAAAGAAGTGGCCGACTTAGGTGTTCAAATACATGGCGGTTATGGTTTGATGAAAGATTACGATATCGAACGATTCTATCGCGACCAACGTTTGTTGCAAATTGGCGAAGGCACCAGCGAAATTCAAAAGTTGGTCATTGCCAGACATCTGTCGGAAGAATATATCGGATAATCCGATTGTTAAAAA
>DYOK01000320.1 GCA_020720565.1 Acetofilamentum sp.
AGGTCTGATTTTCGAGAAACTTTTATCAATTGCAGTTTTAGAAGCCCGAGAGCGGAGCTGAATTCAAGCCACAAATGCAACTTTAGGTTTGACCAAATTTAGAGCAAAAAATTCATTTGGAGTTAGAAGATTTATTTTTCTTCTTGGTCTGTTATTCAATATGTCTTTAGCTCGTTTAATGTCTTGATCTGTAATATTTTCAAAAGAAGTTCCTTTAGGGATATACTGAATGAATTTCTAATAATGTGCACTAAACAAATATGCAGTTTGTTTTAAAATAATTAGTTCGAAGTCCTAATTGGTTTAAGCAAAAGTAATACTTTTTGAATATGATATCGATAAGCTAATTCTAGTTTTTTAAAATAGATTTGCATTAAACCATTAACCTGAGCATATTCTAGCGGATGCTCTGTTGTAGCTAATGCAAACCCTAAAAAAAATTAGAGTCTCAGTTTTCCCCTCTTCTTTCATTCGATTTAAATCCCCTAACCACGATTCGATATCATTTTCGTGTTCCAACGCTTCGTTTAAAAAGGTGCCTGCCATTTGATAGGCCGAATGATATTTTCCATTGGTAAAGTCAGCAATTTCTTGTTTTCGACTAATGATTCTTTGCTGGCTTCTTTCCCCCTGTTTTTGTTTTTTAATAAAACTACTTAAACCGATTAAAACAATAAAAGTTTTTATTATATTGGATTATCTTTTCCGAAAAGCTAATGATTATTCCTTTTTGCGGACTTTAAAAAACACATCGGTTTGCCATTTGGTGGTATCTTTTTCCATTACTGGATTGATTACATAAACCTCCCAAGGGCCGCCTATTTGCTCTAATCGATTGGCTTGCATATATTTATCCATTGCCACATATAAGCTAAAGGTATTCTCGTAGGCTCCAAAATGTGTGGCTTTAATACATTGCCCCGACGGTGTACGACTAAGAAGTATGGTGCTATCAGTTACTTGAGTAGCAAGTTTAATTGGCACGCCTACTTCGAAAACAGCATATTGCTGAGCTTCGTTCCAGACCAAATAACTGCTATAAGAATGGTATGTGGTTTCTATTTGATTGGCTTGAATGTACGAGTAAATTTTGCCATACATCTGCGACATGTGTAAGCTAATATCCGACCAAGCACATGAATCTTTTAGTGTTAACGATGGATACGATTCTACCTCGCTTAACTGAATATTATAAGAATAATAAGATTTCTGTTCGATGGTAATTTGCTCAATATTTTCTAGACCTTTCTCCAAAACTGCGCCTAAAGTCGACTTAGCAATTAATCCAAAATACCGACCTAAAGGATACGAAAGCTCATTTATTTCCATAGTCCATGTAAGCTCGGTAAGCGTATCAAGAGCTAAAAACTCAAACGTGTTATAGCCTCTCGCAATTCTGGTCGATTTAACATCTGCAATAATTTTCTCGTTTTTTAGCGACTCCGTAATTGTAAAGAACCCTTTGGCTCCATTTGGAGTTAGCCAGTTCAAGACGGAACCCGCTCCCGATTCTTCGCCCTTATAACTCATTTCGATGGGAGAATCGACAAGGACAAATGGATTCCAATTGGGCCAATTTTGGATAGTATTTACCTGCGCAAATACCAAATCGACCGGCACTTTGACTTTGTATCTAACTGTAATTTTGGTGGAGCTTGGAAGAAAAAAAGCCACTGTAAAAAACAAAATGACTAGCACTAATATAGCCACAGTCGTGTAGAATATAATTTTGTTAAAGGATAGTTTCATGTTTTTATATTTTTGGTTAAAGGTTCTTTTGATTATTTGATTATTTGTTTATTCGTTGATTTGTTTAGTGGTGTCGGGTCTACCTAACGCAGGTAGATTAAAAGTTTAAGGTT
>DYOK01000091.1 GCA_020720565.1 Acetofilamentum sp.
TGTTAAAAATGATAATTTTTTTTGTATTTTTTTATGTGCTTAATTATCTGGTAATTGGAATTTATGTAACTTTAGTCCAATTTAAAGCATCTGGACTTTATTTTCAAGTTGGGTTAATAAAATTTTAATCAATTTTCTATTTTATGCTTTGCCAAAATCATCTTTTATATTAACTTCACAAACTCGAAAGCATTTGAACAAGCTATAGCATGGTATTTACCATTAGATGGTTCGGTATATATTTATGAATCAAGTGCTTTAGTTCGTTTTTCAAAAACAAAACTCAAATAATTTAAACGATAATATCACAACAGTATGGAAGTTAAAGGCACTGGCTTGGTCTCGATAAGGGCATACGTCAAAGAACGACATGCCGCACAGTATCAGAATTGGGTGAATACATTGCCCAACTCCAGTAGAGCGGTTTTTGGTGATGTGATCAATACCTCGGGCTGGTTTTCGATTGATCAGGTTTATTATACGGCTTTAAAAAATATTGCCGATTTATTTTATGGTGGCGATCAAAAATTAGCGGCGTATCAAGTAGGCTTATTTAGTGCGAGTTACGATCTTAAAGGTGTTTACAAGGTTTTTTTAATGATTGCGACACCACAAGCTTTGATGAAAGCCTCTAAACGCATCATTGCCATGTACTATCGCCCAGTCGATGTTATTATCGACGACGTGCAAAAAAATAGCTTGGTATTAAGCAGCACCCTTTTACATCCGGAAAGCGAGATGGTCGATTATGTCAATATTGCTTGGTGTGTGAGGGCTTTAGAGTTGGCTAATTGCAAGTCGGTTTCGTACGAAAAGATTGTACCTAAATACGCCAACATGTTCTCGATTCGTCTAAGTTGGGGATAAATCTGGTCTAATGCCAACTCCATTCTTGTATATTTAGCTTACCATAACATACCATGTTACATTTTAACAAAGGGCAAAGGAATGGACTTATGGTCTTGGGTTTTCTAATTGTTATAGCACTGTTAGCTCCAAGCATATATCGTTTTCAACAAAACAAAGGTCTATTGAGTTTTTCGCAATTCGAAAAAGAGATTTATCAGGTACAAAAAACCCGTGAAAACAGGAAAGTTTTGGATAAAAAACAAGCAGCAGATTCACTGTTTGCCTTCGACCCCAACACCGTGAGTGACACCCTAATGGTTTCGCTTGGGTTAAGCGACAAACAAAGACATCAGATTATCAACTATCGAAACAAAGGTGGAATTTTTCGAAACTTAGACGCTTTTAGGCAAATTTATGCCATCGACCCTGCTACTTTTGCCCGTTTGAAAGATTATGTCTACATCTCGTCGGAGTTTTCGAACCCATCGGCATCAGAAATCAAGTCAACGCAACAGAAAAATGATTTCGCTCCAAAACCAATCAAAACCGAATCGAGGGCTAAACTCGATATTAATTTGGCCAATGCCGAAGCTCTGGAAGGTTTAAAAGGAGTGGGCAAAGTGCTATCGGGACGCATTGTAGCCTATCGCGAACAACTTGGGGGATTTGTCAGCGTAAATCAGCTGACCGAGGTATATGGCATCAAACCCGAAATGTATGAAGTCATTGCACCTCAATGTGAGCTAGGCCCTACAAAAGTCAAGAAATTGAATCTCAATTTGCTTTCGGCCAAAGAATTGGAAGAACATCCGTACATTGGTCGTGAGCGTGCCAAAGCCATAGCAAAAGAGCGAACCTTTAATGGCCCGTTTAAAAATATTAACCAATGGGCCGAGCGTTTACATTACGACGCACCATATACCGAACGTTTGTCGCGATACATTAGTTTTTGAAATGGTCATTTTGCAGGTCGAGTTAGGCTTCCAAACTATTGATATCCAATCACTGAGGGTTTGCCCACCGAATAATCGCGCAGCTCGAAATCGGCAGCTTTGAACGAATCCATTTTATATATTGAGTTCCCGACACCTGGAATGGTGGGATAATACGAAAATGAAATCTGAAAATTATTAAACACCATATTTTCGTTTTTAATCAATACCCCCACTCCAAAGTGCGTATAAATTGGATTGCTATCGAAACGGCCATCGACACCAATGAGCGAGCCCATACTGTACACAAAATAAGGCCCAAATCGGAATCCCAATACATTCCATGGGGCATATGATTGGGTTTGCCATTTAAATAAAATGCGGCTTTTTCCGCCTAAACCTAAACTATTAAAGCCATCTAAACCATAGCCGTCGTTAAGCGTAAGCGATTCGTAATTCCAACGCTCGATGCCAACAGTCATTTGAGCTTTAAAGAACTGACGAAACCGCCATTTGCCAATTTTTAAGGCCAAAGTATAATAATTGACGCCCAAATTAAGCAAACCTTGCTCGGTTCGGAAATCTCTAAAATAAGTTTCGTATTCGATAAATGTTCCAAAGTAACCTAAATCGAGGTACTCGCCAAATAATAAACTTGAGTTAAAGTAATACCGATACCGCTCAAATTTGGATTGATAACCCAAGGTCACTTTAAATGCATGACCCACAGGGATATCTTCGGGAACACCAAACCGAAACATATATTTATCGCGCATGTATCGCCGCGACGAAATCCCCACATGTCCCATCACAAAATCTTCGCTCGAATATAAATTTAAGCTATCAATTTCTGGCTTGAGTTTTTCGATATATTGCTTTTGTACCAAACGCAAAGCGGCCACAAGACTAACCGGACGGTCTTTGGGTGTTTTATTTTTAAAAATATTCCACGCATAACCATTCCAATAATCGTGGGTATTATATCGGAAAATCTGATAAATGGTCACCGTGTCGGGGTAATGTATGGCACCCATACTGGCATCTTGCCCAATATAAATTCCAGCAGCCCAACGGGTATAGATGGAGAAAAACGACCGATCCAACGATATACTTTTATGCATATTATCGAACACATCGGTCTGGTATCGGGCTTCGGCTATAATATGTGAATTTAAAATATTGGTCACTTGATAGCTTGTGTTAAACTTATAATTCTGATTCATCACATTATAAACCGATTCGGCTTTGGATTGATGCCCAAAACCCAACACATTGTTTTGTGACAAATCAAATTCGATATTATTTCCGTTTAAATTCCCCATAGGGATGATACTCCATTTGTCGAGCGTGCGAATATAGATATCGACCGAATCGCCCGACAAACCAGACAAAGCACATTCAAAAACCACATCGTGGATATAATTCATGCTCCTAACTAAGCGCTCCGACTCTTTGACCAGTAGAGAATCGAAAGCTTGCTTGGGTTTTATCAACAATAAATTTCGGATGGTAAATGTATTGGTTTTAACATGCAACGCATTGCCAAAACGTTCCCCCAAATTGGGCGATTGAACCGAAGCCGAATCGTAAATAGCGTTCCCAAAGGGATCGAATGTGCGAATGTAAATGTGCCTTATAGGTTTGCCTTCGAAAACTTCGTATTTTATTTTAAGCTTTTGATTGGGCGTAATGATTACAGTATTAATTACAGAATCGGACAATGTGGATTTAAACACTAAGTTAAAAAAGTACTTCGAAACCATATTGCGGTCGCTAAACGCTTCAATTTTCTGATAAATACGATTGCTCTGTTCCGCCTCTGTCGTGTCTTGAGCGTGGGATATGCCTATGTTTAATCCAAAAAATACGATCCATCCTATAATTTTGAAGTCTGACATATGGGGATTAATATGAGCGCACAAAGTTAAACCAATCGTGGTTAGAATCTAATATTGACCGTGTGTTTTTAATAAGCCCGAGCATATCACTGACTCATGTTTGTTCGATTTTTCAAGGCCAAATCAGCCATAACAGGGCTTAAAAATCAGGTTTATAAATTTTATTTCTGTCATACTATTGTCGCCATACAGAATTTGACTCGAATCATTTTTTGATAGAAATTTGCTTCAAACTTAAACTGCATGAAAATCTTTTCTATAATATTAAATCTAGCATTTGTTTTGAATGCCTACAGCCAAACCTTGTTGTTCGAAGACGATTTTGAATCGGGCAGCTTGAACACTTTGGGATGGACACAATCAGGATCATCTACCTGGCAGGTCAGAACTGGAGAGGTCAATGGAAAACCTTCATTTTCGTACTCGGGGGCAATGAACGTTAGTCTGTACAACTACAACACGGGCACAAGCACCAAATTAATCAGTCCCATCATAAATTTTACGGGTCATACCAATGGGTATGTAGAATTCTATTACACCAACGACGATTCGAATGGCGGAAATTATGACGATTTAAGAGTTTTTTATTCCACAACGGGAACCTCTGGTCCATGGACATTGATCCATTTGGGTTTTCAAACAGACCAATACAAACGACAGATAATCAACTTACCTTCGGTTAATTCGAACTATTGCATTGCTTTCGAATCCGAAAACTGGCAAGCTTACGGTATTTGCATCGATAATATCAAGGTATTCGGCACCAATGCATCCATCGACCCCACAGGAAGCTATTGCAATGCATCGACAGTATATGGTCCAGACGGAGACAATCAAATTACAGGCTTTATGCTTAACGAAATTCGATTACAGTCGCCAAATACCAATGGTTTTGGCGACAATTACTCACATCTTGATGCATACAGCTATGGTGCCGCCAGCTTAATTGCTGGGCAGTATCATCATCTACAATATGTCGATGGGTATTCGGGTCATAGTTATACTGAGCAGATTCAGATTTGGATCGATTATAATGGTGATGGCGACTACACCGACTCCGGCGAATTAATCGACAGCCAAAGCTTCCCAGCTTCGCTAGGCAATACCAAAGCCATTTATTTTTACGTTCCACAAACCGCTAAAACAGGGAAAACACGGCTTAGAATCCGAAACATTAACAGTACCACCTCAATAGACCCTTGCATCTCATATGCATATGGGCAAACCTTCGATTTTGACGTGTACATCTACCCATCTATAGGCCCTGCACCTTTGGTATTCGATGGCGGGAATCAAATACATTCCGTTAATAAAACGCATTACATTACCAATGTTAACCTTGGCAACATTAACAACACAACAAGCTACTTTGGTGTGGCCAATATGACAGGAGTTAATATAGCGTACAATTATTCCAATTTTACAGGCCAGTTTTCCACCACAATTAAAGAAGAAAATACTTACAACCTAACTGTTACCCAATCGAATACAGCGGCCACAATTGGTGCATGGATCGATTGGAACAACGACGGCGATTTTAACGATGCATCTGAATTGTTAGGACCCCCACAATATTCTGCCAGCGGAACTTCAAAAACTTTTACATTTACAGTCCCAACTGGTTTTACCTACAATAAATTTGTGGTTATGCGCACACGACTTGTTAGGAGTAATGTAAGTGCAACCTTAACCGCCACTAATACATATTCTGGAAATGCAACACCATACAATAATAACGAAACCGAAGATTACAAGGTTTATTTGGCTCCAAAAGATGCACCATTGCCAGTTGATTGGTTAAGTTTTGAAGCCTCTCACATCAAGCCAGATAATGTGTTGTATTGGGAAACAGCATCAGAAATTAACTCAGACTACTTCGGACTAGAACATTCCACCGATGCCCAACATTACGAATCGATAGGCAGTATGTCGGCTGCAGGTCAGTCGAACCAGATTATAAATTATCAATTTACCCATTTTCAACCTGAACGAGGCCCACATTATTACCGCATCAAACAAGTCGATACCGATGGGCAATTCGAATATTCCGAAGTTCGGTATATAGAAATCGAACAAGAAGTGCTTTCGATTTATCCTAATCCCACGAGCGATTGGCTGTATATTAAGACCTCAGAATCCTCAGAGAATGCATATTATATCATCGACTTAATGGGGCAAGAAATAATCAAGACATCACAAAATCCTATCAATGTAGCCGAACTACCAAGTGGAGCTTACATTATAAAATCGATTCAGCACCCCAATTGGCATGCCCGCTGGATCAAACAATAAAAAAACCAACGATTTTTCATTCATTCATTCAGTGCATTTGTTTTCCATGACACCCCTAGACACATTGTTTAGGGGTTTTTTGTTTTTACGATCAATAAAAAGTTTCAAATCACATTTTATCCCACATAACGCACCTGCCTGTAGGTAGGGCAGACAGGCTAGGAATTTACTCCACAACCAATTTTTGAGTTTCTGTTCCAATCTTCACAAAATACAAACCCTTTTCGAAACCTTCGGTTTCAATTGTGAATTTTGAATTATACCAAATACAAAAAATATATAGTCCAATATTTGCATACATGCAATTTTTTACCACCGTATAGCCCCGAGCTAAATCCTGCTGAAAAAATATGGGCTTACTATAAACGAAAATTCACCAACAAGTTACATCATACATTAGACGAAGTAAGCGATTTTATTATAAAAGCGACTAATGAGTTAACTAAGGAAATGCTTATTTCGATTTGCTCATATAATTATATTTTCGCTAACTCTCTTTGGACCATGTACGGTATGTAATTGGTATAACTGGCAATTTATCATTCTTCTAGCTTAATAAAATCGACTTTGTATTATTCAAAATACACAAACACCTATTGCTTTATAAATTGCTTAACAAAAAGATGATGCTCCGATTTCGCTTTTGCCGAATACATACCTGGTTTTAATTGGGTCAAATCGATAGATTGTCCATTTTCGATTTTCGACTGTAGACACAATTGTCCTTGAGCATTATAAATTTGCAGGATATATTGCTCCTTGTTGGGCAGATTAACATACAGGCGATACAATGCAGGATTGGGATACAAGCTTATTTCTCCTAGCAAAATATTAGGCACCTGACTGAATTCGTCGCATGTAATTTCGGCTTCCCAACCTTCGCCCTCGCTATATCCATCGGAATGAAATTGGAAGGTTAAAGCGCCCGAAGCATTGGTCGCGGTTAACATTGGCGGTAAATCGCTCCCGCAAAATGTGCCTAAAAGTGGTGCCGACAAATCGGTTCCATCATACACTTTTAAATAGTCGTAGGTGCAATTGGCATCGTACTCTAATTCAAATAAGGTAAAATTTACCATCACATAATGGTTGGTCGCATTCGGATAAATGGTCATTTGATTATCGAGTCCGCTGCTGTAATATTGGTTTAAGCCGTTATCGAAAAAATTGGCATTGCAGGTGTAAATATCACCATCGCCCATAGCATAGCTACAATTGGCATCGACATCGATTACATCGTTTTTAATAATCTGGCCGGAACCATGAGCATTACTGGCCATCAACTGAATGGTATAGTTTCCTACTTGATTAAAAATTACCCTTGGATGCTGCGAATGAGAATCGGTACCATCGACAAAAGTATATGTACTTGGTGTAATAAGCCATTCCCATGCATTGGGTTGTCGGGTCGAAATGTCAGTTAACTGAATGGTGTCGAGCGTACAAGCGACCGTTTGGCTGATATCGAAATTGGCAATGGGTTGAGGATCGCTAAATACATCAGACGTATACAAGCCCCGTCCATAAGTTGCAACTGCCACTTGCTTGTCGGACTCGCGATATCGTAATTGGTCGCAGCGTACGTTGGCTAAACCTTCGTTTACCGGCTCCCATAGCGTTTCGGTCGATATATTGTTAATAGACCAAACGCCCATTTCGGTGGCTAAAAGCACTTGCTCTGTGTTATTAGGATTGTACAAGCCCCATCGTATGGGCATATCGGGCAAATTATGTTCTTTGCTCTGCCAAGTTGCCCCCCCGTCGGTGCTTTCCCAAACAGAATTAACCCCATAATTTGAGTAGGTTACTAAAATTTGATCCTCTGAACTTCCTAAATCGATAGAAGAAATATAAGCTTGTGGCAGTGCATCGGGCAAATCGAGCATTTCCGAAGTGGGCGAAGCTGTTGCGTCGGTTATCCTAAATACATCGCCTTGATTGGTTCCCACATAGATTACATCGCTTGTATAAGGAGAAACCTTGATTGCAGAGGCTCGACCAAAATTAAGCCCGTTCACTACATCGATATAATTGCCATCTGGACCATCTACATATAAATTGGAAATAAACAAGCGGTCTTCCATTGACGAAGCAAACAGAACTTTTAGTTCGCTGTCGTAGTCGGCTGGATTAATAAAATAACCATCGGTAGTACTCGGAAAATAGGCAAAGTTTCCACCTGCATTATCAGAAACCCTCCAATTGTTGTACACATAACTTGTTATTTGAATACTGGGGTCGAGTTGATCGACAAAGCAAAATCCACCATCGCCACCCGTAGCAGAACTTGTGCTGCCGAATCCAAATTGTGTGAATTTTTGCGTCCCATTGTCTTGTGCTCCAGCCAACATGTAATTTGATGCGGCTTGGTTTTCCATGGCACAAGCGTAAAATTGGGTCACATTCATTTTATTATTTAAATGGGTTACCGACCAATCTATATCTGCAATATTTTCGGATAGAAACACACCGCCATCACAGCCCATTAAGGCTTTTGTAGGATCGTTGGGAAAAAAAGCCATTGCATGTTGATCGGCATGTAAATAGGGGCCACAGCCACCAGTCCAATAGGTAGTTGAGGTCCAAGTAGCACCGTAATCGGCAGACATGTGCCAATCAATTCCGCCCACATATACTTGGCTTTCGTTGGTTGGATTCACTTTCATTATTAAATCGTACCAAGCCTGACCACGGGTAAAATCTTGATCGGACACCGAACAGTCTTGGTCTAAATACATGGGGATTGTTATATCGTTCCAGTTTACACCGCCGTCGTCGCTCATTTTAAACCAAGTGATGTTTGTCGAAACCCCAGCTACAATGTATATGACATCAGAATTAGTAGGTGCCGAAGCAATCTCGGCTCGTTCGAAATAACCGAATGAAATATCGACCACATCCCAATTGCTGCCATTGTCAATCGATTTCAAAATACTACCTTGAATGCCATACTTTCCTTGCGAGACCCACAATGTACCGTTGGATGTACGCTCGATATCCCCAAAAAAACCAGCAGATGCTTGGGTCCAATCGGCACCATGATTATCGGAATAATAAAAACCTGAATTGGTCGATGCTAAAACGCGTCCGTTAGGGAGTACTTTTACACTTTGGATATACAAAAAATCTGAATTATTGGTACTGGCCAATCGGTTCCAAGTTTGCCCAGCATCGGTACTTTTCCAAATTCCAGCTCCACGAACCGCACGGCCAGTCCAACCTTCTCCAGTACCTGCATAAAAAATTTGAGTATTCGAAGGGTCGTAGTCGAGGCACGATACTGCAATATTCTCCCAAAAATCGTTGACTTTGGTCCAAACCCCATTGGCTATCACATTGGTATTGTACCATAAACCACCCGAAATACCAGCTGCCCATACTTTTTGATTGGTTCCAAAATTGGGATCAAACATAATGGCTCTGACACGTCCACTAACATTGCTTGGACCCCTTTCTGTCCAAACCACATCGCTAATGGCGGCTCGAGATTGAATACGACTTTGGGTATATGCTCTTGCTTTTTCGAGACGTTCGTATGGAACAGTGCCAGTTTGAGGGTCTTTTGTTTTAAGAAACTCAAATTCTGCGGCTTCTTCGGGTTTATCGAACTGAATCTGCTGGAATTGTGTCTGTTGGGTTCTTTTTTGTTTTTCGAATTGCTCCGATACTTGCGACCATGCCGAAGCATATAACAAAATAAGTATTAGGGAAAGATTAGCCTTCATATAGAATTGTTTTTTAATGGCGTTAAAAGTACAACTTTTTTTAAATTCTGATTTAATTCGCCACACATAATTGATTGATTAAGAACTGCGATTTTTAAATTTGATGCTATTAGTTTAGTAAAAAACTTACTTTACAACACACGATATTAAATTTCATCGACTACATATCTATCTATGTTTAAAAAAATATCATAGATAGATTTAATAAATTTATATTTTAAAGATTAATCAAAACCAGAAAAATCGAATTATTAAATACATTTGTGTATCATTTGCCACTTTAGCTCAGTTGGTAGAGCAGCTCATTCGTAATGAGCAGGTCGTGGGTTCGAGTCCCATTAGTGGCTCAATGGGATTGTTGAGAAAAAAGTTATTTTTGATTATCGTTTTCATGCATAGCGGATAATTTATTTCAATTCAATGCTTAATATTCTTTGACAAAGTCACAAGCGAGAGTAGCACAGTCGGTAGAGCATCAGCTTTCCAAGCTGAGGGTCGCGGGTTCGCCCCCGTTTCTCGCTCACATCAAAAAAATTGTTTTTTTTAATTTAGAATTGGTCTAAATAATGCTATATTTGCATCAATAAAAACAATTTAAAATCATATTAAAAAAGGCTCATTGATCAAGCAAATTGCTCGATGCGCGTACAGTTTAAACTTAT
Organism: Acetofilamentum sp.; assembly: GCA_020720565.1. GTDB lineage: Bacteria > Bacteroidota > Bacteroidia > Bacteroidales > JAFGXI01 > JAFGXI01. The sequence continues at coordinate 10,359 of DYOK01000091.1, forward strand.
GGAAAACGATGTAATCATTTGTCATTGTTATGACGTCTACAAAAGCGAAATAGTAAAAGCGATTAAAACCAAAGAGTTGACAAGCATACAAGAAGTAATCGATGTAACCGATGCGGGAGCTGGTTGCGGAAGTTGTCATAATACCATTCAAGAAATTTTAGACGAGGTCAACGGAAAAATGTAAGTTTGCAA
>DYOK01000092.1 GCA_020720565.1 Acetofilamentum sp.
ATATGTTATGTATTTGGTATAAAATAAAAAAAGTAACGAGTTGCATGAGATGGTATTAATGGATACATTCAAACAAAAAGAGACTGAATTTGGAAAAATCAGTCTCTTTTTTATGTCGATTCGATTCGATTTATTCGTCTTTATCGTCCGATGTGTATGCTTTGAGTAATTCGGCTTGAACCTCGGTGGGTACCGAAGCGTACTCGATAAAGCTCATATTGAACATGGCACGGCCTTGCGACAGAGAGCTAAGCGATGTGGCGTATTTATCCATCTCGGACAAAGGCACGCGAGCCGTAATTTTCTCCAATCCTTTTTCCGAATCCATTCCTAAAACCATGGCTCTACGGTTTTGCAAATCGCTCATTACGTCGCCCATATAGTCGACTGGTACTAGCACTTCAACTTTGTAAATGGGTTCCATAATTTTGGGGCCTGCATTTTTAAACGCTTCGCTAAAAGCGTTACGGCCGGCTAATTTAAACGAAATCTCGTTCGAATCAACAGGGTGCATTTTACCATCGTAAACGACCACTCTAATATCACGAGCATACGAACCCGTCAATGGCCCAGTTTCGATTTTTTCTCGAATCCCTTTTAATATAGCGGGCATAAATCTGGCGTCGATTGATCCACCCACAATACTGCTGATATAGATTAGTTTACCGCCCCAAGGCAAATCAAACTCTTCTTTGTCTTTAATAGAAACTTTAATCTCTTTACCATTAATTTTATACATGGTCGGATCGGGATCGCCTTCGTGATAGGGCTCGATAACCATATGTACCTCACCAAATTGACCTGCGCCGCCTGATTGTTTTTTGTGTCGATAATCGGCTTGGGCTGGTTTTGTAATGGTTTCGCGATAAGGAATTTTGGGTTTTAAAAATTCAGTTTCAATTTTAAACTCATTTTCGAGATGCCACTTTAAGATATTCATGTGGCGCTCGCCTTGCCCGTGAATCAAAATTTGTTTGAGTTCTTTCGAATATTCAATTTTTAAACTGGGGTCAATTTCGTGCATACGATGTAAAGCTTCGCCCAATTTTTCGTCTTCGGCTTCGTTTAACGGACGAATGGCCACGCGGTGACGTGGGCTTGGACTCATAACCGGATTGTATTCCAAATCGAGGCCATGTGCATTGAGTGTATCGCTGGTTCGGGTCGCTTTCAATTTTACAACGGCACCAATATCACCTGCAACCAATTGCGAAACTTTTTCTTTCTTTTTACCAGCTACCACAAATAATTGAGTCAAACGTTCTTTATTTTGAGTACGTTGGTTCACTAAATCGACACCTTCGTTCAAAACGCCGGTAATTACTTTGAAATAATTTACCTCGCCAATATGATCTTCGACCGATGTTTTAAATACAAAAATTGAGGCAGGTTTGCTCATGTCGATGGGCACAATATTACCTTTGGTATCTTCGCGTTTTGAGCATTCAGTCGGACGTGGGACTACATTAACAATAAATTCCATTAGTCTTTGCACACCAATATTTTTCTTAGCCGACACACAAAATACGGGGTACAAATCGCGGTGAACCAATCCTGCGGTGATACCAGCACGCATTTCGTCTTCGGTTAAACCATCGTTGGTAAAAAACAAATCCATGAGTTTATCGTCGTTTTCTGCGGCTTTTTCGATCAATTCTTGATGCAAATCGGCTGCTCTACCTTTTTCGTCTTCTGGAATATCGAGAACTTCGGCTTTTCCACCTTCCGTAGGGTAGCGGAACATTTTCATTTTTATCACGTCGATAATGCTGTTAAACCCTTCGCCAGCATTTACCGGATATTGAACTTGAGCCACTTTGGGACCAAAGCTTTCTTTGATGCTGTCTAAGCTCGCATCAAAATTAGCCTTGCTGTGGTCTAAATGGTTAATTACAAAAACTTTAGGTTTGTCGTACAGTTCTAGTGCTCTCGAGTGGATTTCTGTTCCGACTTCTACGCCGTTTTGCGCGTTGATCATCATAAGAGCCACGTTGGCTGGGTTAATGGCAGTGTAAGCCTTACCCACGAAATCGTCTGCACCAGGAGCGTCGATCATGTTAATTTTGTGATCGTTGTATTCGGTGTACATTATCGTTGAGTAAATCGAATTTTTTTGGTCTTGTTCGATTTTGTTGTAATCCGAGACTGTGGTTCCGGCTTCCACCGATCCCATTCTCTCAATCACCCCTCCATTGTACAACATGGCTTCTGCCAATGTAGTTTTGCCCGAACCCGAACTGCCTAGCAGAACCAGATTCTTGACTTTGTCTGTTTGGTAAACTTTCATAAAATTCTTTTTTTAAGCGGGTTGCCCCCGTGTTATCCGATATGAGTTTATTTGAGATGCAATGCTGTTCAAAAGCGTTTATTGGCCCATGATCAAATGCCAGTAGCAACCGATCAAGGGTTTTCTCCCGTTTGAACGCTATCAAATTTAGAAAAAAATATCAAATATTAACACAAAATTTACATGAATTTAATCAAGATACCTTAAGTTTTTAAACATATTAAAAAAAACGATTCGCTCGTTAAGACCGACTGTTATCGGTACGTGCGAATCGCTTCATTGCAATTGGGGCAATGCTTGAGTTTTTTAGCCCAATGCAGCCCTGCCTTCGTCGGTAATCATGTCGGGAGTCCATTGTGGTGCCCATGTCAGTTCTACGTCTACTGAGTGATCGGGCCAATGGGCTTGTACGACTGTTTCGACGTGTTTCATGATGGCATCACCTACTGGGCAACCTCTGGCCGAAAGGGTCATTAAAACATGGATTTGTTTAATTTCGGCATAATGTGTAACGGCATAGATTAAACCTAAATCTACTATATTCACCGCAACTTCGGGGTCGATTACGGTTTTGATGCTCTGTAGAATTCTTAATTCTTCTGGCTTTAAAAAACTGGTATCTTTCATGTGTCTATTTTTAATTGTTGATTTTTGACTTTAAAATCTTTAATTCATAATTCTTAATCGTTAATTCTCCAGCTTTAATTCTTCATCGTCTTAAATTAAATTTTAGTTTTTATTGGTCTGAAGAGGCTGTGAATGGTCGCGGTGTAAAACGATTTTTAGCGTGTTGTATCCATATAATAAGGAGGTCAATGTGATCAGTCCTGATCCGAGATATAAAACAAGACTTAAGCCTGTTAAAATTCCTGCTGATAATATGGCTAAACCTGAGATTGCGGTATAAAAATGTGCATTTGCAACTTTTTCTGAATATAAATCGGAGGGCAATGGAATCTTATATTTTCCGACTTTGCCTTGATAACGCCACAACCAAACTATAAACGGAAGGGTTTTATACATTTGTCCAAGTATCAATATGGTAAAAAAACCGAGAATTAAAAACAGAACAAAGTTAATGTACAAGGGCGATACCATTGATGGGCAACATTTCGACGCAAACAACGACATTAACCCAAATACAAAAAACAACAATAGGCTGACAAATGCCCATACAGTTAGTTTCATTCCGATATCGAGTTTCTTTCTCAATCGTTTTTTGTATGCTTCGAAATTGTATCGTAGAAAAAAGCTAAATCCGAACACCCAAACCAATGCCGATGCTACTGTAATTAAATGACAGGAATCGAACCATAGACCGATTACCAAACCCGACAAACCGATATTGCTTAGAATCAAAGCTTTTCTTATCCACGATTTGTTGAGTTGGTGGGCAATAAAAAACATGGGCAAAAGGGTGGAGGCCACACCCATAACTAAGGTCATAAACCAGCCCAACAAGCCTACAATAACATGTATTTTAAGTAAATCGACATTGCTTTTATGCACCCAACCCCAATTGAGATTGAGAATAATAAAGAGCCCAAATAGGACGGTGAACAATAACCAAACGGACGATACAATAATGAAAAGATTTTCGATGGTTTTGTTTGCTGTATTACGGGACGTCATTAGAACATTAAACACAACGGAAAGTGCGGCCAGTATTACAAAAACACCACCGATATGCTTTAAATATGTTCCGGCAATATAGCTGTTCCAAAACGAGGCTGAGAGCATAATGGTTCCGATCACAAGCATTACCATTGAGAAGAAAGCTGGTTTTTCGCTATAGAGTTTGACTTCCATCACCACCGGAATTAATTGATATAGAGCACCGAAAATAATCATACTTACCCAACCCAAAACAAAAAGATGGGTGATGGTCAGTATTTTAGGGCCTACAAAACTGATAAAAATTTGATCGGCATACAAGCTCATCAGCATACTTGCGGTTATAAAAAATAGGGCTCCCCAAACATAAAAAGGGACAACCAGCCAAGGCGAAGGTGCGTTTTGGGTACTTAAACTTGAGGCACTCATGCTTTGTAAATAATGAGTTTAACATTGTCTTGGTCAATTACCTGCGATTGATATACAAAGCCTCTTTGCTGCAATTCGGGCATTAAATATTGGGGTAGTTTTTTATGATGCACAAAAACGGCCTCATCGGCATTCATCACTTCTATTGTTTCTAAAATTTTAACCATTGGCATGGGCATTTCCAAATCGCGAACATCAATTTCGGTCATTTTCCCAGAAAACCTTTCCAAGGCCGATTCGTAGCTCAATTCACTAGTGGGTGAATTGGGGGTAGATGTCGCCGAAGCAGATTCGTCTTTATAAATATAACAATGCACTTCACCCGCTGTGGGGCGCTCGGTTCGGTAAGAATAACCTTTGTTTTTGATGATATTAAGCAATGGAATTGGCTCGAATGTGTTGATAATTTGCAATTGCTCTGTGTCTGGATTCAGCTTTTTCAGGGCGTCCATTATGGCGTTAAACGGATCGATGCCCGAATCCAAAATTGGACGAACGTCTAAAGTAACAACTTGTTTTTGGTTCATATTTTCCTTTTTTATTGGTGTATTTTGAGAGATATTAAAATGCTCGTATGCCATGAGATCGTCGAAATCAACCATAAATCCGATACTTTGTAAACGTTGAAGTAATACCTCGGGGTGCACACCACCCATTTTAGCTGCTTGAAGTACATTGACACGTGGTGCTAAGACCTTACGCAATATGGGATTTCGCAACTTCTCGAAGTTCCTATTTACCGAAGCTAAAACTTCGATGGCAAGAGCGTTTTCGCGAATAATTTGCGAAATTTTGGTGTTAGAATCGATTCTCATTTTGAATAGAATTTTGCAAAGCAAATATATATACTACAAGTAAGTGGTACAATACCTAATAATGGGGATTTTTCATATTAATTTTGATTGTTGGTTTTGAATTGTTTATTCGTTGATTATCAATTTTTAATCTTGAATCTTTAATCTTTAATTCTAGATCTTGTCAAATAACTGCAATTTTTAACTTAGAACCTTAATCTGGGTTAACAACTCAATCTACCTGAAGTAGAAAGTCACCTCAACAATCCAAAATCTTCAATCCAAACTCAACAATCTTCATTCAACTTTGTTAACTGGGGCTTTCAACAAGCGATTGTTAATTTCTTACAATAATCTGTAACAAAGCTCGTTAAGAATTACATACTTTTAAGTTCATTAAATTGGGGATAATAATATGCGTAAATATTTGATTGTTAGCGTTTTTGTTCTTCTGCTTGGGCAAGGGCTTTGGGCTCAAGAGGGGAGTTATAACCGCTCGGGGAATGTCGATTTACAAAAAGGCATAGAGCTATACGACAAGGCCAAATATGCGGCTGCAAGAAGTGTATTCGAATCTTATATCGAGCAAAATAATTCAAAAGAAACGTTTAATTTGGCCGATGCCCATTATTACAGAGCCTTGTGTGCTGTGGTTTTGTTTAACGACGATGCCGAATTTTTAGTTAAAAACTTTTTAAAAGAATATCCACAAAGCCCGAGAACCAGTGCACTACCTTTTATAATGGGGAACTATCATTATTATAAAAAGAGTTATGGGAAAGCACTTTTCTGGTACAAAAAAGTCGATTTATACGATTTAGATGTGAATCAGAACGAAGAATTTTACTTTAAATCAGGCTATTGCTATTTTGTTAGAGAAAAAATCGACAGTGCGTCTGCACAATTTGTTAAAGTAAAGGATGGGTCTAGCAAGTATGCCATCCCTGGAAAATATTTTTATGGACATATTGCGTACAGCGAACAAAAATACGAAACAGCACTAAAGGTGCTCAAACCGCTCGAGTCTGACGATTTGTTTGGTGCCATTATACCTTATTATATGGTACAAATATATTATTATCAAAACGAGAATCAGACCATCATTGAATATGCACCTCAATTGCTAGATTCTGGCAAAACGCATCGAGTGCCCGAAATCAAAAGAATTTTGGGCGAAGCTTATTACAAGACACAACAATTTGCTCAAGCTGTTCCTTATTTATTAGCTTACAAAGAGCATGTCGAAGATTTTCAACGTACCGACGCTTATCAATTGGCGTTTGCCTATTATAAGATTGCAGATTACCAGCATGCCGCTGAGTTTTTCTCGGGCATCCAAAACCTTAGAGATTCACTCTCGCAGGGCGCATTTTACCACTTAGGCTATTGCTACGTTCAGTTGGGGCAAAAAGACAAAGCCTTGTTAGCTTTTCAAGAAGCTGCAGGTTTAGACAAAATGCCCGACGTTAAAGAAGATGCGGCTTATAATTATGCGAAATTATCGTACGAATTGTCGTTTTCACCGTTCAACGATGCCATTCAAGCGTTTAAAGAGTATCTTAAAAATTATCCCAATTCGAGACACCGCGACGAGGTTTATTCGCATTTGAGTATGATGTTTTTATCGACTAAAAATTATTCTTTAGCCATTGAAACCTTGAATCAGATCGAGAAAAAAACGCCAGAGTTAACCGAAGCTTATCAAAGAGTAACCTATTTTAGAGGGCTCGAAAAATTTAACGACGGAGAATTTAGACCTGCTATCGAACTTTTTGATCAATCGCTTAAGAATGCTAAATTTAATTTAACGTACAGAGCATTAGCTAAATATTGGCGTGCTGAGGCATATTACCGAATTGGCGACTATGCTAAAGCGACTACAGATTATAACGACTTTATTTTAACGTCGGGGGCTTTCGGAAGTAACGAGTATAAAGATGCCCATTACAATTTGGCTTACGCTTTTTTTAAGCAAAAAAAATACGACGATGCCAATGTTTGGTTCCGTAAATACATTGCATTTACCGATGGAACACCAAAAACCAAACTTGCCGACAGTTACAACCGAATTGGCGATGGTTTCTTTATCGCGATGCAGTACGATTTTGCAGTGGAATATTATGCCAAGGCCATAGAGGCCAACGAACGTCAAGTAGACTACGCACTGTTTCAAAAAGCCTTCAGTTTAGGACTGCTAAAACGGTACGACGAAGAAATTACGGCCATCAATACGCTGACTAAAACGTATCCCAAATCGGCGTATTTTGACGATGCATTATACGAACGTGCTAATGCCTATAAATATCTGAATCAGTTTAATTTGGCCATCGAAAACTACCAAATTATTGTAGATCAGTATAACGAATCGAGCTACCGTCCAAAAGCCCTTTTGCAAGTGGGATTACTCGATTACAATACCAGCAAAGAACAGGAAGCTTTAGTACAGTTCAAAACTCTGATTCAAGATTATCCAAAATCTGATGAGGCTCAAAAAGCACTTCTGATGATGAAAAATATTTACATTGAGTTGAACCAAGTCGACGAATATATCGAGTTCGCAAATAATCATTCTGTCGAAACCGAAGTAACAAAAATCGAAGCCGATTCGCTTACCTACACCGCAGCTGCAAATTTATACATGAACTCGAATTGCCAATCGGCATTACCTGCACTTAAAAAGTACATCGAAAAATATCCCGAAGGTAGAGACTTACTAAATGCACATTATTTTAAAGCCGATTGCGAATTTGCACAAAACGACTACGCCAATGCTTTGGTTTCGTACGAATTTATTACAAAACAGAAAGTATCGGAGTACACCGAAGAGGCTTTGCTGCGTGCTTCATTTATAACATACAGAGATACCAACTACAAAAAAACCATTAAGTTTTATCAACAACTGGTGGGGCTGTCGTCGAACCAATCGAGTATAAAAACGGCCAAAATTGGATTGATGCACTCTTATTATAAAACAGCTCAGTTCGAACAAGCTCGAATATCAGCTTTAGCGGTTTTGCCTATAACCGAAGGTGCAGCCGATTTAGAGCGAGAAGTGCATTATATTTTAGCCAAGTCGCTTCTTGCTAAAGGCGACACGGCGGGCGCTCAACAAGAGTTTACGCTTTTAGTTGATCAGCCCAAAACCGAAGAAGGAGCTGAGGCAAATTATATGATCATCTTATTCCAGTATTTATCGGGGCAGCACAATTTAGCAATAGCCTCGATCAATCAATTTAAAACCAGCAATACATCGCATCAAAAATGGGTGGCCAAAAGCTTTATGATTTGGTCTGACATTTTCAAAGCCAAAGCCGATTATTTTATGGCCAGAGCCACTTTAGAAAGTGTCATCAAACATTACCCCAACACTACCGACGGTGTTAAAGCCCAAGCTATCGAGAAATTGACCGAAATCGAATTGATCGAGCAACAAATCAAAGCCGAAAACGAAGCCAAAGCCTTGCAATCGACACAAGAAGAAACAACAAAATTACGTTCACTGCTCGACGAAGATTCGAAAGAATCGGAGCAACATAAAGAAAATCAGGAACTGGTACCTAACGAAACGATAGAGTAAACACAATGGAAAGTAGAGTTAGAATTCAAAATAAAACTGGATACACCGCCATGAATAAAATGCTTTTAGTACTTATTGCAATTACTTTGTCTGTTAAGCTATTTGCACAAGAAGAGATTAATCACGACGTGGTGGTCATCAAGTCGTATTCGCCAGTAATTGGCGATGCACAAAAGTTGAGCGATTCCCCTCAAATTGTAGATACCGCTAAAGTAGACGTACAATTAAAGTACGATATCACGGCCATACCTTTTTCGCCGAATTACATTCCTAAACCTATTCAGCCTGTAAGCATGGTGGGCGAACCTTTAAATAAGTTGTATCATCACTATGTATTAGCCGGATTTGGTAATTATACCAAGCCGGTGTTCGAATACCGATATGGTACAGACCGATCGAAAGAGTTATTGGGAGGTTTTAATTTTAAACACATATCGCAACATGGCAATCTGAAAATTGATGGGGCCGATAAAAAACAATATTCAGGATACAGCTACAATATGGCTCAAGCTTACATTCACCGAATGTTTAAAAAAACAGCACTCGAAACCGATTTAACTTACCGCCGCTATGCCAATCATTACTATGGGCACAATGCTTTTGTAAGCGACACATTATTCGATAAAACGACCAATAAACAAGCGTTTAGTTGGATGAATGCCACAGCGCGTTATAAATCGACTAGTTTAAATCCTAACGATTTGTATTATAATTTTGCAATGGACTACAATTATTACGAAGATCAACATTCGAATTTCTTAAACGATTTCGGAATCAATGCCATTGCCCAAATGAGCCTCAATAATGAGCGAATTGGATTAGAGTTCGATTACCGATATTACAACCATTTATCGCCCGTACAGTTGTTTGCCAATTCCATATATCATTTGAACCCTTTTATTAAAAAATCAAATAAGAATTGGGGAATTGAAGCGGGTTTAAATATCGATGTGGACGCCAACAACGACTCGACTACATTTCATTACTACCCTAAAATCAAACTGTATTACAACGTAATCGACTATTTCTTAGTGCCTTATTTGAGTATCTCGGGAGAAAAACAAAGTCAAAATTATCGAAAGATTACTTTAGAAAACGCTTTTGTTAAGCCTAATTTGGTGGTGCGGAATGTGAATGAGCTTATTGCGTTACAAATTGGATTTAGAGGGAACTTCACAAGTACTTTGTCATACAACATTAGCGGGAAGTATCGAGTGATTGACGATGCCCATTTCTTTGTCAATGATTCGACCAATCTTACAGAAAATCAGTTTGTTGTGGAATATGACGATGTGGAACGCTACGACATCGATGCCGAAATGACTTGGATAAAATCGAAAAAATTGAGATTCAATTTGTTGGCGCAGTATCATGGTTTTAAACTCGACGAAATTGAGCATGCATGGCATGTGCCCGATTACGAGGTGCATTTCTCGACCAATTATAACATCCAGAGCAAAATTATTGTCGATTTCGACGTGTTCGTACTAGGGCAGCGTTATGCAAAAACATATTATAAAGAAGGCTTAAGCTCGGGTTACTCCGTTGTAAAAGTACCAGAAACACTCGATTTTAATTTAGGAGCAGAATACCGATACACGCAAAAATGGAGTGCATTTGTACGCTTTAACAATATTTTAGCTCGAAAAAATTATCTCTGGAATTATTATCCTACCGAAGGGTTTAACGCTACACTTGGAATTATCTATAGTTTTTAATAGGGCAATTGTAGGTAAAGCATTCTTAATTTTGAACCTGTCAACCTTCGGTCGATAGATCTATCCTGCCTGACCTACCTACCGGCAGGCAGGCGGCAGGC
>DYOK01000093.1:0-5832 GCA_020720565.1 Acetofilamentum sp.
GTTGGTGTGACTGTTGCTGTTATCGTACAGCTTGCATCCAAATCGTCGGACACGGTGACCGTGTAGGTCGTACCGCCACATAAGTTAGCCGTTGTTGTAGCTGTTGCACTCGCTCCGGTGTTACTCCATATATAATCGTATGCTCCAGAACCGCCACCAGCAGTGACTGTGGCCTGTCCATTGCAAGCTCCATTACACGTTAAGGCTACTGCTGGAATACTTGCCGTCAAAACTAGTGGTTGACTGATGGTAATCGTCATGGTTTGGGTACAAGTGTGATTATCTTGTACCAATAAAGTATACGTTCCTGCTGTCAAACTTCCAAATGTGCCAGAGGCTTGTAAGGTACCTCCGTTAATCGAATACTGATATGGGGCTGTGCCACCAGCACTTTGTACCGTTAAATTGCCGTTGTTGCCGCCAAAGCATGTTACATTGTCGTGGTTGGCTAAAATCTCGCTGATGGTCAATGCAGTTGGTTCGCTGATGGTGATATTTAATGTTTTTGTGCAACTGTGAGCATCTCTTACAGTAATGGTATATGATCCGGCTGATAAACTACCGAATGTAGTGCCGGCTTGCCAAGTTGTTCCTCCATTAATAGAATATTGATACGCTGCTGTACCACCTCCAGCAGAAACAGTAGTCGAACCATTGGATTGACCATTACAAGCTACATTGGTATGTGCCGATTCGCTTAGTGTTAAATCGGCAGGTACACTAATTGCTACAACACCCGTTGTAGAACATAAATTGGCATCGGTTACGGTAACCGTATAATTTTGAGACCCCCCAGCTGCTCCTGCTAAGCCACACAAACTCCCCGTTGAAGCTGAGTTGTTAGGGTTAGAACCTGATCCCCAATCGTAATCGAATGGAGCGGTACCCCCAGAAAACACATTGGCATTGGCGGTACCATTGCAGGTACCATTACAGGTAGCATTGGTACTGGTTAAATCGAGTACCATTGCCGCAGGTTGGGTTATGGTTGTACTGGCTGTACCGTCACAACCATTGGCATCCTCGAAAGTTACGTTGTATACCCCTGCTCCTAAACCAGATGCTGTAGTTCCTGTACCACCCGAGGGTGACCACGCAATATTTTGCAAAGGTGCAGTACCTGTTGTTAGGGCGATACTAATCGAACCATTGGTTAAGCCATTACAGGTAATGTGAGTGGGTGTTATACTTACAGTTGGCGTTGGGTATACCGTCAGGTTAATGGTTTCGGAATCGGAACACCCACTATCTGTAATGGTTAATGTAACGGTGTATGTACCAGAACTTGCATAGGTATGAGTAGGCGACACGCCAGATCCAGTTGAAGCATCGCCAAAGTTCCAACTGTAAGTTGGGGCAGAAATGGTGGTACTGCTAGAAGCATCGAAAGCAAAACTGTTACCACTTAGGCATTGGCTAGACTCTGGTGCAATAGCGGCAACAACTGTTCCACCGAGATTTACCGTAACACTTGCGGTTTCGTCGCAACCCGAATTATCTACCACTGTAACATTGTAGTTACCCGAGGCTAATCCAGTAATATTATAAGGTACTGTTTGGTTATTAGCTAAACCACCTGGAGCCCAATCGATATCGAATGGCGTAGCACCTCCAGTTAATGCCACACTAATAGCACCATTGTTGGCACCACACGATGTGGCTGTAGGCGTAAGCGTTAAACCTAGAGCTGAGGGTTCAGTTATCGTGTAATTTTGAATGGCTTTGCAACCCAAAGCATCGGTAACAGTTACCGAAATGGCACCATCTCCTAAGCCAGTGACTGTATTGGAGGTCAATGCCGTTGGTCCATTTGTGGTTAAGTTGGACCAGGCATATGTATAATTAGCTGTACCTGGAGTTGTTAAAGTAACGGTAGCCGAGCCATCGGTATCACCATTACAATCTAAGTTAATTTGCGAGCCTGAGGTTACAATATTGATGATGTTAAAATTGAACGTTCGCGAAGGAGCTGTATTATTACAAATATCGGTAACAGAACCTGCCGTAGCTGCATTCAATCCCAAAGTAAAAGTACCAGATGTTGTTAATGGAGGTGAAACTGTGATGGTATAATCAGCATCGTATGTTCCACCAGAAGAACAAACAGGAGAAGTTACCCCAGACAGCGTATAAGGTCCACCAGGTCCTGTTAAATAGAAATCGTTATTTTGAATGGATGAACATTTGATATTTTCGCTAAAATGGAATGTCAAGGTAGTTGAACCACAAGCGATAGGCAAATCGACCGCATCGAAAGACGGCGGGACATTATCAAAAATTGACGCTGTAGAACCCGCAAAGTTGATGGTATAGCCATTAGTCGATGTAGAAAATTGACTGACATTAACCAAATAAGTTTCGCCAGCTAAAACCGGAACAACAGGCTCGTCATTATCACCTCCATCGCCATTGGGACCTGTAATGCCTGGATCACCATCATAATCACAACGCACTTCTAGAGCCGCATTACTATAGATATCGGTACATGGGTCGTTGGTAATGTTATATACCGCCCAGTCGTAATCATCGTTCATATCATTAGGAATAATACTAAAATCGAGATTTCCACTATTGAGTACGGTAAATACATACCACACGTCGTTTTTCTCGCCAGAACCTAAACATGAGGGCCCACTATTAATCTCTGTGGGATAATTACCTTGACCAGAGAATGCTGTGGCTTCGGAATAAGAGTTTTGACAAATTGGAATAGCCCCTTCGCAGTCTTGGACTGTTGGAGGTGGGCAAGCCGCACAGGGTCCGCCGCAATCGATCCATGTCTCACCTTGATTTTGAATACCATCGGTACAACTCGGCGCATTAATCTTCCATTGTACGGTCATGCAAGTGGAATAATTACTACAGTTATATTCACTCAGCAATAAGGTTACTGTTCCTGTAAATGTAGCCGTCCACGTTACGGTGGATTGCGGACTACAACTAGCAGCATCGTCGTTATATGCCAAATCGGCACCCGTAGTATTTGAGCCTTGCGTCAAAGTTAACTGCGTGTCAAAATCGGAATCACCACAGGTAGTCCAAGTATATGTATTACCGGCGGTTACATTAAAATAGGTGTACTCGCCTCCGTACATACAAGTACTCACTGTTACCAAAGTAGTTGAGGTGGTTGAAGAGGTACCGGTCGGGTAATTGCTATTGTAATTATTGCATTGGGCTTGAGCTTTATTAGATATTAATATAATAAGCAGACCAATAAGGAAATGGACAAATATAGTCTTTTTCAAAATATCTTTCATAGTAGTAATTTTAATAAGTAAATATTATCGGGTAAACGATTTGCTTTGAATTCCGAAACCTTGTAACTTGAAAATATCTTGAATTTTCTCGGGTGTCGTGGATATTGGAATTTCTAACTGGCAACGGGTGTTACCATTAGGGGAGTCGAATAAACGTATAAACTTAAAATCAGTTTGAATTTGAAGATACGATTCGAGTTTTGCATTTTTTTCAGGCACCAATTTCCCAAGCAAATCGAGGTAAACCACGGCAACAGAATCGTTGAGCATTTTAGATTCGGTAAATCCTTCGATTGACTTAAAATGTTTAGATTGACAGCTTTTACACTGTGGCTTTTGAAGATTGTCTGTTTGTGCATTAGAATTAAATGCAAAGCCTAAAACGACAACAAGCACGCCCAGTTTTAGGGTGCATTTCGTAATTTGTTTTCTCATATTGCTATGGGTCAGGCTAGCAAAAATGAATAGTGTAGTTTAATAGATGCTTGTAGACGAGCTAAGTTACAAAAGGTTGCTTTAATAAACAAAACAATTCTCGCAAATATTAATGGTAATTTAGCACTTACCCCCCTATGTCCTTATACCGATAATGGTTACATCGTCTACTTGTTGGTTTGAGCCTTTCCAATTGATGAACCAATCGGTTAAAAAAGCGCCCTGTACCAATGGTTCCATTTTGCTGGCTTGTTTTAAGAGTTGATAGAATGGTGCTCTTTTAAGTTTTTTGTGTTGGTCCCCACCAAATTGATCGGAGAAACCATCGGAGAACAAATACCAGGAATCGCCTTTTTCAGCAACGATTTGGTGTGTTTTATACACATAATTGGCATCGGTCACATGACCAACAGCCATTCGAGAACCGCTCATGACCAATTGCTCTTCTTTTCTAATTAATAACAAATCGCGATTGGCACCCGAGAATATCATTTCTTTTTTCTTTTTTTCGTACCTCAAAATCCCTATGTCGACCCCCTCGTACATAATCTCCTGATTACTACTCGCTTGTAAAAGTTCAATAAACTTCTGATTCATTTTTTGTAAAATTCGTTCAGGCTTATATATTTTTTTGTTCTGAATAATATCGTTAAGAGTGGTAATGGCTATCATGCTAATCATGGCACCTGGCACGCCATGTCCGGTGCAATCGCCCACAATTGCAAATGCATATTCTTTGGTAGGCGTTTTAATATTTTGCACCCATAAGAAATCGCCGCTGATAATATCGCGAGGGAAATAAATGCTAAAACTTTGCTCGAACACTTTTCGGATATGTTCAGTTTTAGGCAATAATGCTTTTTGAATATATTGAGCATAATGGATACTCTCCAAAGTATGTTTTTGTTGGTCTTGCAAAAGACTTTTCTGTTCTTCTATTTTACGAGTCCTTTCCTCTAAATCTCTATTAAAATTGAACATTAAACCTGTTATCTCACGTTTTAATGCTTGAAAATTAAAAATAATATCGCCTATCTCATCTGAATTAATATTTTCGATCCAAACCCTAGAGTCTTGATATCCAGATTGAATATATGATTTTAACGAAAAATTAAGTTTATGGAGATTACGTGAAATTTGAACTGCAAAAAACAAATTAACACCCAAACTAATCAAAATAAACAGTGCACTTACTATGTATTGTTTACGCTTTCGATTATAACTATTTTCTTCTTCGTATTGAATAATTTGTTTTTCGATTAATCTTTGTTGGAACACAACCCGTTCTTCAACTTTATTAAGTTGATATTGAATGCTTTTCGGCGAAACTTCGAGCAAACTATCGATATGAACTAATTGTCTAAAATAGGTTTGATAATCGTTTAGCTTTTCTGTAAGTAATTGAGAACGTGATGATTTTGTGAAAATATCAATTTCCATATTGAGTCTTCTGGCATAAATCTCTTGATGGCGTAACAAATAGTCCTTTTCGTCGCGACGAAGCATTAAAACTTGCTCTAGCGGTAATAATTTATTTTGCTCTACAAAATGTATGGCATCGCGCATTTTCCCTTCGAGTCCATAATCTTTGAACCCTCTAAAAAGAGTCAATTTAACCAAACTATCGAATACCAAATCTAATTGATTCATATTTCGAATTTGTTGTTCAAAATTAACTTCGTAAGTGTATTGCGTATAAGATTTCGATTTAAGGGTGTTTTCGAGTTTAACAATCGATTTTATATTATTCTTAAATTCGAATATTTGAGGACTGGCTCTAAATTGATAAAACCTAATATTTTCGCGTTCTTTTATCATAAACCCATAGACTATACTAATGGCTGTGGTAGAACGAGAGTTAAGCTCTTTAACTTTAGATTTGTAAGTTTGAAATTGATTATATTCGTTCGTATCGTGAAACAGTGGCCAGAGCATTAAAGCGTACAAAATCAACAATGATGCGTTAGCTAGCAAAATCTTATTTCGAACGGAATATGGTCTAAATTTCATGCCACAAAATTAGACTGAATGTTGGCTCTTGATTATTATCAGTATGTTAAGAAAAGCTTAATTTATCGGCTGATTGTTGCAGGTAAAATGTTTCAAGCCTGCCTACCGCAGGTAGATTACAGGTTAC
>DYOK01000093.1:5932-10461 GCA_020720565.1 Acetofilamentum sp.
CGAAGCCCAGTTGATGCATTCAAATCTTGAATTTTCTTTTGTGTTTTTTGTGGTTACTTTGTGTGTTTTGTGTAATAACTGTGTCACAAAGCTTCACAAAGATAATGCACACAAAGCTACACAAAGAAATTTTTTATAGCACCTCAAAAAAAGAATTAACCAATTTTTAGCAGAGTTGCAGTTCAATTCAAAATTCATAATTCAAAATTATTGAGTTGTTGATTCAAAGAAAAAGAGACCACATGCGAACATGTAGCCTCTCTTCTATAAAAACTAAAGAAAAGTTTAATTTTCGGGAACTAAAGATACTCTTACATAATTATCTTCTGCTAAGAATTTGGCCGCTAGGGTCTTGATATCTTCTGCAGTTAACGATTCAATCATTTTTTGAGTTTTAGTAATTTCGGCATAATCAATTTTTTCGAAACCATAGTTTTTCAACACACTTAACCAGTAGTTGTTTTCTCTTAAATTTGTTTCTAGTTCTTTGATTAACTGTTGCTTAGCTTTATCCAGATTGGTTTGAGATGGGCCATCTTTAACCATTTTTCTAAATATTTCTAAGGTACCATTGGTAGCCACTTCGATATTATCGGGCGAACATGGATAGTAAACGGTCATGGTAGCTTTGGCAGTAGGTAATTTCTCGTAACTAGGATAAGCACCAATTGAATACACTAAACTTTGTTTTTCGCGAATCTCTTCGATTAATTCGATCGAAAGAATCTTACCTAAGGCTTTGATACCAATACGTTCGTTTTGAGAATAGCCGAAGTCGTGATTCATTTGCATCAACACAATACTCTTAGGCTCTGTACCTTTTTTCGCTACTACATCAATTTTACCTTTTGGATAGTTGATATTTAAATCGCGATATTGTTCGTTGTTGTTCGATTGAGAAAGTGAACCTAAATATTTTTCGATTAATGGCTTAGCCATTTTTTCGTCGATATTACCCACAAAATAGAATGTAAAGCTTGCTGGGTCGTTAAATCGCTCACGGAAAATTTTGTGAACGCGTTTGTAATCGGCTTCGCTTAATAATTTAGCCGACATAGGACGTGCACGCAAGCTGTGTGATGACAACACTGTTTTAATAGAATCGCTAAATGCCGATTCGGGTGTCAAACTTTGGTTTTCTAACATCGACTTCATTCTGTCCATGTAAGACTCGTAGGCCACTTCGTCGTACCTTGCTTTAGTAAAATACAAGTGAATCAATTGTAACATGGTTTCAAAATCTTTCACCGAAGAGCTTCCTGTAAAACCTTCGGATAATTCGTCGATAAATGGTGTTACCGAAACGGTTTTGTCGGATAATAATTTTTCGAGTTCGGTTTTATCAAAACCATTCAAACCAGATTCCATAATGATATCGGCAGACATTTTAGAAGAGATGTCGTCGGCTTGGTCGTATAAAGAATAACCACCGTAACTGAATCCATTCATAAGAATCTCATCGTCTTTAAAGTCGGTGGTTTTATACACCACGTTAACACCATTCGAAAGAGCCCAAGTAGTGGCATCTGCTGATTTAATAGCACCTTTTTTGGCTACTTTACCAGAGCTCGTAATCAATTTGTCTTCGAATAAAGGACGTGTAGACACTTTGTCGACATAAGGCTCCATTTTTTCGTTTTTAACTTCGTTAATCATGGCTAAAAATTCGGCTTGGGTTGGGTAAACTAAACCTTCTTTTTCGGGACCAACGACCAACATCACCATATTTTTCTCTGTAAACCAAGTTTTGGCTAATTCGCTAACTTCTTCTAAAGTAATTCCTTGCAAAAATTCTTGATAATATTTGTATTCATTTTCGATGCCAGGAAATGGTGTTTCTGACAAAAGGAAATTGGCTTTATACTCGCCTACATAATCTTCCGATTTATTATTGTGTCGGTCGTTGTATGCTTTTTCCATTTTTTTCATCAGAGCTTTTTTCTCACGCTCTAACTCAGTGGCTGTAAAACCGAAGTTTTTAACCCGATAGTTTTCACGTAAAATGGCTTTGGTACCATCGACTAAACCAGTTTCTTTAGTAGCTGCAATGGCTACATATGCATCGCGTGGTCCAATAAAATCGCTATAACCAGCGTATCCATATATGTAAGGTGGATTTGCAGCGGTAGTCAACTCTTGTAAACGTTTGTTTATCATTTCGTTGTACAAGTTATGAGCTATTGATTTGCGATAATCGGCTACGGTTTTTTGATAGAATTTATCGTGTTTGATAAAAATTTGAACAGCAGTTTGAGGATTTTCTTTGTCAGAAAGTACCACTACAATAGGCTCTTCGTTATCAGGAATAGTCACTTGTTTGTATTCGCGTGGGTTGTTTTTAGCAGGGATTTTTCCAAACAACGCTTTAATTTTAGCTTCCATCATTTTAGGGTCAAAATCGCCCACAACCACAACAGCTTGTCTGTCTGTACGGTACCAATCGCTATAATAACGTCGTAAAACATCGTATTTGCAACTGTCTACTACAGACATTAAACCGATGGTGCTACGGTCTGCATATTTCGAATTTTTGAAAATGGCTTGAAAAATAGCATCTTGCATACGAAATTGTGCACCTTGATGCATACGCCATTCTTCGTGAATAATACCACGTTCGGCGTCAATTTCGGAATCTTCGAAAGAAACCAAATGCGCCCAATCGTGGATTACTAACAAGCCTTTGTCTAAAAACGAAACACTGTCGAGCGGAACGGTTATTCCGTAAACGGTTTCGTCGAAACTGGTGTACGCATTAACTTCGGCACCGAACTTCATACCCGTTTTTTCTAAAAAACCAACCAATTCGTGTTTTGGGAAGTTTTTGGTACCATTGAAGGCCATGTGTTCGCAAAAGTGAGCTAAACCGCGTTGATCTTCGTCTTCTTGAATCGATCCTGTACGAACTACAAGATTTAGTTCTGCTCTGTTTTTTGGGGTGGCGTTTTGACGAATGTAATACGTCATGCCATTTTCTAAAACGCCATAAATAACGCTTGGATCTTTTGGAAGTGTTGAGTTCAAGTCTGTTTGTGCATTAGCTACAAACCAAAACTGAAGCAACATCAAAAACCCTAATTGAATTTTTTTCATCTAAAAAAATAATTAAATTGAACTTATATTTGTTTTTGTTTTAACAACGAACTCTGACGACTGTTTTAACAAAATGTTACACTAAATAAAAAAAGTCTTCGAGCTTACCTATTAAATTCCAATGGCAATGTCTCTACTTTGTCTAAAATTTGCCCATTCTGATACGCCAATTGCCCATTAACAAACGTGTGTGTTACCCGATGTTTAAAAGTCTGACCTTCGAGCGGAGACCAATTGCAATGATATAAGATATTCCCTTTATCGACTGTCCATTGGTTGGATTCTAACAGAACTAAGTCGGCGTAATAGCCTGGTTTAAGATACCCTCTACGGTCAATTTGAAACAATTCGGCAGGGGCATGGCTCATTTTTTCGACCACTTTTTCTTTTGTAATTTGACCCATTTCGGCAAGCTCAAACATGGTTACTAATGAGTGTTGTACCATGGGGCCTCCCGATGCGGCTTTAAAATAGGTATTTTGTTTTTCTTCGATCGTATGCGGAGCATGATCGGTGGCAATAACCGATAAGCGATTACCCGACACCGCTTTTAACAAGGCGATTCTGTCCAATTCTGTCTTAACGGCTGGATTCCACTTAATAAATGTACCCTTTGTTTGGTAATCTTTTTCGCTGAACCACAAATGATGGACACAAACTTCGGCTGTGATTTTCTTTTGGTTCAGTGGTAAATCGTCGAATAATTCCAATTCTTTGGCCGTTGATAAATGGAGCACATGTAACCGGGTTTGGTGTTTTTTTGCCAATTCTACCGCATAACTCGACGACAAATAACAAGCTGCTTCGCTACGGATACTGGGGTGGAATTTTATCGGCACATCCTCACCATATTGTTGCTTAAAAGTTTCTGAATTTTGTTTTATGGTCGCTTCGTCTTCGCAATGGGTTGCTACCAAAAGGGGTGCACGACTAAAAATAGCTTCCAGTACTTCTGGTTTGTCGACCAACATATTTCCGGTCGAAGATCCCATAAATATTTTTATACCACAAGTGGTTTGGGGGTTGGTCTTTAATAATTCATCGAGATTATCGTTCGTGGCTCCAATGTAAAATGAATAGTTGCAATAACTCTCTTTGGCTCCAATTTCGAATTTTTCGGATAATAATTTCTGTGTGGTGGTTTGTGGATTCACATTGGGCATGTCCATAAAAGACGTTACTCCGCCAGCCAATGCCGCACGAGATTCGGTCTCAATACGCCCTTTGTGAGTCAATCCTGGTTCACGAAAATGCACTTGATCGTCGATTACCCCTGGAATTAAATACTGTCCCTGTGCATCAATTGTAAGGTCGACACTTGGAATCTGAGGATAAGGTTCACGAAAAACTGCGCTAATAAATTGTTTATCGATTAATAATGCTCCTAAATATATTTCGCCTTCGTTAATAATTTGAGCGTTGGTAATAAGGGTTTTCAT
>DYOK01000321.1 GCA_020720565.1 Acetofilamentum sp.
GTTCTGTACATTTTTATTCAATTTATAATCTTTACAAAGATACAAATTTTCTATAATTATTTCAATCGTTTTATTTGAGGCGTTTTTCATCCCCTTCGAAAAAACTCGACTTGACGTTGTTTTTTTATTTTCCTCTTCGAAAGGGGGGATATAAAGGAAGTCTCACAGAGGAAAAAATATCAGAAATATGACATTTGAATAAAAGTTCGCGTTTGCCATGTATATATTGCCTGTTGCTTGGGAATCCTGTATCTTTGCTATTCTGTTTTTGGTGAATGTTCTGTTATAAGAACTAAACTTATGTCCAAATAGTTACTGACAATGTATTGAAATATTATCACAAATAGCAAATAAAACATCCATGCCAAGTAAATTTTAACACACATGGGAATGATTAAAATTTTAAAAACCACGCTCTATTTCCCCCTTTTTGGGGGTAGGGGGGCTATTTATAAAAAGATGAAATCGATTATCATATTAATGGCTTCTGTATGGGCACTGTTTACCTTTAACCGCTGCGAAGACCCTAAAATCCCCAAACCCAGAGGATATTTCAGAATCCCGATGCCCGAAAAAGCATATCAAACAATTGAAGGACCTCAATATACGGTCGAACTTTTAAAATCCTCAAAACTCGAAATCAATCCCGACGACAAAAACTGGTCTACCATACAGTATCCACAACTTAAAGCCAGTATTTATTTGACCTATTTCAAAAATAAAGACTTAGGAACTTTAGCCGAAGATGCCCGACAATCTGCTTTTAAGCATTCGATAAAAGCCGACGATATCATCGGGATGCCTTTTGCTTTACCCGAACACAAAGTATATGGAATGATATACAGCATCGAGGGCAATGCTGCCTCACCAGCTATATTCCAAATTACCGATAGTGTCGACCAATTTGTTCATGGTGCACTTTACTTTAATTGCGAGCCCAATGCCGACTCGTTAAAGCCGCTCATTTACTTTGTTCGACAAGATATACAGCATTTTATCGAAACATTCCGTTGGTCTAATCCATCCAAATAATGCCCATCAGCTTTGAGCATATTAGTCCCGACTTACATTTGGCTATTTGGGATTTTAACGAAAGTGAGTCGGATATCGAAAAGGCTTTGTCTATTGTTCCACCAACTGAAAAAGCCCATTTAAAAAGTTTTAAAAGGAAAATGGAATTTGTCGGTACGCGATGGCTTTTGGCTCATTTGATGCGTCGTGAACCGTGTATATTGTATAAAACATCGGGTCAGCCTTATTTACTCGATTCAGATTTCTATTTGAGCATTACCCATTCTTATCAAAAAATTGGTGTAGCTCTGTCTATAAAGCCTGTGGGTATAGACATCGAAAAGATCGATTACAAGCTATTTCGTACTAAAGAAAAGTATTGCTCAAAAAAAGAGTTGAGTCATATTTCCGAAAATCAATTGCTTTATCATTTGGCCTTACATTGGTCAGCCAAAGAAAGTGTTTACAAGCTTTTTGGCGATCAAAGTTTTATTTTCGATAGAGATTTGCAAATTGACGAATTTACGCCCAAGCTTAATGGGGAGTTCAATTTTAATGTGGACGGCCTAGGGGTAGAACAACAGCTACAAATTCATTATCAAAAAATAGACGATTTTGTGTTAACTTTTTGTTGGCTCAATACTTAGGCATATTTTGCTAAGAGTCGCAAGCGATTAGCTAGAATTTGTGTCTTGAAGAAGAACAAAATATCTGCGTCAATTCTGCACATCTTATTCGGTTACAAAGCCTAAAGTGAAACAGTAAAACCGTCCTCTTTATGGTCTATTCTACGTGCAGTGAGGGGAGCAGTCTCGTGTTTGTA
>DYOK01000322.1 GCA_020720565.1 Acetofilamentum sp.
CTTTCCTTGCGTTTGTGCCACCACTTTTTAATGGGTTCAAATTCTTTTGCTTGTATGGGTCTTGTTTTGCTGTATGCTTTGTAATCTTCGGGCATACGGTGTTCGTAATACCAAATGTCTTTGGTTGGTTTTCCTTTGTCAAAAAACAACAAGTTGGTTGCTACTGTTGCATAAGGCTGAAAAACGGAATTAGGCAAACGTATGATTGTATGCAGATTGCATTCTTCCAAAAGTCTTTGGCGTATGCGTTGTTTTACGCCATCGCCTGTTAAACTGCCATCAGGCAAAACAATTCCTGCTCGTCCGTCTTGCTTTAACAAATGAATCATCAAGATTAAAAACAAGTCGGCACTTTCTTTGGTGCGATACGTTTGCGGAAAATTGGTTTCGTTGTTATTAGCTACAATACCTCCAAATGGCGGATTTGCTAGGATTACATTTACTCGGTGCTTTTCGGTAAAATTGCTCAAAGGTTGGTCTAAGGCATCTCCAAATTTAATGTTTGGTATTTCAATATCGTGTAAAATCAAATTGGTAGTTGCCAACAAATACGGCAATGGTTTGTATTCCCAACCTGCAATGTTTTCTTCTATACTTTTGCGTTGTTCTACATTTTTGGCTTGAGCTTTTAAATGTTCAATGGCACAAGTTAAATAGCCACCAGTTCCACAAGCAGGGTCAAGCACTTTTTCGCCCAATTGCGGATTGATTGTTTCGGTAATGAATTGCGTGATGGCTCTTGGTGTATAAAACTCACCGCTTTTTCCGGCACTCTGCAATTCCTTTAAAATAGTTTCGTATAGTTCACCAAAAGCGTGGCGGTCTTTGGCAATATTAAAATCAATTTCGTTTAGCTTGTTCAACACCTTGCGAATGTTGATACCGCTTTTCATATAGTTGTTGTTGCCTTCAAATACTTCACGCACAATAACGGCACGTTGGTTGCCAGTGCTTAAATCTAAATTGCGAAGTGCAGGAAACAATTGTCTGTCCACAAACTCCAACAATTCATCGCCTGTCATTCCTTCATCATCGCCAGCCCAATTGCCTTTTTCTTTTACCCAATGAAACTTGTCGGGAATGGGAGATGTGTATTTATCGTCCAGTAACTCTAATTCTTTGTCTTTATCAGAAAATATTTTCAAAAAAAGCATCCATCCTAATTGCTCAATGCGTTGTGCATCGCCATTCAAGCCTGTGTCTTGCCACATGATGGTTTGTATGCTTTTTATTACGCCTCCTATATTGCTCATTCTTTCTTACGCTGTTTTATAAAGTTCAATTTCTAATTCTTTTACGGCTTGCAAATATTTTTCTTTGCTACCAAACTCGTTGATGATTTCAAGCGGTGAACCAAATTCATCAAATGGATTTACTCTCAATACTTCAATGCTTTCAATGTTGGTAATGCCTTCGTCTGCATATTTGTCGAGCAATGCTTCCAATACTTTTTTGGCTTGGTCGCCATATTTTGTAAAGTAGTTTCGCTTCTTTACGTTGTTTGCTCTTTCTTGTCGTGTTAATGGTGGTTGGTCAAACGCAACGTGACAAATCAAATCGAACAAATCAACTTCTTTGTTTACGGCATCATACAAGGCTTCTACCATTACGCCTTGTTCTTGCAACTCAGCAATGATGGCTTCTTTGCGTTCGGTGGTGTTCCACTTATTTAAAAAGTCGTCAAACGAAGCAAAGTTTTCTTTGATGATTTCTTTGGTATGGTCTTTTAAACTTGTTGTGATGGGTTTTCCGTGTTGGTCGAAATACATTTCACGACTTACCAATACAGAAACGTCCACACCATTTACATAAATTTTTTCTCTTTTGGCTTCG
>DYOK01000323.1 GCA_020720565.1 Acetofilamentum sp.
TTAAGTATTTAGAATAATTCAAAGTCGTATGTTATCAAGCTAGATGATTGATAAATAACAACTTATTAACACAGTAAATAGATCAAAGACCTAATGCTTCAATCCTTGTACTGCTCAACAATTTCGAGAAGTTTGTTTTGCAAAATAACGGAACGATTCCTTACATTTTTAAGAACAACTATGGTGGTAGAATCGACTTCTGACCGAACCAAAAGGGCTTGGTATCCATGCCACCAACCTGCGTGATACAATACTTTTTGTTTATTGTCTCGGGTATACATTCTCCAACCATATCCATAATTGCTGTGGGCATTTTTAGCTTTTCCATGAGGTAGAAATGCCAAATCGAGGGTCTTTTTTTGAATTATTTTATTGGCATACAAGCCTTGGTCCCAAAGCATTAAATCGTTTACAGTGGCATAAACCCCTTTATCGCCCACTACGCCATCGAGATAGTCAGGTATGACTTCGGTTCTTGTCCCAAATTCATATCCTTTTGCTGTTGATTCTGGTCTAAATCGATTGCTATGATTGTATACAAAAGCGGTTTTCATACCCAATGGTTCGAATATGTGAGACTTTAGATAATCGGGAAACTTCTGAGCACTAACACGCTCGACCATAGTAGCTAACAGCAGATACCCCGTATTGCTATAGTCGAATCGCCGATTGGGTGGATAATATGCAATAGGGCGTTCTTTTGCAAAACAATGAATTACATCGTTATTGGTCAAGCTTTTCGAACGATCGAAATCGGAATTTTCGCAAAAATAGATATAGTTGACCATACCAGATTTATGACACAACAAATGATGAACTGTGATCCCCTTGTATGGCAATTCTGGAATGAAATCTCTAATATCTTGATCAAGTTTTACTTTGCCTTGTTCGACCAATTGCAAAACGGCAACGGCTGTAAATTGTTTCGAGACTGAACCTATTTGAAAAATTGTGTTTAATTCGAGCGGTGTTTTGGTTTCGAAATTAGAAATTCCGTACGATTGCCGGTAAATCACTTTTCCTTTACGTGCAATAAGCACATTGCCATTAAAAATACCGTGCCGATTCAGTTCCCTGAAATATCCATCAATTTCTGGCATCGAAACAATAGGCAAATTGGTCGAATCGACCGACTCAATAATATGTAATGTTTTATTAGGTTTAATTTGTGGCGGCTCTTGGCACGACCACATAGCTACAAGTAATAAGCTTATTAATCCTCTTCGAAAAACTTTTTGATTGCTCCTAAATAAAAATCGGTCCACCCTTCTGAAATGTTTTCGAAATCCTCGTCTGGGATATTCGTGTGACGTAATGTAATGTACGTATCGTTTTTTTGAGCATGAAGCTTTATTTCGGCCACCGATGGGTCTGAATTATCCCCAAAAAACCATTCTTGTTTTAAGCTTTCGTTGGGCACAAATTCGAGTAAGCGGCCAGTGATATCACCTTCCCACATACTAAATTCTGCACCTGCTTCAAGTTTAAAATCGGCCGGATACCCACTCCAAAGTTCAATTGCAAAAGGGTTGGACAATGCATTGAACACCTCGTCAGGGGTAGTGCCTTTAATGGTTAAGCTGTGTTTGAAATCTTTCATGCTTTACAACGATAAGGTCTTCGACCTATTTAATATTTTTCTAACTCGCATTAAAACAATCTCTTTGCCTTGTATAACGCTTGATGTAGGCGATGTGGTGGTGGAGTTCTCACGAATCTTTGGTAAAGGTACAAAATTTTGGTTCATCACAAAAGTTTGTTTAGATGCCTTTACCCACCATATAGCCTACATAATGTTGGTGGATAGTGCTTTATTTTTTCACTAACTTACT
>DYOK01000324.1 GCA_020720565.1 Acetofilamentum sp.
CAGATTGGCAAAGTCTTCCCCCCTTTTTGGAAACGGGAAAGTGGCTCAGTCGTTTTTTTACATTTATTACAAAGTCTTCTTATATTTTCAAAAAAAGATTATCTTTGAATGTTAGACAGCATTAATTATGGAATCATCGGCAAGCCGCATATTACAAATTGTAAGAGCCTTACTTCTAGAATATAACTATGTTATTATTCCAGATTTTGGGGGCTTTGTGGCCAACTACGAGCCTGCAAAATTGATTGCGGATAAGCAATTGATATCGCCACCATCGAAGAAAATCGCTTTTAATGCCGCTCTTAAAACTAACGACGGCTTACTGATAAATGCTTTGTCGGTACAAGAATCGATTAGTCAAATTGAAGCCGAGCAATGGGTGCGTAAACTGGTTAGCGAAGCTTTTTTACAACTCGACAAAGGTCATATTTTTAAAATTGATAAGCTTGGGGTCATTACCCTCGACGAAAATCTTAATATACAATTTGTAGCTTCAAACGAAGAAAATTACAATGCATATTCATATGGTTTAGTAGCAGTTAAATGTGTTGAGCTTAACAACCAAGACCGTCACATTGCTGTAAAAAAGACATTAAACACACGTAAAAATCTTGTTAGAGTGGCTGTTGTTTTGCCATTCTTAATGGTTGGCATTTTTATGTCGTATTATTTAAATCAAATCGGTTTCTTTAACACTGTAAAACACCACGCCGAAGCGGGAATTCTTAATTTATCGAAGGCCAAAATTGAAAAAGAAGATACCAATCCTATTTCGAAAGCGATCGATTCGACCACCAAACAACTGCATGCCCTCGACTTTAACCATTCCAATACCAAAGTAACAGAAGAAAAACAAAACCCAGCACCAATTGACACGCTTGAAAAGCAAACTTTGCCAGTAGAAAAAACCACAGAACCAACAAAAGAAGAGGGAAAACCCGCTAAAGTCGAATCTGTAAATGTAAAGACTGTTAATTTCGAGTTAGTAGTTGGAAGTTTTTCAGAGGAACAAAATGCCAAACGGATGCTCGGAAAACTTACAAAAGCAGGATTCGAAGCCGAAATAATAAGATTGAATGGCCGATTTAAAGTGATTGCTGGAGGATACGAATTACGAAACGAAGCCGAAAAAACCAAAGATGAACTCAAATCCAAAGATATTTCTAGCTGGATTAACAAAAAGTAATGCAACAAATTAATACGTTCTTTTTTTGAATACATAGAGCATAGAAGACTAAAAGATGTTCAGTAATTATTTAGTTACAACACAAAGCTTGCAAGTATTTAAAAATAAAAAGACCCATTTATAAATTTAAGCTTTTCAATATGCACATTCATATCGAAATTGAAGAATACAGCTCTATTACCGAACTTTCGAAAACTGAGCAGCTCTTAGTCCAAAAAGCCAAAGAAATTGCCTTACAAGCCTACGCTCCCTATTCTAAATTTCAAGTTGGAGCCGCATTATTGTTAGAAAATGGTGTAATAGTCACAGGAAATAACCAAGAGAATGTGGCGTACCCATCGGGGCTTTGTGCCGAACGAACAGCTATTTTCTACGCCAATGCACAGTTTCCCGACCAAGCGGTTCATACATTAGCCATTGCCGTATTTCGCAACAACGAATTTGCTCCGATGCCTATTACGCCTTGTGGTAGTTGTCGGCAAGTCATGTTAGAAACTCAAAATCGACATCGACACCCGATGCGAGTGATAATGGCCGGGGAGAAAAAAATATATATTGCCAATTCTGTTCAAGATATTTTACCCTTAAGTTTCGATAGTTTAGAGTAATTTTTTGTGTTTAAATATGATGAATTGAATTTAAATT
>DYOK01000094.1 GCA_020720565.1 Acetofilamentum sp.
TTATAAATTTAATACATAATGCTATGGGGAAGTATTCCGAAGCTAGAAAATCTTTATATTATAGATAATAAGTACTTTAAGTAGATATTAAAAATTGTTAGTTTTTTTGTAGTTTTAATATGTGCTTAATTATCTGCTAATTGGAATTTATGTAAATTTAGTCCAATTTGAAGCATCTGGAACTTATTTTCAAGTTGGGTTAACGGGTAAACTTGATTTCTCTTTGATTAATCCAAATTGTGCTACCCACACGCTTTTATAAAGAACCAACTTTTTGGCTTATCCCCTTAAAATAAATGAGTCCTCTTTTCGACCTCCTATGAGCTTTACTTGGCTACCGAATATATTCGTCCATTTCGCCACGAGTCGATGGCTTGTGCCCATGCTTTTTGGTACGCTTCGTTTCGAACCAGTCTGTAATCGTTCGAGGTAAATGGATTTCGGCTCCATTCAAAGTCGAAGCTTAGTGCTTGTTCCGAGTCGCCAGAACCAAAAATCCAACGCTCAAGGGTCTCGGACTTATAAACAGTAACGGGTTCGCCAAAAATAAGGTAAATCATGCCACGGTCGGTCATCCAACCTTCTTTGTACGAGGCAAACTCTCGATTTGCTGTTGCCACTCGCCCATAATAAACCCTTATCATTTCTTGTGCATGACGCACATTTCCACTGGTTTTTAACCAAAACCGATCCAATGCAAATTTTGGATTGGTATCTTGCAATAAAAGGTTAAATTCTTTTTTACTCAGAAGATAATTTAACGGATGAATCAGCTGGCTGGGTGTATGCAAACGATTCGAAATTGAATCGTACGCCATTAACGACACCCCTTTTACAATGTTGGTATCAAAGTTTAAAAAATACATGGTGGGTTTTTGGGGCGTAATTTGCCAATCATCGAACAGATAGCTGGTGTCCGATTTCATTTTTAGGGATGCATAACGCTCTGTACTATAAGGAACAAACGCCACTTCGTAAACCGGCTTTTGTTCTTGAAGAAATATCTTACGTTTTAAAAAAACAGGACTTTGAATCGAATAAGTGTGTCCAAGGAGCAGCTCGCTACCAAAAACAGGCTCTTTGGTTGCAGCCTCTTTTACCAATAAATTCTGACGGTTTAAAAGACTGGTTCTGTCCACCTCAATATAATCTTTGCGTGTTCTCTCGCTCAACTGGTCTGTAAGCTCGATGCTTAAAAAGGTTTTGCTTAAATTTGAGGTGCAAATTTTAAAGCTCAATAATTTGTACTTCTGCGATGCGTCCTTTATAACTTTCTGATTGAATGAGCTCGAATCGATGATTGTGTTGTTGGTTAGCGATTCGAACTGACGATAATGTATGGATATAAACCCATATTTCTGATCGTTTTCGATGGGTCGCATCAACAAATCGGAAAATGGTAGTTTAATAAAAACAATCGAGCTGTCGGTCGAATAATGATAAACCTGATATTGTGGATGCAAATAAGCCTCAGACTCGTTGTACAAATACGACAAATTTTTATGGCGTTTGGGTGCCGTTGGTTTTGTTGTAGTACAAGCCGACAGAAAGAGGCTTAAAGCGATACCAATAAACAAAAATTGTTTATCGACCTTGATATTGTTTTTGGTAATATTTCTCGTAATCTCCACTCAATATATTTTGAATCCATTCTGAATGACTGAGATACCAATCGACTGTTTTGCGAAGACCTTCGGGAAATTGTAAGCTAGGTTTCCAACCTAAATCTTTTGCAATTTTCGATGCGTCGATGGCATATCGCAAATCGTGACCAGCTCTGTCGGTGACAAAAGTAATAAGTTTAGCAGATTCACCATTGGCTCTACCCAATTTTTCGTCCATCAAATTGCATAACATGCGTATTAGCTCAATATTTTGTAATTCGTTGTGTCCTCCAATGTTATAGGTTTCTCCTAAACTGGCATTATGAAATATCGTATCGATGGCCGAAGCGTGATCTTCGACATACAACCAATCGCGTATATTTTCGCCTTTCCCGTAGATAGGAATGGGTCTTTTGTTCACAATATTATTGATAGCCAATGGCAAAAGCTTTTCGGGAAACTGATTTGGGCCATAATTATTCGAACAGTTCGAAATGACAACAGGTAGCTTGTACGTGTTTCCGTAGGCGCGCACCAAGTGATCGCTCGAAGCTTTTGAGGCCGAATAGGGGCTTTGTGGGTCGTAAGCTGTGGTTTCTACAAAAAAGCCTTCGGATCCCAACGATCCATATACCTCGTCGGTCGACACATGATAGAATCTACGTCCATCGAAGCTTCCTTTCCACGACTCGCGGGCAGCATTCAAAAGATTGACAGTGCCAATAATGTTGGTGGTAATAAAGTCCATCGGGTTGGTAATCGAGCGGTCGACATGCGATTCAGCGGCTAAGTGAATGACCCCAACAAAATCGTTTTGACTAAATAAGTTGTTAATGAATTCTGCATCTCGAATGTCGCCTTTTACAAAAGTATAATTCGATTCGTGTTCGATATCGGCAATATTTTCGAGGTTGCCGGCATAGGTCAATGCATCTAAATTATAGATATGATAATGTGGGTATTGCTTTACAAAGCGTCGTACTACGTGCGAACCAATAAATCCCGCACCTCCTGTGATCAATAATTTTTTCATATTTTTTGTTTTAATGGTCTACGACCAATATGTTATTTTATAACTAAAATTAATTCAATCTTTTATCTTAAAAAAATCAGACATTAAAATAAAACTTATTTATATTTTTCTGATACGTTTTTCCCAATTCCATGCCGATAACATGGCATCGTCTAAACTTCTTTGGGTTTGCCATTGTAATTCTTGATTGGCAAAACTTGTGTTGGCCCAAATCTGCTCCACATCACCAGGACGTCGTGCTGCCATTTTGTAAGGTAATTTTAAACCCGTCACTTTTTCGAAACTTTGTATGCATTCTAATACAGAAACGCCTTTGCCGGTGCCCAAATTAAAATGTTCGATGGTTTTTTTAGCCTCACCATTAAAAAGTCGGTCGATGGCTTTAACATGTGCCAATGCCAAATCGACCACATGAATATAGTCGCGAATGGCCGAGCCGTCGGGAGTTTGATAATCGTCGCCAAAAACAGAAAGTTCTTTGCGTAAGCCCGCAGCGGTTTGGGTAATAAATGGCACTAAATTGTTGGGTACTCCTATGGGTAATTCGCCAATAAGTGCCGATTCGTGAGCCCCTATCGGATTAAAATACCTTAAGGCGATGGCTTGTATGCTTGGGGTAACATGCAAAAAATCTCTGATAATTTCTTCCGATATTTGTTTGGTGTTGCCGTATGGCGAATTGGCTTCTTGGATAGGTGTTTGTTCGGTCACTGGCAACACATCGGGTTGTCCGTATACCGTACACGATGACGAAAAAACCAAATTTTTCACCTCGTGAAGGGCCATTGCCTCCAACACGTTCATAAGCGAATTCAAGTTGTTGCGGTAGTACTTTAATGGAAAAGCTACCGATTCGCCCACTGCTTTATAGGCTGCAAAATGAATCACAGCATCAATATTTGGATATTTTTCGAAAAGCTTTAAAGTAGCATTTCGCTCTGCCAAATCGGCTTGTTCGAATTTGGGTTTTTGGCTTGTGATCTTTTCGATACCATCCAAAACACTCAGCTCAGAGTTTTCTAAGCTGTCGACAATGACCACATTGTAGGACTTTTGCATTAATTCAACGGCAGTGTGAGAGCCAATGTAACCTGTGCCTCCGGTAACTAAAACAGTTTTCTGCATACTTAAATTTTTTAAATTAATCTTCTAGACGAATGTATTTCTTTCGCAAGTGTTTGATAATTAATAGAGTAAAAAATATTTTGATTTTTCTTCAATCTATCAATAAACCAAATAAACTTTCAAACGTCTAAACGACCTAGAAAGTTTAAAAATACATACTAAATTTTAATACCATGAAAAGAATCAGTCAAATTTCAATGCCAATTTTACTAAGTGTAATGTTTTGGTTCAATACCAATGCAATAGCACAAGATCAAGCCAATGTTCAAAATGAACCACCAGAAACTGCCATCGAAAAGTGGATTCCAGATTTAAGCGATGCTCAAAAAACTGAAATCAAAAAATTGCGCACAGCACACTTAAAAGAAATTCAGCAACTTAAAAACCAAATGGAAATTAAGCGTGCCGAATTAAAAGCACTTCAAACAGCAGAAAAGCCAGACATGGATGCTATTAACAAAAAGATTGACGAAAGAGCGGCTTTAAGAGTGCAAATCGAAAAGGAAGCTGCGGCTCACAAGCAAGCTGTTCGTACGGTGTTAACCGAAGATCAAAGAGTGATTTATGATAGCAAAATCAATCGATCAGCAAAAGGACAAAGTGGTTGTGGTCACAAACCCGGTGAAGGATGCGGCAACGCTCAAAAAGCTAACTGCAAGCACTAAGGTCTTCGACCTATTTATTGTTTTTGTAACTGGCGATATATCAGTATTCTAGCTTAATTAAATACGACATTAATTATGCATAATTCTTAATTAAAGCTTGTTCGAAACAAAACATATAAAGTTGTTCCAATTGGAGCAGCTTTTTTTATTCTGTTTTTCTTAATTTCTGGTCAAGATGCTGATAAGTCAAGCCAAAAGTTTGCTTGAGTTCATCAATTTTATCATAAAAAGGTTTTGGGTCGATTTGCTTGGTTCTTTTGGTTCCAACCACCATCACGTTTTTATGGGTATGTGCATCGGCAATAAATTCGAAAACTTGACTTTTATAGCCTTGTGCTTCTAGCGATAGGGCACGGATTGCATCAGTCAGAATTTCGGCTTGACGCTCTTCGAGAATTCCAAATTGGGTAATGTGTTTGATTTGGTTGTCAACTTTTAAGTTTTGTCTAACTTGTTTATGGCAACATGGTGCGGTAATGATAATATCGGCTTTTGAGCTAACGCCTTGATAAATGGCATCGTCGGTGGCGGTGTCGCAGGCATGGAGTGCAATAAGCACATCAATTTTATCAATTTTAAAATTGGCGATACTCCCTTCGGTAAAACTTAGGGCATCGAACGACTCTTCCTTAGCAATTTGATTACACAAGTTAACCAAGTCTGGCCGTTGTTCTACCCCTATCATTGTGATGTTGATCCGACGGCTAAATTTTAGATAATGATACAATGCAAATGTGAGGTAGCCTTTGCCCGAGCCCATGTCTACAATGGTAAGCTTGCTGGCTTTATCGAGTTTTGAATGCTTTAGAATACCCTCGAAAGTTTCGACATATTTATGAATTTGTTTAAACTTATCGACCATGCTTTTTTGCACTTGACCATTTTCGTTGCATACGCCTAGCCTTTGCAAATAGTGGTCGGTCGGTGCTACAAATCGTTTTTTCTCATGGTCGTGTGCTTGAATAGATGGCTGTTTTTGTGTCGGATTCTTTTTAAGCAGTTTGCTTTCGAGTTTTTTGTTGTGCATCAAGTGCCAATCGAAATCGGTGCATAGTAAAACGCCTGTTTTAAAAGGAATTTCAAGTAAATTGTTTAGCTCAATTTCTACTTGAGCTAAATCGAATATTTTCGTAATATCCTTAGTTTTGTGGGTATAAACAAGTTTAATTTGATTTTGACTTTTAACTTGAACGGGCTGAAAACTAACTTTGACCAAATCGAGCGATTGTTGAGCTGGTTGGCTTAAAACAAGTTTGATAAAAGTGCCTTGCTGATAAGACAAAATAAATTGTTGTATAAATTTGAGGCTATCGTCCGACATATCTTTTTTTTATTCAAAGATAGACATTTTTTAAATTCATTGTCGTGTAATAAGCCCAAACTGTATCCTATCGATGTTAAGATTCCTATAGATTGGTAAGAAACTTTGTATAATGAACCCATTTGAAAACATTGAATATTGTATATAAAAGTGATACCTTTGGCCATCGTCAAATGAAGCAATAAAGCGTTACAAACGACCTCATTCTTTTTACTAGATTGTATTTTTTAATTTACGTAGCAAATGACTATTTAATATCTAAATATATATAAAAGATTAACAAATAATTGTGTATATTATATCGATAGTTAGTTTATTTTAAAATGCATTTTTTATTCAATACAATCCTATAAAAATTGTCGAGAAATTTACTTTAGTTAATCTATTTAAATAGTTGATATAAAATTATATGAAAAAATATTTTCTGATAATAATACTTTTGATTTTTAGTTGGTTTAACCCTAAATCGATGGCACAATTTAAGATGCCTGAATTTGAGGTTTATGGTGGAGGCTTTTATAATAGGCTTTTACCACCAAATGACAGCATTAAAGTGTTATCTGTAGTATCTCCATTCGCAGGTATTGGATATGTTTTGCCATTGTCGCATCCTGATGAGTTTTTTATAATTGGTGCTGAGATTAATCAATTTGGCTCTAGAACAAAGAATGGGAATAAATATTTAAATTTTACAGTTGGACCCTTTGCAAGGTATAAACAGCAGATATATAAGGGTATATCATACGGATTAGGTGCGAAATATAATATTTCAGTATTTTCTGGCGAAAAATTAGGAGCACAATATAATCAATTAGATGTTTATTCCGATGTTGTTTTGCTTGATGCCGGTCTGTTTATTCGAATTCAAAAAAATTTTAGCGTGGGCTTTAAATATGAACTTCCAGCGTATGGAAAAAAAGTCGATTTAATACCGAGTTTTAAAATTGAATTGCTGCTTGATGTTAATAATCAGCTATTTGGGTTTGAAAAGCGTAAAGCGAAAATAAAAGAACATAGCACGCTCTTATACAAAAAGTCAAATACAGCGATGGTAATTATGTTAAGTAATCGTTCAAATAGTATCAAGGCATTAAACGAGGCTGGCTTACATGATAAGGCTAAGTTACTTAAAAAATCTGTTGAAAAATCTAACTTAAGTTTATATTCAGCCGCAAAATCAGAGCTAACAGTCTATCCACTTTATTTTATTTTTTCTGACGATTTGGAACGTCTAATTGAAAAAAAATTTGAAGGAATTTTCTTAAATGAAAAGTTAGAGCGTGATAGTTCTATAGTTTTTAATCAAGAAACCTTTTTAATCGGACGTATGGGATATCAAATTTCTGGGGAAAGCAGAACAATAGATTCCATTACTTACCCAATAAATGATTATAACAATTTTGGATTCTATATTTATGATCAAAACTTTAAACTACTTAATTCTCCCTTTCCAGTTTATATTCGTTCTTTTTTCTATCCAAAAAGTGAAGAAAATCAGCTCAAAGAAAATCTAATGTTGTTTTCACGTGTCAATTGGAGAATTCAAACGTATCTTTACGAGTTGAAGGAACATGAAAGTTTGAATATGCATTAATTTTAAGGGTGTTTTAACAGCAAGTTGATAAATCAATCAATTACAAATTATCAGTGAGCTCTCCTTCGCCTAATTAATATGAAAATTTTGCTTAGTTTTCTATGTGTCAGATAATCAGTTTTATATGATTATTGGATCCAGACAATTTTTTCTAATTCCATTCTTGCATTTCATATTCAGCACTTAATGTTGAAAAATATACCGTATCAACGATAATATTAGTACATTTGTGATCGACCAAGCTAAACTAAATTGTTACATACTTCACATTTGGATTTGCCCAAAAACTAAAATATATAATGAGAAAAATTGGATTTATCTTTATAATGCTCTGGTCCTTGGTTGGTTATTCGCAAACCGAAGAACAAAAAGAACTTTTTATAGAGGCAGAATATCTTTATTTATACGAAGATTTTAGCAAAGCCTTGGAGGCTTATATGCTCCTATACCAGAATGACAGTTCTAATGCCAATCTCAACTATAGAATTGGGATGAGTATATTGCACTTGTCTGATAATACAAAATACAAACGATCAGAATCAATCCATTACCTCGAAAAATCAATTGAAGATATTACACCTGAGTATAACGAAGGATCGTACAAAGAAACTCGAGCACCTTACGAAGCCCTTTTTTATTTAGGAAATGCTTACCGTTTTAATCATGAGTTTGATAAAGCCATTCTGATGTACGAACGTTTTATAGCTACACTTCCACCAACCGATTATTTTTATATCGACTTTGTTAAACGCGAAAGTCAAGCTTGTTTTAATGCCCAAGAGCTGATTCAGTTGCCCGTTAATTATCAAACAGAAAGTATAACATCTCTAGTTAAGTCTAAAGCCAAAGTAGAAAATCTACCAGTCGTAAACTACAACGAGGATGTTGTAATTTATACATCGGGTAAAAATAACACGTTTTCTCCCGATATTAATATGGCGGCCATCAACATCGACCATAAAATGGACAACATCTATTTTACGTTTTTCAAAGATTCGGTTTGGTCGGAACCTCGATCGATTAACGAAGAGATGAATGCCGGAACCAATGTAGTTCCCACGTCTATTACAGGTGATGGAAAAACCTTGTTTATGGTTCGTGACGACAACGACAACGGAAACGTTTATATGAGCCATTACGAAGATGATGAATGGTCGAACATTAAAAAATTGAATAAAAACATAAATTCCCCCAGTTGGGAATCGCACATATCGATTACAGAAGATGGTAAAACACTATTTTTTACTTCTGATCGCCCAGGTGGATTTGGAGGTTTGGATGTCTATAAATCAGATTTTGACCCAAAAATAAAAGATTGGGGGACTGCTGTAAACTTAGGGCCAACCATCAATTCAATTTACGACGAAGAAACCCCATATGTCGTCAACAATGGTAGAGTCTTATATTTTAGTTCGCAAGGACATTATGGTATGGGGGGCTTCGATATTTTTTATTCCAGTTTGCTCGATAATGGCAGTTGGACTTATCCACTCAATTTAGGCTATCCACTTAACACCGCCGGTAACGATTTGTTTTATTTACCTAGAAGAAATGGAGAATATGCAATTTTCCCATTAAATAGCACAGATCGTCCGCAAGAACAAGCCAACGATTTGTATCGAATCAAAGTGCCTGTTCCAGGAACCGACACCACCGAAATTGAGCTTAAAGGCCGTTTGACATTAGAAGATAACAATTATCCGTTAAAACGAGGTGCTCGTATTGTATTGATAAACAACGAAAACCAAGATACTTTGAAATCGGCTAATTTGTTAATGGTCGATGGTCAATATACCTGCTTGATTAGTTCTGGTAATTTCAAAGTTGTATTCGAGGCACCAGGTTACGAATCGCGTGTTGAGTATGTGCTGATACCTAAAATATTTGCTAAAACAGAGTTTAACTTGAGTGTGACTCTAAAACCTATTGCGGTTTCGGAAGGGGACTATTATGTCATTAAAAATGTATTTTTTGATTATGGCAAAGCCGATTTAAGCCGCGAATCGCTTATCGAAATTGAAAAGTTATATGCCGTAATGAACGAAAATGCAGAATTGTATGTCGAAGTGGTAGGGCATACCGACTCGTGGAGTAGTGCCGATTTTAATCAAAAACTATCCGAAAAAAGAAGCCGTTCGGTCATCGATTACCTTGTCGAAAAAGGACTTGACAGCAGGCGTTTTGTTGCGGTAGGTAAAGGAAAGGCAAACCCTATTGCCATTAACGAAAATTCCGATGGAACCGACAATCCCGAAGGCCGACAACTCAATAGACGCGTCGAAATTAAGCTGCTTAATTACAACGGAAGCAATATTGTTGTGGAAGAAATTGAAGTCCCTAAGCAATTGAAATACAGCAACCAAGCAAGCTCTATTTTTGTAACCAATTCCGACGAGCCGCTACAAGATGCAGACTTCCAAAAAATTATGACAAAGGCAGATTACGACTTGATTTTCAAAAATTTGAGTTTTAAATTCGAAAACGACCTATATTGGTACTATTTAAATGGCTATTCGACTAAAGCCGATGCCTTAAAAGATTTAAATTGGCTGCTCGACAAAGGATTTGCCAAAGCACATATCGTAGAAAAAAGCGAATCGGTGGCCAACCAAACCGCACCCAGTGTCGATAGCACCATTACTTACTTTACTTTACAAATAAAAGCATTAAAACAAAAAGTAAATCCGAAAACATTTACCAGTTTAAAAGGTGTCGAAGTGCATCTGGGCAAAGATGGGTTTTATCGGTATGTCTATGGAAGATTCGCTTCGCGAGAAGACGCACTTGGGGCCAAACAAACGGTAGAAACCGACGAAACACTTAAAGATGCTTTTATAGTACCCTTTAAAACTTTATTGGAATATTAAGCTTGACAAAGCAGAGTTTCCGTTTTTAAAATGTATTTCTGTTTAGATCGCAGAAAAGTAATTTATTGCGTATTTAATTACAATAGTT
>DYOK01000325.1 GCA_020720565.1 Acetofilamentum sp.
TTATACCCAAAGGCATGCTCTAAACCCTTGAGCACCAAAAATACGAGTCTGCCCCATTTTAATACACAAATCAGACTAAGAGCTCCGTCTAAAATTCCAAAAACAGGCTCAAATTAAAACAAATACCTGATCTCAAAGCGAAATCAGGCATTGATAAATATTTTATTTTGAGTAAAAAGCAATTTGAAAAATTAATTTCTTATATTTACAGCTAAGGCGTTCCAAACTGTCAGTTTCAAAACCAAGAGACAGACCGAAGACCTTAAATACCAATATTTTGAACAGCAAACTGTATCCGATTTAATGTCTCTTGTTTTCCTAACACAACCAACATCGAAATTAAATCGGGGCCTAGGGCATCGCCTGTAATGGCTAAGCGTAAAGGATTCATCACTTTTCCCATTCCAATACCTTGGGTATTCAACCATTCCGATATGGCGTGATGAATAGGTTCGCGTTCAAAAACATCTATGCCATTGAGTAAAGCAGATAATTCCTGCATCAAACCAGATATTTCGGGTTTCCAATGTTTGGCTACTACTTTTTCTTCGAATTTTGCGGGTGCTTCGAACAAAAAGAACGATTGCGACCATAGTTCGTGTGAGAATTGTACACGCTCTTTAATTAGCGTGGTAATATTGAGCACTTTTTCGAATGGGGCATCGATCCCTTTCGATTTTAATTCGTTTGAAAAAATTTGTGCCAGCTCTGCATCTGGCATCATGCGTAAATATTGTTGATTGAACCACTTGGCTTTGTCGGGGTCGAATTTTGAACCGGACTTACCCACACGATTTAAATCGAAATGTTCGGCTAATTGATCTAAGGTAAATATTTCTTGTTCAATTCCCGGATTCCAGCCCAACAAGGCCAACATATTGACCACCGCTTCTGGGATATATCCATCTTCGCGATAGCCTCTCGACGTTTCGCCTTGTTCGTTGGTCCAGAGCAATGGGAATACGGGAAAACCCATTTTGTCGCCATCGCGTTTACTCAGTTTACCATTGCCTGTGGGTTTTAAAATCAAAGGCAAATGCGAGAATAAGGGCTGTACTTCGGCCCATCCAAAAGCTTTGTACAAAAGCACATGTAAGGGTAAGGAGGGCAACCACTCTTCGCCTCTGATGACGTGTGTTATTTTCATTAAATAATCGTCGACCACATTAGCCAAATGGTAGGTAGGCAAGCCGTCCGATTTAAACAACACTTTATCGTCGAGCTCTTTAGAATTAAACACCACTTTGCCACGAATTAAGTCATTCATTTCAATAGCCTCGTTGTCGGGCATTTTAAATCGAATAACAAAAGGCATTTGTGCTTGCAATTTGGCTTGTACTTCGTCGTCGGACAAGGTTAAGCTATTGACCAGATTCATACGCGAAGTCGCATTATAGATAAAGGTTTGCTTTTGTGCCTCGGCATCGGCACGAAGTTTATCGAGCGAATCTGCTGTATCGAATGCATAATACGCATGTCCGGAATTGACCAATTGTTGAGCATAGGGCCAATAGATTGCTTTTCGTTCCGATTGGCGATACGGGCCATACTCGCCACCCAAGGTTTGACCTTCGGTCGGGCTAATTCCCAGCCATTTTAACGATTCGATGATATATGCTTCGGCACCGGGCACAAAACGAGTTTGGTCGGTATCTTCGATTCGCAAAATAAACGTTCCACCATTTCGCTTGGCAAACAAGTAGTTAAACAAAGCGGTGCGAACACCTCCAATATGTAAAGGGCCTGTGGGGCTAGGGGCAAAACGAACTCTAACTGACATGTTTTTAACTTTATATTTTTGTCTGCAAATTTCATATAAAAT
>DYOK01000326.1 GCA_020720565.1 Acetofilamentum sp.
CCACGCCCGCCCACACGCAGGTAACGCAAACCGTTGGCACGCCCCTTGCAAAACATAGTCAATAAAAAAATAAAGGATACCCTTTTATGCCAGTGAATATTCATGCCACCGAAAAAGCCTTGTTTAGAATTTTCAACAATGACTATGCATTTGAAATTCCACCATACCAACGACCTTATGCGTGGACAGTTGACCAAGCCAGCGAATTGCTAACAGACGTTTTAGCGTTCTTGGGAAACGATTCCCAACCTGTGGAAGAAGTTAACCCATATTTTCTAGGAAGTATCGTGCTTATCAAAGGGGAAGATTCGCCGAAAGCAGACATAGTTGATGGTCAGCAGAGACTCACAACACTTACTATACTTATGGCTGTTTTGAGGGCTAAAGTAAATGATGATTTTGCTAATGAAATTACATCTTTTATTTACGAAAAAGGAATACTAACTTTAGGAACGCTAAATCGGTATCGCCTTAAGTTAAGAGAGCGAGACGAAGCATTTTTTCGCCAGCACATTCAAGACGAAAAAGGGCTTGCGTCTCTTTTCCAACTGAATGAAGCACAATTAACTGATAGCCAAGCAAATATCCGTGCAAATGCCAAGTATTTTGCAGGCGAACTTGATACTTTTTCCGAATCGCAACGTATCAGGCTTCTACAATACTTAATGAGACGGTGTTATTTGGTGGTTGTTTCAACTCCAGACCTCGACTCAGCATATCGTATATTTTCTGTGTTAAATGCGCGTGGGTTAGACCTCGGACTTACTGATTTGCTAAAATCAGAAATCATTGGGGCAATTCCCGCAAACCAACAAGAAAAATATACAAACATTTGGGAGGATAAAGAAGAAGATTTAGGACGGGATATTTTCCAAGAGTTATTTGCCCATATCAGGATGATTTACCGAAAAGCCAAGTTACGAGAAACGGCTCTTAACGAATTTCGTAAATATATCCAACCTCAAAAAGAACCTCAAAAGTTTATTGACGAGATTCTTAAGCCTTATTCAGATTCACTCGAAACAATAAAAACAGTAAATTATCAAAGTGACAGAGGCGCAGAAGAAGTTAATTCACTTTTTCGCTGGCTGAATCAAATAGATAATTTTGACTGGCTTCCGCCCGCTATAATTTATCTTTCTCAAAATCGCCATGCACCTGATAAACTCAAAAAATTCTTCGCTGACTTAGAAAGATTGGCGGCTGGGTTGATGATTATTCGTGCTGATGTTAATGACCGAATTGAGCGTTACGGAAAACTTCTCACCGCAATAGAAAAAAAGGATGATTTATTTACATCCGACTCGCCACTTCAATTAACGACAGATGAAACCAAATCAATAATAACGGTTTTGGATGGCGATTTATATTTGATAAAAAGAATTAGTAAATATGTGCTTCTTCGACTTGATTCGGCTCTTGCAGAAGGAGAAGCAACTTATGATTACCAAACAGTTTCAATTGAACACGTGTTACCGCAAAATCCAAAAATCGGTAGTAAATGGCTCGAATGGTTTCCTGTTGATGAAGAACGCGCCAAATACACACACCGTATCGGAAATTTGGCTTTATTATCTCGGAAGAAGAACGCACAAGCACAAAATTATGAGTTTGACAAAAAGAGGGATGGTTACTTTACAACGAACAAGGGCGTTTCACCTTTTGCCTTAACTACCCAAGTTTTGCACAAAGCCGAATGGACTCCTGCTATTATTAATCAACGGCAGGCAGAACTTTTGCAAAAATTAAAAACATTATGGCGGCTTTAAAAGCAAAGGTCTCTTAAAGTCAAAAGCGTGCCAACAAAGCGTGCACC
>DYOK01000095.1 GCA_020720565.1 Acetofilamentum sp.
AATAAACTACAAGAAACAAAGCTTTATGTGTTTTCGATAAATTAGAGCGTTATCATATCAGTATTAAAAAATCTGATTATTACGAAGTACTTTCGACGATTACTTGTAACTTTATGCCTTTAATAAATAAACAAAATAATTCAGTAATATGGAAAATCTGAAATCCTATATTCAAGAGAATAAAGACCGCTTCTTAAACGAATTGTTCGAGTTAATTCGCATTCCATCTATTAGCTCTATCGAAGCCAACAAACCTGACATGTATCGGGCAGCCGAAATGTGGAAAAATCTGCTGTTGCAAGCTGGTGCCGACCGTGCCGAAGTGTACGAGACCAAAGGGAATCCGGTGACATACGGCGAAAAAATTGTCGACCCCAAAGCACCGACCGTACTGGTATACGCCCACATGGACGTGATGCCAGTCGACCCCATCGAGCTATGGACTTCGAACCCATTCGAACCCGAAATACGTGAGGGTAAAATTTGGGCTCGCGGTGCCGACGACGACAAAGGACAAGGATTTATGCATGCAAAGGCATTCGAATATTTGGTTAAAACCAATCAACTCAAAGTCAATGTCAAATTTATGATAGAGGGCGAAGAAGAAATTGGCTCACCCAGTTTGCCACAATGGTGCAAAGATCATAAAGAAATGCTTAAAGCTGATATTATTTTGGTGTCCGATACGGGGATGATTGCTCCAGATACCCCATCGATAACCACTGGTTTAAGAGGTTTGTCGTATTGGCAAGTCGAAGTTACCGGCCCTAATCGCGATTTGCATTCCGGATTGTTTGGTGGTGCAGTCGCCAATCCCATCAATGTGCTTTCGAAAATGATAGCGGGAATGCTAGACGACAATAACCGAATCACAATTCCTGGTTTTTACGACGACGTAGTAGAGGTAACTGCCGAAGAACGTGCCTTGATGGCCAAAGCACCGTTCAGCCTAGAAAAATACGAAAAAGCGCTCGATTTGACCGAGGTAACCGGCGAGCTTGGATTTACTACAACCGAACGCACAGGAATGCGTCCAACCTTCGACGTGTGTGGCATTTGGGGCGGATATACCGGCGAGGGTGCCAAAACCGTAATTCCTTCGAAAGCCTATGCAAAAATTTCGACCCGATTGGTGCCCAATCAAAAACACGATAAAATAGCAGTCCTATTCAAAAATCATTTTGAGAATATTGCTCCAAAAGGCGTACGCGTAAAA
The DNA here is from genome assembly GCA_020720565.1 of Acetofilamentum sp. GTDB lineage: Bacteria > Bacteroidota > Bacteroidia > Bacteroidales > JAFGXI01 > JAFGXI01. The sequence goes on from DYOK01000095.1 coordinate 1,217, forward strand.
GTTGAATACTTGCACGGTGGTCAAGGTTATTTATGCCCAATCGATTTGCCGGCCTATATGGCAGCCGAAAAAGCATACGAAACCGTCTATGGCAAGCGACCCGTTCCTGTACGCAGTGGAGGTAGCATCCCAATTATCTCGTCATTCGAAGAAATTCTGGGCATAAAATCGATATTAATGGGATTTGGCCTTGAATCGGATGCCATCCATTCGCCCAACGAAAACTTCCCGCTCGAACAGTTTTTTAATGGAATCGAAACCATTCCTTATTTTTATAAATATTTTACGGAAATCAATAAATAAACAGGCCGTATAAATTAACTTAATAATGAGCAAAAAATTAGAGTATGTTATTTTGATCGTAATACTTCTTTTGGGAGGGGTGTTGCGATTTTACGATTTATACACTATACCTTATACTCACGATGAATTCAGTGCTTTATTTAGAACAAGCTTTAAAAATTTACCAGAATTATTCGATAAAGGTATCAAAGTAGATGGTCACCCAGCAGGCGTTCAGTTGTTTTTATATGCAATTGTTCACACAATTGGAAGCCAGTCTTGGGTTCTTAAAACTCCCTTTATTTTAATGGGGATAGCATCAATTTATTTGGTGTATTTGATTGGTAAAAGAACTTTTAATAGTACTGTTGCCTTGATAACTTCTGCTTATATGGCAACATTACAATATCCAATAATGTATAGTCAAATTGCTAGGCCATACATTTCTGGGATGTTCTTGAGTTTGCTAATGGTTTACTTTTGGCAAAAGGTCATCGAAAACGATAAGAATTATTGGAAAAATGCTTCGTTGTTTGTGTTATTTGCTTCCTTCAATACCTATAATCACCATTTTAGCTTGTTGTTTACTGTTATTGTGGGACTCAGCGGATTGTTATTTGTTAGAAATAAAGCATTTATTAAATACTTGTTCCTTGGTTTGGCGATAGTCTTGCTATATATTCCACACCTATCAATTTTCTTTTTTCAACTTGGTGTAGGAGGCGTAGAGTCTTGGCTAAGCAAACCCGAATCGTCTTTTTTATACGAATATTTCAAATATATATTTCAATATTGTTTTATAAGCTTCTTAATAGTATTGATCTCGATATCAATAGGACTGAAGAGATACAAAAACAATAAGTTGAATTATAAATATTTAACACTGTTCTTTGTTTGGTTCATTTTGCCATTTCTAATTGGATACTATTATTCGATAACGTACAGTGCAGTTTTACAATATTCGTCACTCATTTTTGGATTCCCCTTTTTGCTTTTGTTTATATTTGGTTGGATAAGTCCAAAAAATAAATGGATAACAATTGGGTTAATAATCGTAATAGTTTCGACTAATACTTATGCATTAATTTATAAAAGACAACATTATAAGGTCTTATACAATTCAGCGTATATCCATTTTCTAACCGATTTAGAAACTGTAATCAAAAAGGATCCCAATACAAGTGTACTCATACATTCTCATCCAAAGATTAGTGCGTATTATATTTCAAATCTTGGGATTAGACACCACTATAATTGGATTGATTCTATGCCTTCAAACGGAGAGTTGATTTTGTTTCTTAGAAATGAGAGCCAAAAGAATAATCAATTATATTTGGGTGCACTTTCATCCATCTCATCAAATATAATTCCTCTAATTCAAGATTATTTTCCGGAATTGTCTTTTAGAAATAATTATTTTGGAGGAGAAACCTATTTGTTTAGAAAGAATTTGAATCAGTATGCAGATTTCGTGACTGTTTTTCCAAACAATAATTATATCAATGACTGGCAAAATTTCGAGCAGTCTAACCTGTTTTGCAATGAATCTAAACTTTATTGTTATCAATTAGATAGCCTAAAAGAATGGTCACCTGGCTATACTGTGAGTCTAGATAGTTTGCATTTGGAACCGAATTGCTTTATCGACATTGCTGTAGATATTGAACGTTCCGATTCGGTATTTGAAGGCTTACTGGTGGCGTCTTTAGACAATTCCGACAAAAACGAATATTGGGCTTCTGCTTCTGCAAAAGATTTTTCTGAGAATATAATCGATACTTCTTATTTTAGAGTTCATCTTTCTCTCAAGATGTCTGATATTAGGTTAAGTAAAAATCAGATTTTTTTTAAAACTTTTATTTGGAACCAAAAGAAGCAAGAAGTTCGATATCTGAACTATAAAATTAGCATTAGAAAGGGAAATCCTATTGTCTACGGTCTTTACGAAGATATCAAGTGATAATGATTGATTGTTGCTTTTTTTAATATTGTTTTGGATTTAATGAATTAGTTATCAATATTATAACACATAGCACAAATGAAAACAAAATTAATTTTAGCCACACTCGGCAGCGGTATGCTTTGGCTCGCATCCTGCAATTGCCCTGTAAAACCTGCAGAAAATAATACAGCCATGAAAGATACTCTAAAGCCTGCTGCTTTTGTGGGCGAACGTTTGGGGCAATACGCACCTGTAACTTTGTCGGCCGATATATCGACTTTAACGGACAACGAACGTAAAATGCTGCCTCTTTTATTTCAGGTAGCCGATATTATGGAAAGTATCTATTGGAAACAAGTGATTAACGAAGACAAAGAAAGCTTTCTTTCGAAAATTGTCGACGAAAAAGCCAAACAATTTGCTTTAATCAATTATGGCCCTTGGGATAGATTAAACGACAACGAAGCCTTTTTCGAAGGCGTAGGGAAGAAACCAGAAGGGGCCAATTTCTATCCGCTCGACATGACCAAAGCAGAATTCGAAGCCTTAGCCGATACCAATAAAAAATCGTTGTACACCTTGATTCGTCGCGACGAACAAGGAAAATTGCGTGTGGTATGGTATCACGATGCTTATGCCGAAGAGCTTAAAAAAGCATCAGATTTAATGAAAAAAGCTGCTGCTTTAGCCGATGATGCTGGTTTGAAAAACTATTTGAACTTGCGAGCAGAAGCACTTTTAACCGACGACTACTATCCATCGGATTTGGCTTGGATGAAAATGCGTACCAACCGCATCGATTTTATTGCCGGCCCAATCGAAAATTACGAAGATGCACTTTATGGCTACAAAGCTGCTCATGAGTCTTTTATTTTGATTAAAGATTTGGATTGGAGTAAAAAACTCGAAAAGTTTTCGGCTATGTTGCCCGCATTGCAAACCAAATTACCTGTAGCGGCCGAATACAAAAAAGAAGTACCGGGTGCCGATGCCGATATGAATGCATACGATGTGGTATATTATGCCGGTGATTGTAATTCGGGCAGCAAAACCATAGCCATCAATTTGCCCAACGACGAGCGTGTTCATTTGCAAATGGGTAGCCGAAAATTGCAACTTAAAAATGCCATGCGTGCCAAATTTGATAAAATTGTAGTACCCATCGCCAATTTGGTTATTACGCCCGAGCAACGTCAATACGTTAAGTTCGATGCATTCTTCGAAAACACCATGTTTCACGAAGTCGGTCATGCCATGGGTGTTAAAAACACCATCAACGGCAAAGGCAATGCTCGCGAAGCTTTAAAGGAGGTTTATTCATCGATAGAAGAAGGTAAAGCCGATATTATGGGCTTATGGTTGGTTACGCAATTGTACGAAATGGGCGAATTAACCCAAGGCGAAGTAATGGACAATTATGTGACGTTTTTCGCCGGCATATTCCGTTCCTCTCGCTTTGGGGCAGCCAGTGCACATGGTAAAGCCAATATGATGCGTTTTAATTATTTTGCCGAAAAAGGGGCATTCGAACGCCTTGCAGATGGTACGTATCGTATCGATTTCGAAAAAATGAAAGCGGCCTCAATTGGCATTATGCAAGAAATTTTGGTCGTTCAAGGCGATGGAAATTACGACAAAGCAAAAGCTTGGGTCGAAAAAGAAGGGATAGTTCGTCCCGAATTACAAAAAGATCTGGATCGAATAAACGCCTCTGGTATTCCTGTTGACGTCGTTTACACACAAGGCCAAAAAGTTTTAGGGTTATAGTCAAATTTTTACTAACGATTTAAGCGAAATTTTACTCAATCCATAAATTACCAAACAACAAAAAGGCCACTCCAAAGAGTGGCCTTTTTGTTGACAGTCAGTGACTTAATTATTTTACAATGGTCATTTCGTCGATTAAACGTTTAGCACCACCGTGTTTTTCGATAATGAATAAAGTGTAACGAACGTCGACATTGATACATTTTTGTAATTGATGTTCGAAAGCAATATCGCCGCTCATGGCTTCCCAGTTACCGTCGAAAGCGGTTCCTACCAATTCACCATTGGCATTTATTACAGGGCTACCTGAATTACCTCCAGTAATATCGTTGTTGCTGGTAAAACATACACGCAAATTTCCATCTTTGTCGGCGTATTGACCGAAATCTTTGGCTTTGTATAAGTCTTTAAGTTTTTGGTCTACATAAAACTCATGGTCTTTTTTAACACCTTTTACCTCTTTTTCCATAATACCATCGATGGTTGTGTAATATTTGTATTGGACACCGTCCATTGGGGCATAGTCACCAACTTGTCCGTAGGTTAAACGCAAGGTTGAGTTAGCGTCTGGATAGTATTTTTTATCTGGATTCATTTCCAACAAACCGGCTTCGAACAAACGCATGCCTTTATCTAAGTCATCAGAAGATCCTGAGAATTTCAGGTATTTATCAATGAGTTCGTCCATCATCATGTATACAGGGTCTTTCGACAATACTTTTATTGATGGTTTGTCAAGAAATGCATTCATTTTCTCCTCTGTAGCAAAAATACTTTTCGAATAGATTCCATCGGCGTATTTTGCAAGGCTACCTTTTCCTTTTTTACCTGCATCGGCAATAAATTTCAATTGCATATCGGCAGGTACGTTGTTGTAATACATTTCGAACATGGCAACAAACAAATCTTTATCTACTTGCATATTGTAATCTTTCCAGTGTTCTTTCATGCCTTCTTTTGCTTCTTTTCCTAGGTTTGATACCAATTCTTGGTTAGGTGTTTTACCGCTTAAAACCATACCTAATTGTCGGAGTTGGAATGGTAACATAACCATTTCAGGGCCTTGGAAAATTGATTCAAATAAATAAGTTTGAGCTAAAGCATTGGTTCTGTTGCTGTTGAAATAATTCTCAATTAATTTTAGTGCTTCGCCATACTTAGCTTTACGATTTTGGTCTTGATTGACCCAAGTGGTAAAATCGGCTTCTAATGCTCTTTTTTTATTGATGATATCTAAACGAACTAAACCACGAGATTGACCTTGGAAATATTTCCAGTAGTTTGCTGTTTGAGCATATTTTGAAGCATACTGCAAGTATGTTTTTTCATCTTTATCCATATACGATTTCATGATTTTTAATTTTAAATCACGAATCGAAACAGTAGTAGGATTGGTGATATCGAGTGCTTGCTGAACTCCAAATGAAGTTAAGAAACGCTCTGTGCTACCAGGGAATCCCATCACCATGGTATAATCATCTTCCTCAACACCTTTGATTGAAACAGGGAAGTGATGAACTGCTTTGTAAGGCACGTTGTCGGTAGAGTATTTAGCCGATTTGTTGTCTTTGGTGGTATAAATTCTAAACATTGAGAAGTCACCAGTGTGACGTGGCCACATCCAGTTGTCGGTATCACCACCAAATTTTCCGATAGCGTTAGGAGGGGTGCCTACTAAACGAATATCTTTAAATGTCTCATATTTAAAAAGAAAGAATTGATTACCTTCGAACATGCTTTTAACATCGTAGCCATAAGCAGCATCGGCTGTTTTAGCTTCTTTGATAATAAGTGCTTTAATTTCATCTATTTTGGCTTGACGACCAGATTCTGACATGGTATCAGATAGTTGAGGAACGATTCGACCAGTGATATCTTCTAAGCTAACCACACGAGTCATTACAAGACCTTCGTTTGGTAGTTCGTCGGAGAAATTGGCAGCCCAAAAACCATCGAGCAAATAGTTGTGTTCAGGTGTACTGTGCGATTGAATCTGGCCATATCCGCAGTGGTGGTTGGTTAATACCAAGCCTTGGCTCGAGATAATTTCGCCTGTACAGAAAAATCCAAATGGTTGTTGTTCATTTCCTAATCCCACAACAGCATCTTTCAAACTCGAATGATTAATGTTGTAGATATCTTCCGGAGTAAGCTTAAGGCCTTTAGCCTTCATCTCTTCATAATTTTTTCCAATAAGAGCCAAGAGCCACATGCCTTCGTCGGCACGCGCAAAAGAGCTACTCATTAAGCTGAATACTAGCAAGATAGCTATTGATTTTAATTTCATTTTAAGGAAAATTTAATAATTTAATTACAAAAATAGATAAAATATACCGTTTTTTAACAACGAATCACTTCGACGAACGTTTTAAACAATATGTTACACAAACTTTAATTTTATCTTCATTGTATTGTGAGCCTTACGGTTTTTTTAGTAAATTAGCAGCCTGACAAGTCAATTATGAATTTTTAATGATGAATTATAATTCAATACTTCGTTAAACTTTTCAAAAGTTCATATTTAATAGATGGATTCATCTGATATTCAGTACAAAAACTAATAATTAAAACTTTTGAAAAGTTCTAATTATTAGATAGTTAAAAAAGATTAACGAACTATTATAATTAGAAATTAAAAATTATAGATTTAAGGCAATTAAGAATTTTAAATATAAGCCTTTAGATGAAAAACAGAAGATAAAACTTTTAACCTCCTTGCGAAAGATTTATCGTCCGCATGAGGCGGAGGACAGGTTTATCGGGCGAAGTAGGATAGACCTGAAACCTTTATCTTTCAACAAATAATAAAATCAACGATTCAACACCTCAACAAATTAACAAATCAACTTTCAATAAATAAACAATTTATAAATAATAAATAGATGAAAGGCTACCAACCACAAACGCTCAACGAGGTTATTATTCAGCAGCAATCTGCCTTCCCGTATGCAAAGGGTGAATTATCGAGATTACTTAGTCATTTGGGGGTAGCTGCCAAAATAGTACATAAAAAAGTAAACAAAGCTGGCTTGGTCGACATTCTAGGAGAGGCTGGTGAAGTTAATATACAAGGCGAAGATCAAAAAAAACTTGACGTTTTCGCCGACGAGACGTTTACAAATGCGTTCCGAACCAGTGGAATGGTTGCCGGTGTAGCTAGTGAGGAACAAGACAATATAGTGGCATTCACCGACGAGTTGTCGCTCAAGGCCAATTATATTATTTGCATGGATCCCCTCGATGGTTCGTCTAACATCGATGTCAATGTGTCTATCGGGACTATTTTCTCGATCTATCGAAGAATATCTTCACCTGGAGGGCCGGTGGTTGTGGGTGATTTTATGCAAGAAGGTAATAAACAAGTGGCCGCAGGGTACGTTATTTATGGCTCTTCTACCATGATGGTTTATACCACAGGGCTCGGCACTACAGGGTTTACACTCGATCCTTCTATTGGAGAATTCTGTCTTTCGACCATGTTTATGGAAACCCCCAAGAACGGGACCATCTATTCAATTAACGAAGGTAATTATATCAAATTTCCTCAAGGCGTAAAAGATTATATCAAATATTGCCAAGTTGAAGACAAAGAAACCAAACGTCCATATTCTTCGAGATATATTGGGTCTTTGGTAGCCGATTTTCACCGTAATTTATTAAAAGGAGGAATATTTATCTATCCGCAAACCAGTTCTAGCCCCGACGGAAAACTACGCTTGCTATATGAATGCAATCCAATTGCTTTTCTTGCAGAACAAGCTGGTGGTAAGGCAACCGATGGCTATGGAAATCGAATTCTAGATATTCGTCCAACCAAACTACACCAAAGGGTATCGTTTTTTAGTGGCTCTGCTAATATGGTCGATAAAGCCGAAGAGTTTATGGCTAAAGCCGAAGGCAAGTTATAACCTACTTAAATTTTGCAATAATTTTGGCCTATGCCTAGAGGTTTGGTCGTTAAATCGACAGGAATACATTATTGGGTTAAAAGCGAATCTGGCTTAATGATTCAATGCACTGTTCGAGGTAAAATGCGAACCCAAGGTATCAAAAGCACAAACCCTATAGCAGTTGGCGATTGGGTTAACTATGTGCATGATTCGCAACACGAATCTGGCAATATTACATCGGTCGAAACTCGTAAGAATTACATCATTCGTAAATCGACTAATTTGTCTAAGCAATCGCATATTATTGCAGCCAATGTCGATTTAGCTTTTTTGGTTGTTACGTTAAGCATCCCCGAAACGACTAGAATGTTTATCGATCGATTTTTGGTCAGTGCCGAAGCATATCACATTCCAGTAGTCCTTCTTTTTAATAAAATGGATTTGTATCAGCCTCAAGATATCGAACGTATCGAGTCTCTGGCTCAAATCTATCGGAATATTGGTTACGATTCGATTCAAATATCGGCACACATTAAAACGAATTATCAAGCTTTGACCGACCTAATGCGTTATAAGTTCACTGTTTTAGCTGGTCACTCTGGAGTGGGGAAGTCGTCAATTATCAATGCTCTAAATTCTAATCTTAATCTAAAAGTCAACAAAATATCGTTGGCACATTTAACGGGTAAGCATACCACCACTTTTGCAGAAATGCATCAATGGGAAGATCAGTCTTATGTGATTGATACGCCCGGAATTAGAGCTTTTGGGTTACTCGATTTTAAAAAAGAAGAATTTGCACAATATTTTCCCGAAATCTTAAAATGGTCTCCCGATTGCCGTTTCCAGAATTGTACCCACATTCACGAACCAGGTTGTGCCGTTAAAGCGGCTTTAAATCGTGGCGAAATCGACGAGATTCGATTTCAGAATTACCAAGCCATGTATTTTGGCGACGACGATAAACACCGATTATAACTGGTTTTATATATCAATAAAAAACCCAATAAGATAATGGTTTTAGTGGGCTTTTTACTTTAACTATTTTTTTAGAAAAATCTAGCACTCTTTTGTGTTTGTCTTGAGGTTCTAAT
>DYOK01000096.1 GCA_020720565.1 Acetofilamentum sp.
AAATAACTGTTTTAATACAGTAAAAGCAAAAAGTCTAAAAAAAGCCTGAACACAATGTTCAGGCTTTATCTGTTAAAAGTAACTATTTTAAACTTACCCGATTAAATTTCGGCTGATTACAATTTTCTGTACCTCCGAAGTTCCTTCGTAGATTTGAGTCAATTTGGCTTCGCGCATCAAACGTTCAACATGGTATTCTTTAACATAACCATATCCACCGTGAATTTGAACAGCTTCTGTGGTTACGTGCATGGCGGTTTCTGCAGCCTTTAATTTAGCCATAGCACTAAAGTGATTTAGATCGGGGTGATGTTCGTCTTTTAACCAGCACGATTTATGAACGATTAAACGAGCGGCTTGGATTTCCAATTCCATATCGGCTAATTTAAAAGCAACCGATTGGTGCTCGTGTAAAAACTTACCAAATGCTTTGCGTTCTTTACTGTATTGAACGGCCAAATCTAAGGCCCCTTGAGCGATACCAAGTGCTTGCGAAGCAATACCGATTCGTCCACCCGAAAGAATCGACATCGCCAATTTAAATCCAAAGCCTTCGTCGCCGATTCGATTTTCGACAGGGACTTTCATATCGTTGAACATAATGGAATGGGTATCAGATGCACGCATCCCCATTTTGTTTTCTTTTGGACCTAATTCGAAGCCAGCCCAGTTACGATCAACAATAAAAGCGCTAATCCCTTTATGACCTAATTCAGGTGCAGTAGCTGCAATTACGATAAAATATTGTGCATGAGCCGCAGAAGTGATCCAGTTTTTGGTACCGTTCATCACATAATGGTCACCTTTTAAAACAGCTGTTGTGCGTTGCTTGGTGGCATCAGAACCAGCTTCGGGTTCAGACAAACAAAAGCCACCTATTACAGTGCCTGTAGCCATTGGAACTAAGTAGTTTTGTTTTTGGTCTTCTGTTCCAAAACGCTCTATACCCCAACAAACCAAAGAGTTATTAACCGACATAACCACCGCGGCTGCCGCATCAATTTTAGATATTTCTTCCACCGCTAAGGAATACGATAAAGTATCCATACCGCCACCACCATATTTAGGATCGACCATCATGCCCATAAAACCCATTTCGGACATTTTCTTGATTTGTTCGGCAGGATAAATGCCTTTGTCATCGCGCTCGGTTACACCAGGCAAAAGTTCTTGTTTTGCAAAATCACGTGCAGCGTCGCGAATCATGATATGCTCTTCGGTCAATCCAAATTCCATATGTTTTTGATTTAAAGTATTTTAGTAATTATTTGTATATTTGATTGTTACACATTTTTTACAAGCAACACTACAAAGTTACTTTATTTTTGACAAATGCGTATATCGATGATTTGATAAATGTAAATAATTGACTGTAATTTATGAAAAGCATTATGAAATGATCAGGTGCATATGTATTTTCGAAAAATTAGGTTCGATCTTTTTTCTGTGCTGTAAAAAATCTTTGTTTAGCTTTGCGTGAATATTTTGTTACAGTTATTTCCGAAAAAATCCACAATACAAAACGAATTTAATTGGATGGTTCTAAAAAACTTTCAATGAACACAAATCAACAAAAAAACATGAAAATATTAGGCCTTATGTCGGGCACTTCGCTCGATGGATTAGACATGGCATTGTGCAATTTTTCGTACCAAGAAGACAAGCAAATTGCATATCAAATTATTGAAGCTCAAACCATTCCATACGACAAAGGTTGGCGTTCGAGATTGGCTGGTGCTCATCTATTGTCTGCCTACGAATTAAGCTTGTTAGATGCCGAATATGGCATTTGGTGTGGTCAAGCGGCCGCTGATTTTATCGAACAAAATGGTTCGGTAGATTATATTGCATCGCATGGCCACACTGTATTTCACAGACCAGAATTAGGTTTTACAAAGCAAATTGGTCGAGGCGAACATATTGCAGTTCGGAGTGGTATACCAACTTGGCACGACTTCCGGTCGCTCGATGTAGCACTGGGTGGGCAAGGTGCCCCATTGGTTCCTATTGGTGATGAGCTTTTATTTTCAGAATATGCATACTGCCTCAACATTGGAGGCATTGCCAACGTGTCGTTCAACGAGAATAATCGTCGTTTGGCTTTCGATATTTCACCCGCTAATCTCATTTTTAATGCTTTAGCCTCAAAATTGGGTTTCGACTTCGACCGTTCTGGCGAAATTGGCAGAGCTGGAAAGCTTATTCCCGAGTTGCTAGATGCACTCAATAATTTGGACTATTATCGTCAGCCTGCACCAAAATCGCTCGGTCGAGAATGGCTCGATGAGAATATTTGGCCTTTACTTGAGTCCTATTCGAATATTGCAGACATTTTAAACACTTGTTATGTCCATGTTGGCCAACAAATTGGAAAGATTCTAAATTCTAATCCATCACGCACATTAGTTACTGGTGGCGGTGCATACAATACATTTTTATTGGAGCAAATTCAAACATACAGCGTTTCGGAATTAGTCGTTCCAGAAGATAAATTGGTTCAATTTAAAGAAGCATTAATTTTTGCATTTTTGGCATTCTTACGGAATAATGGTCAAGTAAACGCATTAAAATCGGTCACAGGAGCACGAAAAAACTCATCGGGAGGAATATTATCCTCACCTTTTTCGAATAAATGAGTACTAATTTTCTTTAATTGGCGAATAATCTCAATAACTAATTCTTTCACACGGTGATGTATTTTTCTGAAAATTGATCGTTTATTATATTTACTGATAATAGTCATCAATTTTTCAGAAAACTGTTTTATACCTTTATCTGTGTGAACTTGTCCTCAAAATTGAATTCTATAATTCACAACCCAAACAATGTAGCTATTCGTTTTAATGTCACTCAATTATGAAAATTCATAACCCATTCTCAATTTTTAGCCGAAGTGTAAGCACCAAAGTAGCTTTTCGTGTCATCACAGTTACGGCTGTTCTTTTTTCAGTTTTATTAACTTACGTATTTATTTCGTACCGCGATAACGTAAAAGAAGAGGCGTATGCCCATGTAGAGTCACGTTCTAGAGAAATGTCGACCTATTATCGGGATTTTTTTAACAATGCAATTGAGTCTGCTACTGTGATAGAAAAAACCCTGCTTTCTATCGACCCTAAAAGCCAACCCAGCAGAGAACTGGTTCAGGAAATCTGCAAAAGGGTACTCGAAACCAATCCAGAGTATTATTCGGTATGGGTGGTGTATGAACCCAATGCCTACGATGGTAACGATTTGACTTTTGCCAATAGTACATTCGAACACAGCACAGAAACAGGGCGGTATTCACCGGGTTACTATCGACTTAAAAATAAAGTTATTGTATCCCCTTCGGTTTTAGATGCCGAAATTTTAGAGGAAGATTATTATCAGCTTCCAAAAAAAATAAGAAAGCCCGTCATTTTGGAACCATATTTATATTCTTATAGTGGTGATAAAAAGGACGAAATTCTAGAAACAACCATTGCTGTACCATTAATCGAGAATGAAAAATTTATTGGTGTGGTTGGAATTGACGTTTCGTTAGAAAAACTAAACGAGCATAACAATAAACTAAAGCTATACAAAAGTGGTTTTGGGAAATTGGTAACCGAAACAGGAATATTGGTAGCTCACCCCGACCCAAAAAAGATAATGACCTTGGCGGCCGATACTAAAGGCAAAAATGGTCAAAAGATTTTAAATCTTATTAAATCTCAAGAATATAAGGCTTTCGAAGATTATTCTTTCGTCTTAAAACAAGAAACTTTTAAAGTTTTTTCCCCCTTAAAAATCGAAAAAGCAGACCTCAACTGGACTTATGTGTTTGTGATTCCTGTAAAAGAAATTATGGAAAAAACCCAAACAAAAATTAACAACACCATCATTTTAAGTAGTGGTTTGTTTTTGCTTTTAATTATAATACTTGTCCTTGCAATTCGTTCGGTTACTCAACCGATTAAACGATTAACAAAGCGCTTAAATACTTTGTCGAAAGGACAAATTCAGAAATTAGAAATTGTAAAAGTTAAAGGAACGGATGAAATTGCCAGTATGCTTAAAGAATCGAACCATTTGCTCGAAGGCTTAAAATCTACTGCACAATTCGCCATCGAAATTGGTAAAGGTAAATTCGATTCCCAGTACACCCCATTAAGCGAAGAGGACGAACTTGGACAGTCCTTGATTGAAATGCGCAAGAATTTATTAAAAGCGGAGCAAGACCACATTGCACGCCAAATAGAAGATACCAACCAAATGTGGGCCAACGATGGTATGACGCACTTTTCTGAATTGGTTCGAAATCACCGTAACAATATGCAAACTCTTTCCCAAGACTTGGTTTCATTTATAGTTCATCATATGGGGGCATTGCAAGGTGCAATTTTTTTCGTTAAACAAGATGAGCAAACATTTGAAAAATATCTTGAACTAACAGCTACTTACGCATTTACAAAAGAACGAAATGCACAAACACGTATTCGAATTGGGGAAGGCTTAGTGGGTTGTGTGGCTCAAGAAAAAAAGGTCAATATCATCAATAATTTGCCTTTAAACTATACTAAAATTGAATCAGGCCTTGGACTTTCTACACCTAAAACTTTAATTCTACTGCCCATTCAAAAAGAAGAAAATTTTATAGGTGTACTAGAGTTGGGATTCTTGCATCCAGTCGAAAACCATCAAATAAAGTGGCTCGAAAAAATCTCAGAAGAGATCACAATCATTTTTGAATTATTAAAAGTCAATATTAGAACTGAACAATTGCTTGCCAAATCAAACGAACAAGCCGAATTGATGAGGCAGCAAGAAGAAGAACTCCGCCAAAACCTCGAAGAATTACAAGCCACACAAGATCACACCAATTCGAGCAACGAAAACAATCAAGCCATTATTAGTGAACTCAGACAAGAAATTGAGCGACTCAGATCCGAGAACGAGCAATATAAAAACCAGAATTAGAACGTCTTAAGAAGCATCCATTTTTAATATTCATCTCCTTTCGGAATTAATATTTCGTATATTAAACCGGATTTTTTCGAATGACATAAGTCACGTTCGATAGAACTTTGGTTTGGTCAACAATCTCAACCTGAGCATTCTCACCGGTTAAAAATTCTAAAAGTGTAGTTTGATTGATAAAAAACAGCTCCTTATTATCGGTTTGGGTTTTGTTAAATTTGAAAACTTTGGTCGACAAAAATTCAGTCCATCGAGTGCGTTGGTGTTTAACAGCCATATCGGCATTGGCATCTCGAATAATCAACTTACCCCCATCTTTCAATTGTTTATAGCACATCTGAACCACCTTTTTCTGACTTTCTACGGGCAAATAGTGTAATACATCGGCCACTATAAACACATCGGCAACAGGTAAAAGATCGGTATCGACATCGAGTGTAGCAAAGTTTAAATTGGGAACAGTTTGAGCAGCTTGCTGAGCCACTTCGATTTTATCATTGTCATAATCGACACCAAAACACTCCCGCTGAAACGACGAAAGGGCTAAATAGTGCAACAAAAATCCATACCCACAACCCACATCGACCACTTTGGCTTGTTTAGGAATTTGTGTTTCGAAAAACTTGTAATTTTGTTCTAATCGGGTTTTAATTTTTGCATACCATTCTAAAACAGGCCCTTTGTATAAATACCGATTTAAAACCACAGAACGATAAAAACCTTTTTCTATCTGGGTTTGACGTAATATGGCATATTCATTACGCATCAAATTCTGAATATTTTTGGTGCGTTCGCTCAAAGAATTTCCCCATTGCGGTTCTCTCCAATCGATTAAAGGTAAGAATTTAATCCAGGTCAAGCTTTTATGCATAAAAAACTCGTGTTTATTGAGTGCTTCGAATAAGCCCAACAATAATATCGGTTGGATTTTCAAATTCAAATTTTCGGCCAGCTTAAAAGCACCTTTATGAAACCGTTTAATTTGACCATTATCGGTTCGAGTGCCCTCGGGGAAAATAAGTAGCGAATAGCCTTGAGCTACCTTGTCTTTAAGAGTATCCACGGCTTCGTCGATACCATCGAGAAGCGGATAATAATCGGCATACCGAACAAAATATTTCAACACACCGTGATTCCAAACCCATTGGTTGGTAAATACAATAATTTTCGGGTGCAACATTAACAAATAGACCAAATCTAATTGCGATTGATGGTTCGAAATCAGCAGTTTAGGGGTTTCAAATATTTTTTTATCAAATCCAAGCAATGTTTTTTTAGTTTGAATATTCAAATAAACAATAAATTTGGACGCTTTCTGAATAAAGTGATGATAAATTAGTTTCTTTCTGCTGAGCGAAATAGGCACGAATTTTAATACAAAAACCAAACTCAAGGATGTTGGGATTGCCAGCAATACAAACAACATCGACACATTTGAAGTCATAAAACTAAGCATAGTAACCCATTGTAAACGTGGTCGTTTAGTGGTTTGTATCAAAAACTTAAACATGAGCGGAAGAAGTAAAAAACTCAAAATCATCACACCTGTTAATCCAATTACGGTGATGGCTGCCATCGATTTAAGTGCCGGATGCTTAGCAAATACCATTACCCCAACTCCTGCAATATTAGTTAATGCAGACAACAAGACCGAAAGTTTATACGACCTTAATGCTTGGTGGCCAGTACTATGCTCTTGAATCAAACCTTGAGTTACAGCAATACTATAATCTACCCCGAGCCCGAATATCAATGAAGAAATGATCACATTGAAAATATTAAACGAGATTCCTAGCCATCCGGCCATACCTAATGTCCAATACCAACTTAGCAAGATGGGTACCATGCTTATTAATGTTAGTTCTATGCGACCATAATAAAACCAGAGCAACAGAAAAACCGCAATACTCGACCAAGTGACCAATGTTGAGAAATTTCGTTTTAACACATCGAGCAATAGTTCGCTAAAATGTTGCTTATCGAATGGTATCCATTGAGCTTGATGGTCGAAAGTGTCGTAAAACGGGTGCGTGTTCGAGGTAGTCGAAACAGGCATCTTAACGATATTAAGAATATAAACCTGATCTTTCTCGCTAATAAAATCGTCGAACATTAGGGTACGGATATTATTCCACTCAGGGTGCGTGATGGGTTTAAAATCGGTTTGAAACCATGTTTCGAATGCATTAAACGCCTGTGGTTTAAAACCTAATTCGGCCGAAGCTTTTTGTATATGTTGATTCAAGCTGTCCTTCGAATGTTGTTTCCAAAAGTCATTCCATCGATCAATCTTTTTTTGTTGTTCAGCTTGAGATATATAGATATTAGAAACAGAACTAAACGAAGCGATTTTCGATTTTTTTTGTAAAGAATCGAGCTTAACAAGGGCGTGTTCGTTGGCTTGTAGTGCGTCTTCCAAGTTCTCCCCTTTGGCCGACAAATAAACTTCTTTGCCCGCTACAGTGGTTAATTGGCTGATGTATTGCTCGTCTGCTGACAAGCTTTCGCTCATATAGTTCAATTTGAGCAAATCCGCTTCGAAGCGCACTTTATCGATGCCAAAATACAAAACTGCACTGAACGAAATCACCCCTATTAATATTGTTTTTCGGCTAAAGGTCATTGCCTTGAACATTCTATCGATATAGGGCAAAAATCGAGGGTCACGATGCGTTTTTATCTGCTGAGGAATAAATATCAAGGCAAAGATTCCCACAAAAATGACACTCATCCCTGCTAACCACGCCAAATCGGTAAATGCATCGGCATCAATCCTAATTAACAAAAAGAAGGAAGCTGCATTGGTTAAACTACTCAGCAAAATGGTATGCGTAACGGCTCTTAAAACAGATTTCATATTACGCTCATATTGTGCATGTGCATAAATCTGAATGGCATAATCGATTGCAATACCTAATAAAACGGAGCCCACTCCAACAGCTAAGGCTGATATAGGCCCGTTAAAAAAAGAATACACGGCCATGCTCAAACCACTTCCGGTTGCGGCAGCCACAAACATGCTCGGGAAAACTTTCCAACTTCCGAAAAACATTGAAATGATAATGATAATAAGCGTAAAAGCCAGACCAACGGTGAGTGCAATATCGCGTTTAATTTGCCTTTGATTGGCAAACGCTACGGCACTTGCTCCAATGTAATGCATCGACAAATTAGTATTTGCGTAATCTAATTGAGCCTTATAGCGGTCGAGAAGATTAACAATTTTCTCGTTAGATTTTTGATCCTTGGCGTTGGTCTGAACTAAAATAAAAATGTTTTTAAGGTCGTTCGAAAATAAACGTTCGCTTTGAACCATCATTTTACCCCCCAAGTTAAACTCCTGCAAGTGTTTAAGAGCCAAAGGAGTCCAACTCATCGGGTCTTTTAAAATAAAACGCTTGATTCCTATACCTGCTGGCGAAAGCAAATTTCGATAATTCGAAGCCATTGTTGCTTTCACTGAATCGGAAGAAAGCTTGTTTTCAATGTTTTGGTAATCGGACTCTGTTAGGAAGAAAGGCAAATGTTGATAAAAAAACGAATGCATATCCCCAGTGGCCTGTTCATCAATTCGATACCGAACCGAAACAATATTAGGGATATGAGCCGAATCAATTTGAGTCACCAATCCATCGGCATAATGAATTAGGCTATCTGCACTGAGGCTATCACTTGCCGAAAGCACAATGACTAATTTATCGAGAATTTTTAAATTGTTCAGTAATTTTTGTGGCTCTTCGATTGACGCATCGTGAGGCAAAACTTTTTTAATGTCGTCGTCTAAACTAACCTGACTTAATCCTAAGGCAATAGAAACCAGCAAAATAGCTAAAAAACCATAGTATGCAAGTCGATTACTTTTAAAAAATCGGAAAATGGAAATAAATATCGTACTCATTAGCTTTGTGGTCGAAATTTACGTAACAAAAAGAAAGACAATACAAATGTGAGTATCGCTGCTACAATACTAAACACAACAGCTCCTACTAAATATTGCATTGCTTCGTGCGTCACAGTTTGTATGGACATTTCCGAAATATTAACCCAAGGCGATCCCCCATAAATTAAAGCTCCTGTAACAAAACTTAAATACAAAATTATGGGTGTAAAAGGCGGAATGCTAATATTTGCAGCTAAAATGACCAAAGGCTTGTTTAATTTTAAAATGTAAGCCAAACCAATGGCCGTCATTAATTGATACCCCCATATTGGGACTATACCTACAAAAACACCAATGGCTGCCGATATTGAAAGTTTTAAATTGGTATCAGGGGTTTCGATGGTCATTTGTGCCAGATATTTTTTAAATCCAATTTTACGAATGTGTTGAACATACATCTTGGGGTGCATCCATAATATAGCCAGCAAGACCAAAACAGAATTCAGGATACTAATTCGTGTAAAATCTTTAAACGGTCTAAAATGACTAATACGGTCGGCCTCATACAATACTTTTATTGGAACTGGTACCACTTTCACACCTTTCCAAGCCAATCGTACAATTATCTCAATTTCGAATTCGAACTTACGTGTAAAAAACCGCATCCCTTTGATAGGCTCAAGGGGATACATTCTATAACCCGATTGTGTATCGGGCATTTTAATACCAGTTTCTGCCCAAAACCAAAAATTGGAAAACCGATTTCCAAAACTGCTTTTTCCAGGCACACCAGCTTGGTTCATATTTCTGGCTCCTATTGCTAAAACAGGTTCTTGCTCGGGTAATAATGACAGGAAATTACCCATATCATCGGGAAAATGCTGACCATCACTATCTATTGTGATTGCATATTGGTATCCGCTTTCGATGGCATGTCGGAAGCCCGTTTGCAAAGCTTTCCCCTTACCCATATTTATTTTGTGATTAACAACACTAAAGCCAGAAAAGCTGTTCAATATTTCTTCAGTTTTATCTATTGAACCATCATTGACTACAATTAAAAATTCAAAAACTTCAACCAAGCCATTTAATACAGATTCTAACTTTGGGGCGTTATTGTATGTCGGCATGATCACACAACATGCATGCGCTTTGAGTGATAATAATAAATCGACTGTAGACCCTGAATTTTCAGAAGTTATATCGTGGTTTTTCAATGTTATGATTGTAAAAGATAGAATTTGTAAAAGTAAAAGAAAATAAAGTTTAGATTGAGTTGTTTTTATTTTTTTTCAGTTGTTTAGATTATTAAAGATTCAAGTCTTTTTTCGAACACATTCCAAAT
>DYOK01000327.1 GCA_020720565.1 Acetofilamentum sp.
AAAGTCGATTCCGAATTTACTTTCGTTGTCTATAAAAAATAAATATAGCATGTTTTAAATTTTATTAAACCATGCCCAAAACATTTTAAATATTAATATCAATTTACGAAACATGAAAAAAAATTTAACCACTTGGTCTGTTGTAATTACAGCAAGTTTACTGTTTACAACCTCGCTCGAAGCTCAAATAGGAGCCCTTAATGCCCTTAAAAACAAAGCCAAATCGGTCTCTGAGAAAGTTGTCGATAAAGCCACTGATAGAAACGAATCGTCCGATGATTCGTCAAAATTAGAAACTAAACCGGCGGTTGCTATTGCTGCCGAAGATATGAAGGACGGACAAGGATACTTTTTTACCACTTTTAAAGCCAATTGGTATAAGTCGGAAGTTACGGCATCTGAAGAGCTTTATATACGCATGCAGTTGGGCAAAACCATGATAGAATGGTCGCAAGAAAAAGGGATTCAAGCCGATTATACGGCTTATGGTTTTATTACTGTTTACATTGATGGCGAAAAAGTATTTATGACCAAACCCATCAGTTTTGCAAGCAACATTTCAAAACAATGGGTCTATATCGATATTCCGTTAAATGTAAGCCCCGACTTTCTAAAACAAATTGAATCGGATCAGTCGATGCTCGAAACCCAACAAGATATTTGGATGTTTCAGCAGTTGTTCCAAGAAAATAGCATTCCTAAACAATACGGTGCCGCTGCTATGAGCAAATTGGCAAGCGGAAATCACAAGGTTAAAGTTGAATTTGGACTCGGTCAAAGCGATTCAAAAGAGCCCATGGCAGTGATTTGTACCGGAGATGTGGCGGTCAAATCGCCCGAAGGCGGATCAAATGCTTTATCTAAATACGGTCCCAAACATCTGCGTCCTTTAAATGAAGACGAAAAAGGACTATTCCAATTCGCCACTGCATCATTCGAGCCCGGTACTTCCGATATTTCTGCCGTTTTAAATTTGCCTAAACCACCCAAATACTATAATATGAAGTGGTGTCAAGCATCCTCATGCGATTACGACCATGGCTATATTGAGTTTTATGTTTCTATAGACGGAAAACCTTTGACCGCTTGGAGTAAGGAATTGGATGGCGACGACTATCAAGTTACCAAACAGTTCAATATGACCATCTTACCCAAAACTGATGCCGGTTACGATGTGGTGGAAGCTCCGTTTAATTCAAGCAAATTGTACGAAGACACCAACCCTATCGCCTATGCCCTTTGGGACATGTTGTACGGCGGTAAATTGTCGCAAGGCACTCATAAATTGGTAATTAAAGCATATTCTCGCCAAAGTATTCCCTTGAATACAGCCTATGAATTCGAAGCAGCTTATTTTGCCAAATGGCCCGCTATTGCCGAAACTTCTATCGATTTAATCATTAATGCCAATACCATTACCAATTTATCAACAGCAAGTTCATCTAAAAAATTATCACATGCCTCAGGCGATTGGGTAGCCGTAGACAACCATTTGAAACAAAGCAGTATCAATGCACAAGTGGTCGATGTAGCCACCAAAACCGAATGGAAAGTGGTAACTAATTCATTGGGTGCCATTTTATATCGAACTTGTAAAGCCGACGTAGTTTATACCGGCGAATATGGAACCCGCTTACAAAAAGGAGTTTTAGTTAAAGAAGATTATACCGGAGGTGCTTCTTATGGCAAACCCTATTTTGCAGAACGCATAGAGATTTCTCACGGTCCATCGCTTTTAGGAACTATGCATATACCTGTGCCATTGTCAAAAATGAAATAGAATCTCAACTTTTTAAAAC
>DYOK01000328.1 GCA_020720565.1 Acetofilamentum sp.
AGCCTTAAATGTGATAAGCCGGTATGTTCTCCTGCGATTTTTCGTTATTTTCGCCCTCTTCTGTCTTGTCGAATTCGGGTAAGTCTAGTTTTAAATCTAAATCTTTAATTCCCGGATAAACTAAAGGTGCCACCATGCTAATGGGTGAATAAAGCAAGGACGATTCTCGCGTTTCGCTTTTCAAAATATTTTTTTCTAAGTCGATTTGCTCATAAACATAAATGATGACACTCATTATAAAGGCGGCTTTCAAAAGATTAAACACAATACCGCCTACCACATTGAGCCAAGCTAAAGCAATGGCTTTGACTAATTTTTCGAGCATTTTCGATAAAAAATGAATACTTAAAACTATCGCCAAAAAAGTGAGTGCGAAGGCAATAAGACTCAAATACTGAGCCTCAAGCGACCAAAAACCATCGAGCCATTGGCCCACAAAACCAGAGAAGCGTATGGCACCATAGATGCCGACTAGCAATGCTAACAAACTGGTTATCGAGATTATTAATCCCTTGGTGTAACCCTTGTAAGCAGCCCAAAGCAAAGGGATAACGAGTACAATGTCAAAATAATTCATTTTATAATACTTTAATTTTCAACACCTTGTAGCATTACAAGATGACTTTTCTAAATATTTAAATTAATCAAATTCGTCGATACATTACTTTTTAAGTATTTACAAAAAGCTAAGTACTTTGAATCATATAATGTTGTATTTTATTTACCTAAACGCCTGGCAAAAGTAAGTTACAAAATCTATAAATAGGTCGAAGACCTTATAATTTGATGTTTTTTGCTTGTTCTAATTCAAAAAATTGCTTACAAATGGTCACGTCGCAATCAATTTGTTTTTTTAACTCGTCAAGGCTATTGAACTGTTGTTCGTCGCGAAGCTTTTTAACCAATCGGATGCTGATGAATTGACCATATAAATTTAAATTCAAATCAAAAATATAGACTTCGAGATTAAGCTTTTGCGAAGCTTTGATGCTAGGCCGGTGACCTAAATTGGCCACTCCATCGTACCACATGTGGTCAATTTGAACTCTTACGGCATACACCCCTTTCGAAGGGAGTACTTTATGGGCTTCGATTTCGATATTAGCAGTCGGATAGCCCAAAGTACGACCTATTTGGTGCCCTTTAATCACTTTTCCGCCTACAAAATATTCGTAACCCAAAAGTTGATTGGCTTGTTCGATTCGTCCTTCTTTTATCAAATTCCTAATTTTGGTCGAGCTGACATGAACATCGCCAACCGATTGAACCTCGATTCGTTCGATGTCAAATTGCCAATCTTGGGCGCAGGCTTTCAGTTTGTCGAAGCTCCCTTGTCGTTCCTTCCCAAATTGATGATCGTGTCCCACCACCAAAAACTTCATCCCTAATTTTTCGATTAAAAAATGTTTGATAAAGTCTTGTGCCGAAATGTTCGAAAATTCCTTGTCGAAAGGGTAAAGTACCAAAATATCGACCCCTAAATTCTGAAATAAAATGGCTTTTTCGGAGTATGTGTTCAGATAAGAAACCGGTTTGTCGGGAAAAATAACCTCGTGTGGATGTGGCCAAAAAGTGAAAACAACCGACTGTAAGCCCATGCGTTTGGCGTGTTCGACCGTGCGGCCAATCACCACTTGGTGTCCTTTGTGCAATCCATCGAATGTGCCTACGCAAACCACCGAGCCTGTGGCATTCATTTCGGAAAGTTGCGTTATTATTTTCATCGTGCCGCAAAATTAACAAATACAGCTTAATAATTTTGAATTCTGAATT
>DYOK01000097.1:0-6156 GCA_020720565.1 Acetofilamentum sp.
CATATCATGGAAACGAATCAATATAGCGACATTACCAACGGATATTTAAACATGGAGCTTTTACGCTTTACCACTGCAGGAAGTGTAGATGACGGCAAAAGCACGCTAATTGGTCGATTGTTGTACGACAGCAAGGCCATTTTCGAAGATCAAATGGAAGCCATTGAACGTGCCAGTGCTAAATCGGGCGAAACCGAAGTTAATTTGGCACTTTTGACCGATGGATTGCGTGCCGAACGCGAACAAGGGATTACCATCGATGTGGCTTACCGATACTTTGCAACCCCAAAACGTAAGTTTATTATTGCCGACACCCCGGGGCATACGCAATACACCCGTAACATGGTTACCGGAGCATCGACCGCCAACGTGGCTCTAATTCTTATCGATGCCCGAAAAGGCGTTATCGAGCAAACATTACGACACTCGTTTATTGCCTCTCTTTTGCAAATTCCACACATCATCATTTGTGTGAATAAAATGGATTTGGTCGATTATAACGAGAATATCTACGACGACATCCAAAAGCAATACGAAGCCGTTTCTGGTAAGCTTAATGTACACGACATTCGCTTTGTGCCCATCAGTGCTTTAAAAGGCGATAACGTGGTCGATCGCTCTACCAAAATGGATTGGTATCAAGGCCCTACTTTGATGTATTTATTGGAAAACATCCACATCGGCAGCGACCAAAATTACCACGATGCCCGTTTTCCGGTGCAATATGTAGTCCGACCGCAAACAACCGAATATCACGATTACAGAGCCTTTGCCGGCAGAGTAGCCGGTGGCGTATTCGAAGTAGGTGATTCCGTTGTCGCATTGCCCTCGGGTTTCGAATCGAAAATTAAACAAATTGTTGAATTCGAAAAAACGGATGTTGTTAAAGCCTATCCGCCCCAGTCGGTAAGCATAGTTCTGGAAGACGAAATCGATATCAGTAGAGGTGATATGATTGCTAAAAAGAATCAATTGCCCCAAAGCAACCAAGATATCGATATGATGATATGCTGGTTTAACGAAAAACCTATGCAATTACGAGGTAAATACGCCATACGTCACACTTCGAATGATGCCCGCTGTGTAATAAACGAAGTGGTTAACAAAATCAATGTAAACACTTTAGATAAAGATTTTGACGACAAAGATGTTAAAATGAACGACATTGCACGCATCAAAATTAGAACAACAAAAGCATTGCATTACGATTCGTATTCGAAAAACCGAAACACTGGAAGCATTATATTGATTGACGAAGGTACCAACGAAACTGTGGCGGCAGGCATGATCATTTAGTTTGGAATACTTACCTAGTTTAATAGATTATAACTACAAGGTTATTAGATACTTATATTTTCAAAATACAACGAGGTCATATACGAGATTTATAGGTCTAATAAAAAATACACATCGGTGCCGAATCAAAATTAAAAATATCTAGCGTAATATTTTTTTAACATATTGAATTTCAGTTGTTAATTTTATATCTTTGAAAAAAAACAATATGAACACCATCGAATTGAGAAATAGTTTCCATCAGTTGATTGATTCATTTAACAACGAAAATGCTTTATCAAAATTCTATTCCATTATGCTTAAAATGGACGAAAACAAAGATGGTACACTTTGGAGCAGATTAAATTCGGATGATCGGAATGAATTGGAACGTGCAGATTTTGAATCGAATGAAGATTCCAATTTAATTCCACAACACGAAATTCTAAACAAACATAAGAAGTGGCTTTAACTATTTATTGGTCGAAAACTGCCGATAAAGATTTCGATCGAATCATTGAATATTTAAACCATGAATGGGGCGAATCCGTTACAAGGGCATTTGTTAAAAAAACGTACGATTTTCTTGACATATTAAGTGAATTTTCGGAAATCGGTTCGCTTGAGAATGAAAAATTAAATATTCGGGGATTTGTATTAATGAGGCAAATTGTAGTTTTTTACAAAATTAAACACCAAAAAATAATATTGTTAAAGTTTTTCAATAATAAACAACATCCAGAACGAAAAAGAATCTAAAAAGATGGAACATGAATACTAAATATTTGGTACAATTAAGCACTTTTCTGTTATTGATTGTATTAAGCTTTTCATCGTGCACCATCGAAAACCGATTGTATAACGAGGGCTATCATATCGGGTTTAAAAACGAAAAAATCAATACCAATACGCAGTCTAAAAGGTCTGAGTCCCCTAAAAAGGCATTTGCACAATACTATTCGGAAATCAAGCGATCGAACTTGGTTTGCAGTAACGATACGCAACCCACACCCGATACCAACATGGTCAAAAGTTCGAACCAAGCCGAAAACCAAGCAAATTGCGATGTTATCGTGCTCAAAGACGGCGAGGAATTCGAATGCAAAGTTGTAGAAGTTAACCCCAAAGACATTAAATACCGTTCGTGCCATGGAACGAGCGATTCATTGTTAAGCATTGCCAAATCGAGTGTTTTTCTGATTCAGTATCCCGATGGATCAAAAGATGTATTTAAAGATGCTGAACTTATTAGCGAACGGCAGATCGTCGAGAATACAGAATCTGCACCAAACCATTCTAATAGTTTCGACTCCGAACCTCAAAAAGACAATCCCACAATATCCATAATGTCTTTTGCATCGGCTATTACCGCACAATTAATATTGTTGTATAGCGGAGATACCGGACACGTACTTGTTGGAATATTTGGTGTGGCGGCTCTAGTGCTTGGACTAGTCGGCATCATTAAAAGACAACGTTTCTTCGGTTTTTCGTTAGTCGGTGTCATTTATGGAGGTATTGTGGTTACTACTTTATTGTTATTATTTATTTCGTTTGGTATTTAAAATACATTATCATGCCCCAAATCTCATACTCCATACAAGGTCGATTGTGGATAAACTCTGGCGAAACGCCATTATTTGGTTCGGGCAAATTGGCACTTATCTGCAAAATTAAAAACCTAAAGTCGCTTCGGAAAGCTGCCGAAGAGATGGGTATGTCGTATCGCAAAGCATGGTATAGTATCAATCAAATCAACACCTTAGCCGCATCGCCCGTTGTCATCTTAAAACGTGGCGGCAAAAATGGTGGCGAAGCCGAAATTACCGAATATGGCGAACGGCTTATTGTTTTCTATCACAAACTAGAGCAAGACTTAGCCGAATTTATTAAGGATAAAAGCCAAGCCTTAAAAACACTCGATATCGCTTAGTCGATTGGTAAAACACGATCGAAACCCTCTTGAAGAGAAATAAAAGTTTCGGTACTCACCACTTCGGGAATCGATTGTAACTTTTCGACAATCAAATTTTTAAGCTGCTCGTTGGTTTTGGTGTATGCCTTAAGCAAGAGCGAATATTTACCCGTAATGTGATGGCATTCGACCACTTCAGGAATTTTAAGAATTTTCTGGAACACCTCGTCGTGAGATCGAGAGTTGAGAATATTAACTTGCAAACCAATAAATGCACAGGTTTGATACCCAAAATGGGCAGGCTTTATTTGCAAATGTGCCCCATCAATTAATCCACTTTTATTAATTTTTTGCATTCGCTGGTGTACCGCTGCTCCCGAAATGTGACATTGGCGTGCAATTTCCAAATACGAGGTTCGGGCATCTTCGAGCAAAATTCTAAGAATTTTGCGGTCTAAACTGTCAATTTTTAATTCCATCGTTGTTTTTTATTACAAAATATGTTATTTTATAACCAAATCATCTTAATCACTTACAAATTTATGTATTTTTTGATAATATGATGTAAAACAGTTGTAAATTTTGTGTATTTACTTTCAAATTCGTTATCATTGCAAATGAATAAAAATAGAATTAATTACTTCAAACAACACAATAAAATTATGGACAAATTACATTTCGATCCCGCCACTGCCCTATTGCAATCGGCACACGACGACAACCAACATGGTGTCAATATTTCGGTCAGCGATTCGGCCACGTTTACTTTCGAAAGCGGTAAGCAAATGACCGAAACATTTAACGGCGAGCATCAAGCCTTTTTATATTCACGTCATTGGAATCCGACCAATTTAGAATTATGCAAATCTTTAGCAGCTATGGAAGGCTCTGAGGCAGCTTGGGTTACCGGATCGGGAATGGCGGCTATTACCACCAGCATTTTGCAACTTTGTAAAACAGGCGATCACATTGTATCGAGCATGACCACATATGGTGGCACATTTGCGTTTTTTAAAAATTGGCTTCCCGCTATGGGCATCGAAGTGAGTTTTGTCGATATTTCGAATCACGACGAAGTCGAAAAAGCCATACGTCCCAACACCAAAGTGGTCTATACCGAAACCATGACCAATCCTTTGTTACAGATATCCGATGTACCAACATTAGCAAAAATTGCCCACAGACATCATGCCCAATTGGTGATCGACAACACTTTTACACCCATGATTTTCTCGCCAATTCAATTGGGTGCCGATGTGGTGGTTTACAGTATGACCAAATTTATTAATGGTAAAAACGACACCACCGCTGGGGCAATATGCGGAAGTAACGAGTTTATCAATGCATTAATCGATTTGAACAATGGAACCGCCATGTTGTTAGGTCCTGTACTTGATACATTCAGAGCCTCTAGCATTCACAAAAACCTGTTCACATTGCACTTGCGCATGAAACAACACAGCAGCAATGCGATGTACTTAGCCAAACGATTTAAAGAAGTGGGCTTAAAAGTGAACTATGCAGGATGTAAAGACCATCCACAACATGATATTATGACCCAAACCATGAATAAAGCTTATGGCTATGGCGGAATGATCTCTATCGACTTGGGTACCAAAGAAAAAGCCAGCGACTTTATGGCATTTATGCAACAACGTGGCGTGGGTTATTTAGCCGTTAGTTTAGGTTATTTTAAAACACTGTTCAGCAACTCTGGCACCAGCACTTCGTCGGAGGTACCCCAATCGATTCAAGATAAAATGGGACTTTCGGAAGGTTTAGTGCGTTACTCTGTTGGCCTTGACCACGATATCGAACATACGTTCTCGATAATCGAATCGTGTTTAAGCGACTTGAATCTAATTTAAGCTCAACAAGTTAAATATTTCTGATTACAATATACCGAAGGACTTTAACTCCCCCTCTTGTATTTTGAAAAGCTGTTCTCAAAACTGGGAACAGCTTATTTTTTTGTGCACAAGCCAGAACAAATAATAATAAATGGAGCTAACAGAATGTATCGCCAGTATGGGTAGGCGTGGATTTCGGTGTCATTCCTATCCTCAGAGAAAAACGTTGAACTGAGAACAGGATACTGATTGTAATCACTATCCCACGCTTACCTATATTGGCTGGCAGGACAAGTTAATTTTTTATTGTAAGCCCATTTTTATCTTTAAAATTTCCAGTAACAATCATGATTAAGTCTATGAATGACCAGATTCCTAGTCCCCCTAGAGTCAAGAGCATTACTATTCCAGTAACAATTTTACCCGCATAAAATCTGTGAACACCAAATGCTCCGAGAAATAAGCAGAATAGAATCATTGGCACAAAGCCTTTGTCACTTTTTTGTTCAGTTTGAAATGTTTGATTTTCCATAGTCATTTGTTTTTGATTATTATTAATAAATGTCAAAGTTAAAATAAAATTTGGTTTTTTTGCCCATGATATGATATTAATTTCCCATTTCCATCTAAATTATTTATTAAGAGTAATAAGTAAGCTACTAGACGGTGTGAATAAAATCAATCACAAATAATCCTCCAGTATTTAAAAAAATTCCAGAAATATTAAAGAATATGATTGCTATTAATATCCCAAAGTCAAGTAGTCCCATACCCCAACGCTCAGTACATAAATAATGGATGTCAATGATTCCATTTATACCAGATTGAAATACCACAGTTGTGCATTACTTTTTAGATTGAATTTTATCTGTTTTCGTGTTCCATTTTTATCGTCAATATCTATTCAATAGCCTGCAATTACCCCTTTTTTCAAACAATACAAATCAAAATTCTAATCCATTCAAAAGTTAATACAATTATGAGTTTTGAATTATGAATTATGAATTATGAATGCTGAATTCAAAATTAAAAATTAAAAATTAAAAATTGATAATGCACCACGTATTAAGCCCGATTCTCTGCCTACCACGAGTATAGTGGGGACAAACAAATCAT
>DYOK01000097.1:6256-9806 GCA_020720565.1 Acetofilamentum sp.
CAATCATCAATCCCCTTCTACTCCACTATCATTTTTACGGTATCGAGTCCATTGCAGGTTCGAACTTGAACGGTGTAAATGCCCTGCGATAATTGTTTTTCGTTAAACCAACGGTCGGTTTGGTTAAATTCCGATTGGCTGATTAAACGTCCGCTCATATCGAATATCTGAACAGTTCCCGATTCTATGCCTTTAAATCCGACAAGGAATTGCCCGTTATTGGGATTGGGGAATAAAACCATATGTTTGGTTTTAACCTGTGATATTTGTACATCGATGGCACCTTCGTCTTCGAGGTTAGAAGTAGATTGGTAATATGGTCCACCTGAGGCTCTGTCTTGCGAAGTGGGTACGCACGCTCCGGGAGCAGCCACAGTTACCATATACCATAAACCGTACAAATTTGCCGGGTTATCGGTATAAGAGTGCAAATACGTAGGCATGGCATCGATATCTAACCATCCATCGGCTGTGGTGTGACGGCGAATAAAGAAGGTCTGATAGCTGAATCCGGCATAATCGTCCCACATTAAATTGATAGTCCCTCCTAAGCCTAAGCTTATACCCAAGTGTATGGTTTTATGTGCCGAGCTCAATTCCGACTCGTTACCGCAAGCATCGACAGCCGAAACTTTATACTTCCAAGAGCGATTGAACGGACTGGCCGACGGGTCGGTAAATTCGCTCATATCGGCAAATGGTACGGTGCCCACCAAATTGTATTCGTCGGCGACCCAACCCTCGCGATACACATTGTAATGGTCGATACCGCTGCTTTGAGCTTTTTCCCACACCACCAAGTTTTTGCCATTGGTTTCGTTTACTGTAACCACACAAATTTCTTGCTTTTGAGGATACACAAAAGGCATCTCGGCCGAGAACATGGTTTGGCATGAGCCATCGGTTACGGTAAGCCAGTATTCGCCAGGCTCAACGTTTTCTAAATCTTGATTACCGGTGCTGTTCGACCATGCATAAGTATAAGTCCCCGACCCTCCAGTTACGTTGACATAAATTGCACCCTGCCCACCGCAATAGGCCGATTGAGTGGAATCGAGCCACACGCTTGGTGCACCGCTGTCGCTGATTCCTGTTGCAAAGGTTCGAGCACAACCATTTCCATCTGTTACAGTAAGTGTATAATTTTGTGCCGATAGGTCGATAATTGAGTTCGATGTTCCACTGTTAGACCAGTTGTATTCATAATCGGGTGTACCGCCACTGATAGTAGCCGTAATACTTCCCTCGGCATTACCGCAAGTGGAGTTAACCGTTTCGAAAGTGGCACTAAGTTGTGCAGGGCGGGTTACTTGCACCGACTGGCTCACCATACAACCTGCGGCATCGCTTACCGTTAAAGCATAGTTACCAGCTGCTAATCCGGAAATATTGGTAGTTTGAGCACCTGTCGACCATAAATATTGTAATGGACCGGTTCCACCCGAAGTCACAGAACTCACACTTCCGTTGTGTGATGCAAAGCATGTTAAATGGGTTGGCGTCAAGCTTAAACTTGGTCCTCCGTTGTTGTTAATCATAAAAAACTGATTCTGCATACAACCATAAACCGTATCGGTAACTTGAACCGAATAAACCCCAGCCGACAAGTTGCCTGCAAAATAGTCAGTATCACCATTGCTCCATTCAACACGAATTGGTTGAGCTCCACAATCGAGACTTGCACTACCATTCATTTCACCACAAGCTGCATTGGTAAGCGTAAGCGTAATAGCCATATCCTCGCACATGACACCTGGCCATCCGCCTACATGATACAAAGAATCGATTTGTACAGGAGTTAGCAAGCAGCCCCCGATTTTAAGCTCATCTAAGTCTCCGGAATAATTAAATTGAGAATGGCTAGTATCCGACGAAACCACAAAACCTGCTCCATTGGTACAAGACTGAATTGGTATATTAGAGGCGTTATATTGATATTCTTGGTCATGTAATCCATTGATGTATAAATCATATTTATTATCATTTGCGTTTCTCTGCATCACAATATGCGTCCATTGATTTACGGGAATCGATGCTTGACTAAAACCGAAACTAAAATTCGCTCCATGTACATGACCAAAAAACGCTTTTCCTGTGCTGTCTATTATGCCTAAGACAATACTCGAACCACCTTCGGGACAATAGTTCTCGAAAATAATAGCCGTATCGGCAGAAGTTCCAAAACCATAAACCGATGGTTTTACCCAAACACTCACCACCACATCGCCATGTATAAGCGGTACTCCTGGAAAATTAGAAACCAACAATTGCGGTTCGTCGGAAAAATGTACTGCAGATCCTGGATATCCAAAGCGATTATAAGTAAAATCGACAGGATTCGCAAAATCAGAATTAAACAAATCTAAAACATGACCCGATGCATCGTTTGTGTTGTTATCGAACCGATAATTGGCCGTTAAACAAGCTCCTTCGTCGGGAGGAAATACTAAACTGATACATACATTGTCCATCCAGTTATTGCTTACGGTCGAACCAGCACGTTGCATTAAAACTATTTCGTGAATCAGATTCAGCGAGTAGTCTGCGGCTACAGTGTATGGATCGAAATTCATTTCGAACGGAACGATGCTCGGATTGGTGGTTTTATAGGCTTTAAAATATATGTTATGATTGGTTAATACCAAGATATTATGATACAATCCCTGTGAAATAACAGAACTGTCGGTACGAAGAAATTGCGGAGTTTCATCTCCACCCAAACCAATAATACCAAAATCGCGAATCATCGATTGGTTGTGCACAAAGAATGCTTTTGCGGTATCGCCTATTCCTAAACCTACGCCTGTAAAATGATACGGCTCGCATGAGTTAACCATGGCATCCCACTGAATAATAACACTGTCAAGATTTTGGGGCATATTGCCAACTTTATGTAACTCGGCGACATCGTCTTCGTAAGTAACATAAGTGGTCCGAAATTTACCATTTTCGATGGCTCCTTGCGTATTTCCATCCAAAGACCAACCGAATGGAAGCAAATTGTTGTTAAAATCCAAGCATTCACTTGTAAATTCACCATATCCATAAAATCCTTCGTGGAATAGGGTTTGAATTTCGTTGGTGTCTATGGCACAATTGTAAACCCTAAAGTCGTCGATGCGACCGTAAAGCGAGTCAGTTACCGAATTGTGACCTAACAAAATGCCCGAAGTTGAATTAATTGTTTCAGTAAAACTGTTTATGGTATCTATTGGGGAAGAGTTCTCATACATGGTAAGTGCACCGTTACCCCAAGTGATCACAAAATGCTGCCATGTCCCGACATCTGTTGTTTGAGTGTTACCGTCAGAATATTCGGTTCCATTTATTTTTATTTTGGGGATATTATCTTCGATATAAAACGAAAATGCATTATTGGTAATAATTGGCCTATATCCTCCTGAAATACTTAGATTAACCCATACCGAAACCGACCCGGTGTTTAAATTTTGCATTAAAGCCGGAGGAAAATACAATCCGTTTGAAGGTGTTAAAAATGCATAGCAGTTGGCTTCGACCCCAAAACGGTCTTGGGCCACATGAGCAAAGT
>DYOK01000329.1 GCA_020720565.1 Acetofilamentum sp.
TGTGGGTTTAAAGTTAGCTATTTGGTTATACTTTTAAAAATGTCTTAGAATCTGAGTTAAAATTCAAAACCTTCTGGATAGCCAAACCCAGATTTTGAATTAAATGACTGGCAATTAAACCGTGTCCATTATGCTGTACCGCGATATCGCCAGCCATGCCATGTATATAAACAGCAGAACAAACCGCATCGAAAGGATTTAAGCCTTGCGACAAAAATCCTGCAACAATTCCAGTAAGCACGTCACCACTCCCTGCTGT
Source organism: Acetofilamentum sp. (assembly GCA_020720565.1). Classification (GTDB taxonomy): domain Bacteria; phylum Bacteroidota; class Bacteroidia; order Bacteroidales; family JAFGXI01; genus JAFGXI01. The sequence goes on from DYOK01000329.1 coordinate 260, forward strand.
GGCCATTGCCGAATTTCCTGTTGTATTAAAATTAAATGTCCCATCGGGGCTGACCACACAAGAGTTAGCACCTTTAATCAGAATATAAACCTGATGTAATTGAGCCAACTGAGCCGTTTTTTTGATACGATCATAATGGTTGTCGGATCGACCAATAAGGCGTTCCAATTCTTTTAAATGTGGGGTTAAAATACTGTTTTTGGGCAAGTGAGTCCACAATTCGTGGTGCTTAGCCAACAAGGTGAGTGCATCAGCATCTAAAACCATGGGCTGGCTGGTTTTTGACATCATGTTTTTTAAAAATTGGTAGGCCAATAAATCGGTTCCAATACCAGGGCCACAAGCCATTACAGTGAATGGGAAATCTTTATTATACGCTTGAAAATTAGTCGGTACGGCATAGGGTTTAGTCATTATTTCTGGTGCCGACGACCAAAAAAAAGCGTCGAAAGTTTCGGGAATTAACGCAGTTACCAATCCTGCCCCAGCACTCAAACAAGCTTTTGAGCACAGCAAAGAAGCCCCCATCTTTCCGGGACTGCCTGCAAATATTCCTACGTGACCAAACGAGCCTTTATGCGCAAACTTGCTGCGATTCAACTTCTGAACATTCAAAGTATTGGCCAGTAGTAATTTAAATGGGCTCGCCACCTGTTGCATAAAATCGGGATGTAGCCCAATATCGATCACGGTGTAATGTCCAATAAATTGTTCATTTTCAGGGAAAAGAAAAGCCAATTTCGTCGTTTGAAATGTAAACGTATAATGTGCTTTTATAATATGCTGCTCCGCAATGTTATTTTCTTCGGCAAACAGTCCCGAAGGGATATCGATGGCCACAATCTTTTTAGCAAGTCGGTTTAAATCTAATATTAATTGCGAAATGGGTTCTTCGACAGGCCGATTCAGTCCCGAGCCAAACAATGCATCGACACAAACATCGTACTTCGCCCAATCGACCGCTTGATTCCACACCGAGTTTAAGGGCAATCCAAACTGAATTATACGTTCCCGATTATGAATATAATCCATTGAAAAAGATGCACTTGTACCTGTTTCGAATACAGAAACCTCATATCCATTTTGCACAAGCAATCGAGCCAAAACGAGTCCGTCGCCGCCGTTATTCCCCGACCCCACAATTATCGCAATCTTTTGATTTTTATTAAAAATTGTAACAAAGTGGTCGAACAAGCTTGTAGCTGCACGCTCCATTAAATCGACCGAGCTAATGGGCTCATGCTTAATGGTGTATTGGTCGGCTTCGCGCAATTGGCTTGAACTTAATATTTTCGATTCCATTTACATTTCGGATTTTAAAGATTACACTTTGTTTATAAACCTCATTTTTAACTCATTATCACTATTCTAAGCGAACTACAATATCAATTTGTCGATTAATTCTTTATTTTTCTGTGCTAATATACTAATTGATTACTCTGTTATCCCAATCTTTAGTATGCTAATTTCGTTTTCGTTTAACGTCTGCATGT
>DYOK01000098.1 GCA_020720565.1 Acetofilamentum sp.
CTAGTTTATTATGTATCAGTGTTTTTAATCGATTTTTGCGCTTTTTGTTTGTCATAATAATGCTAGTTAGTTAAATATTTGCACTTTTGTAAATTCGAATCTAAACTTTGATAAACATATTTTTAAGTACTTAGATTAATTTAATGTCGTATTTAATCAAGTCAGATAACTGATAAACATCTAGTTACAAATATATTAAATAGGTCGAAGGCCTTAAATTTATTTTTTTTGATATGATAGAAAAATGGCTTAGCTCAAAACTAAATGCATTTGTCCTCTTAATTTTGGTGTCGTTTGTGCTGTATTTTAACACTTTGTCGCATCAATACGCCCTCGACGACGCTATAGTAATAACCGACAATAGTTTTGTAAAACAAGGATTCGACGGTATCGACGAAATACTCACCACCGAATTATTTACGGGTTTTTTTGGTGTTAAAAAGAATTTGGTAGAAGGTGGTCGTTTTCGTCCACTATCACTCATCAGCTTCGCCATCGAATACGAATTGTTTGGGCTCAACCCTGCCATTAGTCATTTTCTCAATATTTTATTGTATGCCTTGACCGCCATCGTTTTGTATCAGTTAATGCTACTCATACTCAAGCAAAAAGTCATGGGCAATCCGCTGCATCTTGTGGCCATGTCTATCGCTATGCTTTGGCTAGTTCATCCGCTGCATACCGAAGTGGTGGCTAATATCAAAGGCCGAGACGAGATTTTTACATTGCTAGGGGCTTTGCTTAGTGTTAAATATTTGTGGCTATTTTTCGAAAAAAACAACAAATGGTACTATTTGGCTTCGTTATTTGCATTTTTCCTTGCCCTTTTATCAAAAGAAATGGCCATCACTTTTGTGCTAATCATTCCATTAACATTCCACTTTTTTTCCAATATCGATACTAAAAAATGGCTTGTACCAATATTAGGTTTTGCTATACCCACCATCATTTTCTTGCTCATGCGTCAATCTATTATGGGGGAACCTGCTCAAACCGGAGCTTCGGTTCCACAAGAATTAATGAACGATTCATTTTTGGGCGCTACAATTAATCAAAAGTGGGCCACCATTATACTGACATTATCTTGGTATCTTAAATTATTATGGATTCCCTATCCACTAACCTTCGACTACTACCCTTACCATGTGAGCCTGACCACATTTGCCAATCCATTGGTTATCGGGTCAATTATCATACATTTGGCATTGCTATTTTGGGCCATTAAAGGCTGGAAACGAAAATCAGTTTGGTCTTACGCCATTTTATTTTACGCCCTAAGCTTTTCAATTGTGTCGAATGTTTTGTTCCCTATCGGTACATTTATGAGCGAGCGTTTTATGTTTATGCCTTCGATAGGATGGGCCATTGGCCTGATATGGGCTTTACATTGGTTGATGTCTCAACCTAAAACTTGGGCAAAACCACTGACTTACATGCTTGTCATCTTGGTTATTTTACCTTTTGGAGCACAAACGGTGGCACGAAATCAAGCTTGGGCTAACGATTACATGTTGTTTACAACCGATGTGCTCACCTCTAAAGGAAGTGCAAAAAGCAACACTTCGGCAGGAGGTAAGATGATCGAAGAAGTCGAAAAATTCGAGAAAGTATTACGTGAGAGTCCAAAAAACTTTAAGCTTATGGCCGAAACCATCGAAAGCTCAAATTTGAGAGACGCTGACAAACAAGCACTTTTAGAAGGTGGAATTAATGCCAATTTAAAATTAAAATTAGAGCAATTTAACCACCAGCATCTGGCACAAGCCTTAGCATATCTCGAAAAAGCCGTCGAGATTCATCCTACTTATGTCGATGCATTACTTTTACTTGGTAATGCCCATTACAAATACAATAAAAATTTTGACGGCACATGGCAAGCTTATGAGAAAATTCTGATTAAAAACCCCTCGCATAAACTGGTTGAACAAAATTGGACACTTATCTTAAGCGATAGTTTAGACATGAAGCAAAAGATTCAGTTTTACAAAAAGTACCTTAAATACAATCCTCGGCATTTCGAAAGTTATTATCAAATTGGCAACATTTATGGCCGAGGTTTAAACCAACTCGACAGTGCCATTGTATATTTGGAATATGCCAAAGCGATCAACCCTAACAACAGCAAGGTTTTTAAAGACTTAGGCGTAGCATACGGCATGAGTAAAATGTACGAAAAAGCTTTGCCTGCCATGCAAAGAGCCTATGCTTTGGATCCAAACGATAAACAAATTGCACTTAATATTGGCGTTACTTATCAAATGATTGGGAAAATAGATAGTGCACAATATTATTTTAAATTGGGTGCTCCAACTCAAAATCCATAAACGTAAAATCAAAAACCTCTTGGTTTCCATTTACACAAATAGCTGAAAAAGAAAAACATATCGACACAATGATGGAATGATTGGCAAAATTTTTGTAAAAGACCGCCGAATTTGATATTTTTTATCTATTTTGCTGAACTATTATTACTCACTTAACATTATTAGTCCCTACTTGTTTAAAAGCAAGTTACAAATTAACACAGTATATGAAAAAGTATTTAGTATTACTGGTCGGTATAGCGATAGGTTCGGTAGAATTATTCGCTCAGAAACCAGTCGACTCTACCTTAGTAGTTGTCGCCGGACAGGACGCTCAAATTGCCTATAACGAAGGTACAGAGCTCTTTAAACAAAAAGACTTCGAAGGAGCCATTCACAAATTTACTGTAGCTTTGGGTTTCGACGCCAATTTTGCAAAAGCCTACTTAAACCGTGGTAGTGCTCAAATGGAAATGAAACACTACCAATTGGCCATCGAAGATTTAGATAAGGCGATATCATTGTCGCCAGATTTGGGTGAGCCCTATTACATAAAAGGACGTGTTCATCAATATCAAAACCAAAACGAAGAAGCACTTGCCAGTTTTCTCAACGCAGAAACCAAAGGATATGTCGAGGCTAATTTATTCTACTTTATTGGCGTTTTGCAATTCCAAAAAGAACAGTACGACGAATCCATCAGCTACTTTACCAAAACCATCGAAAAAGACGGCAAACATGCCTTTGCATACAACGACCGAGGCAGTGCCAAACGAAAAAAAGAAGATTGGGCTGGTGCCATTCAAGACTACGAACGAGCCACCATGATCGACCCTCAATTGGCTCTAGCATACGACAATTTGTGTATTGCCAAATCAAAAAAAGAAGACTATCAAGGGGCCATTAGTGCTGCTAACATGGCCATCAAAGTGAAACCCGACTTCCATTTGGCCTATAACAATAGAGGAAGTGTTTATTATCAAATGGGCGAATATGCCAAAGCCATCGAAGATTTTAACAAATCGATTATGCTCAAAGAAGATTATGCCTTTGCTTACAATAATCTTGGTAATGCCAAACATAAAACCAAAGATTACAAAGGCTCTGTCGAAGCTTATGACGTAGCCATTAAATTAGACCCTAACTATGGCATTGCTTATATGAACAGAGCAGCCTCAAAAGAAATGCTTCGCGACGAAAAAGGGGCTTGTGCCGACTGGCAAAAAGCAGTCGATTTAGGCGTTGAACAGGCCAAAAACTATACAGGCGGCTGTCATTAATACAAACTAATTTAAGATCGATACAAATGAAAACAATCCTATATACATTATTGATATTGATGAGCTTGCAAACCGTATGGGCACAGCAAGACCTCGCTTTCGAAAAGAAAAACTTTCCCAACGACAAAGAAGGGTACAAATTAGCCATGGACAACCTTAAAGAAGGTAACGAACTATACGAATTGGCCAATTATGGTGGTTATATGCGAGCCGTTGAGTTTTTTTTACTGGCTAATCAATTTAACCCCAACAATGCTGATCTAAACTATAAAATTGGCGTTTGCTATTTAAAATCTACTCAAAGAGAAAAATCTCTAGAATTTTCCCAAAAAGCGGTTAAACTAAACGCCTTTGTAGCACCGGATATCCATTACAATCTTGCCCAAGGCCTGCATCTAAATAACAAATTTGACGAAGCAATTGCAGAATACAACACCTACAAGCGCCAATTATCGCCAAAAGATTTGTCGGAAAAAAGCAAAGTTTTAAGCAAAAAAATAGAAGAATGCGAAATTGGCAAAAAACTAGTGGTCAATCCTATTCGCGTATTTATCGACAATGTGGGCGAAAGCATCAATGGCCCTTACCCCGATTATAGTCCGCTCATAACAGCCGACGAATCGATGGTTATTTACACTTCACGTCGCGAAGGCACGACAGGCGGCGAGCGCTCGGAGCTCGATGGTAATTTTAACGAAGATATTTATATCGCATACCGCAATGCATCGGGCAACTGGGACATCGCCAAAAACATGGGCAAGCCGCTCAATACCAGCGATAACGACGCCACAATTGGTTTATCAAGCGATGGTTCAAAACTATTTACATTCCAAGGCAAAAGCGACGGAGGTAACATCTTAGTTGCCGAACTAGAAGGAACCGAGTGGACCACCCCACGCGATCGTGAAATGGGCAATATTAACTCCGACGGACACGAATCGGCTGCTAGTTTCTCATTTGATGGCAAAACCATGTATTTTGTGACCGATAATCCAGAAAACAATTTGGGTTTACATGATATCTTTATTTCATACTGGGACGAGAAAAAGCAACGATGGGGCGAACCTCAAAACTTGAGCAACACCATCAACAGCGAGTATGACGAACGCGACGTGTTTATGCATCCCGACGGCCGTACCTTATTTTTTAACTCCAACGGTAAAGGATCAATGGGTGGATTCGACATCTTTAAAACACAATTGCAAGACAACGGTCTATGGAGCGAACCCGAGAACTTAGGTTATCCCATAAACACTGCTGGAGATGACCGTTTCTTTGTAATGAGTGGCTCTGGTAAGCACGGATATTATGCATCTGACAAAGAAGGTGGTTTTGGAAGCCACGATATTTATATGATCACGTTTTTAGGACCAGAAAAACCATTGGTTCAAAGTAACGACAATATCCTGATTGCCAGTATTGCCAACCCCATTTCAGAAACTTTTATGGAAGAGTCGGTAGCCGTACAAACCATGCGCTTAACCATTTTAAAAGGTACCGTGCTCGATGCATTCACCAAAGAACCTGTAGAAGCCGAAATTGAGATTGTCGATAACGAGAAAAACGAAGTCATTTCGATTCAAAAATCAAATAAAAGTTCTGGTAAATATTTAGTTTCGCTTCCATCGGGTAAAAACTATGGCATTGCTGTTAAATCCGAAGGTTACTTATTCCACTCCGAAAACTTCGATATTCCAACAGCAACCAATTACCAAGAAATATATAAAGACATTATGTTGAGCAAAATGGCTGTAGGTACCAAGATTGTACTTAAAAATATCTTCTTCGATTACGCCAAAGCTACCCTTCGCTCCACATCTTTCCCCGAATTGGACAGACTTTACGAATTGCTCACCCAATTCCCCAATATGCGAGTCGAGATTTCTGGACATACCGATAATCAAGGTTCAAGAGTGACCAACGAAAAGCTTTCAGGTAATAGAGCTAAGGCTGTGGTTGACTATCTGATTAAAAAAGGTATACCTGCTAGTCGCTTAGAATCAAAAGGATATGCGTTCGATCAGCCAATTGCACCAAACGATACCGAAGATGGTCGTCAGCAAAACAGAAGGGTAGAGTTTAAAGTATTGAGTAACTAACAATTAACTCCAATTTTAACCTAAAATTCTCTTTGAGTATGAGTTAGTTCACTCACCTTAAAATAAGTCAAAGACCTTAATTTAACGTAAGTATCAAAAAATCAGTCTGCAATAAGTAAATATTGCAGGCTTTTTTTTATATTTGTTTTTTTAAAAAAATTGCGATGAAAACAACCCAAATACTGACATTCGCTTTACTTTTATTTTCGTTAACTGCTTATAATCAAGTTAATAAAGCCATAAAAGTCGAAAACTTTTCTTCTAAAGAAGATTTTGAGATTGCTCAAAATTATTACTTTCAAGCAAATGATTATTACGATGATGGCATCGAATGGTACGATAAAGCCCTCGAAAATTACAAAAAAGTTCATGAACTGATTCAAGACAACGCCGAACTCAATTATAAAATGGGCGTTTGTTATTACTATGCCAACGATCATTTTCATGCACTCGAACATTACAATAAAGCTTACCAATTAGACCCCAAAGTTGACGAGCTATTGATGTACAGAATTGCCGAAGCTTTCCAGTTTAAACTACAATTTGAAGAGGCGATTAAACACTATCAGAAATTTATCGATACTGTAGAAGGTACTGATGCACCAACATGGAAAGACAAAGCCACGCGCAAAATTGAAGAATGCGAAAACGGCAAAGAATTAATCAAAAACTTTGTCGGTGGTTTGGTGGTTAATCTTAAAAAGGTGAATAGTAAATATATGGATCATAGCCCATTGGTAAGTGCCGACGATAAAACCATGTTCTTTACCTCTCGCAGACCTACCAGCATACCCGAAGATGTCGACCCTCAAGGTCGTTCTTACGAAGATGTCTATATTGCTACTAAAGACGAGAATGGAAACTGGCAAGATGCGGTTAACATTGGCGATCCTATCAATACACGAAACCACGATGCCACAATTGGTTTGTCGGCAGATGGTAAAACACTCTACATATACGACGGTAAACATAATAACGGCGACATCTTGATAAGCAAACTTGAAGGCGATAAATGGACTACTCCCGTAGCATTACCAGATCCCATCAACACAAAGTATCAAGAAAATGCCATTAGTTTTACACCCGATAATAAATGGGCTTATTTTGTAAGTAATCGTCCTGGTGGTGTAGGCCAAAAAGACATTTGGCGTGCCGAATCGGATGGCAAAGGCGGATTTAAAAACGCTAAAGCTTTGTCGAATACTATCAATACAAAATTTAACGAGCAAGCCGTCTTCATTTCTTCAGACGGAAAAACCATGTATTTTAGCTCCGAAGGTCACAAAACCATGGGGGGGTTCGATATATTTAAAAGTGCCTTGAATGCTTCTGGCGAATGGGATGAACCACAAAACATTGGTTATCCTGTTAATACTGCAGGTGACGATGTGTTTTTTGTAACTTCGTCCGATGGAACACGTGCCTATTTCTCTTCTCAAAAATTGAATTCTTTAGGCGAACAAGATGTTTACATGTATGTATTTGCCGAATCGGATCAAGACGAAGAAGCCGAAAATATTGTGATTCGCGGAAATGTCAAAGATGAAAAAACAGGGAAGTCTTTACCTGCCGTTTTAACTTTTACCGATACCAAAACCAACGAAGTTATTAAAGTTAAATCTGACCCACAAACTGGCGAATTCTTAGCATCTGTTCCAAAAGGTAAAAATTACGCCCTCAACATTACTTCGAATGGATACACCATGTTGTCGGAAAGCATTAACCCTAACGATAATCAAAACAAAAACTTTGTACTCAATTTGGACATGAACCAAAATAGTGAATGTAAACCTATCGAGTTGCAAAATGTTTGGTTTGGTTTCGACAAAATTGAACTTTTACCAGAATCGCATGGCGAACTGAATCAATTGGCCGAGTTCTTAAAAGGTTGCGACAATTATATGGTCGAAATTGGTGGTTACGCATCGAGCGATGGCGATTATAAATATAACGTTAAATTGTCGAAACGCAGAGCCGAAGCCGTTGCCGCTTACTTATACACCAAAGGTGTTAATCAAGCATCGGTTAAAACAGTCGGTTATGGACCTGAAAACCCAATTGGGAACAACAAAACAAAAGCTGGCCGGTTAAAAAACAGAAGGGTTGAATTTAAGTTAATCAACAAATAAGGTCATCGACCATTTTGTAAGTTTAGTAACTACCTGTAAATTCAAATTATACGATCCAAAAATTTATTTTGTGTTTGGATTTCAAAAAATTGACTGTAGTTGTTACGGTAATAAAAAAAGCCCCTATTGGGGTTTTTTTTATATTAGAATACGCGATATATTTTACCAGGCAGTACTTTTACCAAATGTCCAAATTCCAAATCTAACAGCGTAGCAGGAACTTCTTTGGGTTGAATTCCAGAGTTTTTGGTGATTTCGTCGATGGTGCTATCGGGGTGTGCTCTGAGCCAATCGAGTAATTGTTTTGCAGTGTCTGTGAGCTGACTGAATAAATCGAGCTGCTTAGCTTGTTTTGTTTTCAGCTTTAAATCCCAGTTCATTTGGCGAACCAAATCGTCTACGGTAGCCAATAAGCCCGCCTTATTATACTTTATCAAGTTATTGCACCCTTCGGAGCGTTCGTCGCCAATGCGACCAGGAAATGCCATCACTTCTCGATTGTATCCGAACGCAAAATCAGCGGTTACGAGCGATCCTCCTTTGGCTTTCGATTCTACCACAATGGTTAAATCGGACAAGCCCGCAATGATTCGATTTCTGCTGATAAAATTACCCGCCGCGGGGAAAACACCATGAGGAAATTCTGTGATTAATCGACCATTGTGAAGTAATTCCATAGCCAAAGCTTTGTTATTGACCGGATAAATTCGATCGAGCCCATGCGCTAAAACACCAATTGTAGTGAGCCCTAGTTCGAGTGCTGACTTATGGGCACAGGCGTCAATTCCATGAGCCAGACCGCTTACAATAATGGGGTTAATGCCAGAATCTTTTAACTCGGATATAATTCTTTTGCAGTGGTGTTTACCATATTCCGAAGGCAAACGTGTACCCACTATACTAATTGTAGCACGGTGTGTTGGCGTTTGCGAACCTTTGCTGAATATCAAAATTGGAGCATCGTCGCACTGCTTTAATCGAAAAGGATAGTCTTCGTCTAAAAAAAGATGACAATCAATTTTATACTTTTCGATAAATTTCATTTCCAATTCGGCTTTACGAAAAGCGTCGTCGGTATTAAACTGCTTTGCCGTGATGCTTCCTATACCTGGCACTCGAATGAGCTGTTCTTTCGATTGCATTAAAACCTCTTTAGGACTTCCGAAAAAGGCCACCAACTGACGTGCATTAGCACTTCCGATGCCTTGAACAAAACTTAAGACCATCCAGTCGAATAATACATCGGTTTGGGAAGACATTTGGTTATATTTAGATTTTTTGGTTTAAAAAATTATTAATAAAGTATTTACTAAGCACCCAAATTAATATTTTGATTCCTTTGAATTTGCAACCACGATTTTTTGGGGAATTTACTTTAATATCAATTCCAATTTGTTCATCTGGTCGGCATTAAACGAGCCTATCGAAATGGGTGGATATTTAACCACGCCTTTTTTTGTGCGTTGAAGTAAAATTAGGTTTTTTCTCAGGCCAAAGAATGAACGTTCAATCTGGTAACTATGGTAAGTCGATTTAGGAATTTTAATCATTTTAGGTTTTGGCCGAATAAACTTGGGGAGAATCCTGAAATACTTAATTATAATATCTTCGCCTGCATTGTTGACCGAAATATAGGTATGATGAAGCCCATACCAGAAAAAACCACCAAAAAAGAAAATCAGAAAAATAATGATGGCATATTGATACCCTTTTAAGGGCAAGTAGGGGTTGTTGTAGATGTCTAAGAAGGCCACCCCAAAGGTGCTGCCAAAAGCAATAGTTGCAAACAACTCGTACTTTAACACTTTATAAAGCACATTGGTATTGTCGAATTCCATATCCGTTTTTTTGTTTGTAAAGATAATGACATTATATCTAAGGTCTTCGACCTATTTAATTTTTTTCTATAATGTAAAGAAAGTATCGCTCAACGTAAATTACATCCATTCCTTTCAGAACCACACAGCAAGACA
>DYOK01000330.1 GCA_020720565.1 Acetofilamentum sp.
CAGGGTTTATTGCTATTGCTGGAAAAATTGACCACTTAGTTTTTGCCCAATTGGTGTCAATCTTTGGACTTGCACCTTTTTTAGCAAACAACCCCATAAGATCATAATTGTCGGGGTTTAGTTTTAAAACATGGTCGTCGCTTTTTTCTGTTTCTTGTGCTTGAACCAATATGCTTAGCATTATCAGAGCAATGACTATTGTGTAAGAACGCATCGTAAACTATTTAATTAAAAAGTTTCATTAACACTTAGAAAAAGGCCCTGTGAGCCATATCTACCCCATGCATAATCTAGGGTTATATTTGTGCGCGAAGTTTTGTTCATCATGATACGTAATCCAACGCCGTAACCGGGCTCTACATATTGAAATAGGTCGATGTTTGCGTCTTGATTGCTGGCAGATGAAATATTTGCAAATGCAACCGCTCCAAAAAAGTCTGGATTCTTCTTTGTTCCCAAAAGATGAACGCGATATTCCAGTTCAGAATACATGAGACTTTCTCCTCTAAATCTACCTTGTGTATAGGCTCTGCCCGAACGACCAAACTGATCCCAACCCAAAGCGGGTAAATCTAAGTAAGGTAAATCGCCAGATGTTTGAAAACTACCGTAGACCCAAAATGCAAGCAAATGGCTTGGTTGTGGTTTTTTCGATAATTTAAAATAATCGCGATATTCGACCCATAAACTCGATGAGTTCTTTGTGCTACCTGTAAATTCAGGATTGTATCTGTATGTAATTAATGCATACCGGCCTTCATAAGGTGTTGCTGCATTGTCGCGACTATCGTACATCAGATTTAACGAAAGTCCTGATAAAGAATATTTTGCAGGATCAAACCCATTAGCATTACTATATAAGTAATGACTGGTAATAACCTTATTCGCAGTATCCAAATTAAGTAAATTGTCATTAATGTCGAAGTGGTAGTCAAGATGATAGCCAATACCAGCATAGAAGTTTTGGCGTATTTTCTTCAAGGCCGTCTCGTGAAAGCGTATATATTTGAATTCCATCATTTGAGCATCTGGAATGGGTTCGGAAAAAATTCCGTCTTCGTATTCAATTCCGCTGCCAGCAAGTTTGGCCGATTGCGGGCCAGTGCCTAAACCATAGGTTGGCTGTGAAGTGTCGAAATACCGCCAGTCGCCCAAAAGAATCCAATTATCGTTAGGTAAATATACATTGGATTTGAAGGTGAACATTAACTGCTTTTTTGTTGAATATGTGAGTGAACCTAAGGAAGTTGACATTCTTGTATTTGAAGGTTCGCCAACAAACAAACTGGTTGATGCTGCCAATCCATACATAACACCAAAAGTTGGGTTTGCTGCGATTACGGGCAATGGCGAGAAATATACTTTACCCTTGCTTGGTGCATCTGTAATTTTTATACTGTCATTAGTTTGTGCATAAGAAGGTGATATGTTATATATAAAAAATAAAATAAGAAATAGTTGTGACGCTTTCATTTTTTTTCGAATTTTGTGTGCAATTAAGTTTTTAGAATATTATAACATCACATTTTATTTAACTATTACAGTAATTATCAGATAGTCATAAAATAGATAGTTCGAAGACCTTATTTGATACTTAGCTCTTTAATATCTTGTTCTTTTTTCTCATCCATCGGAATTCGAGTAATTTCGATACCGTTTTTCGAGAAATCGATATTTTTGAAATTTAATTGTCGTACTCGTCTGTTGTTTTGTGTATGGTAATTAAGGGTTAAATCTGATAAATTCCATG
>DYOK01000099.1 GCA_020720565.1 Acetofilamentum sp.
TCCCCTTCTACCAGCTTCCTCCAGCTCCGCCGCCACCAAAGCTACCACCACCAAATCCACCAAACCCGCCGCTACCCGACGAGAACCCTCCAAAACCACCACTCGATGGTCTGCCCATTCCCAACAAGAAGCTAGCAGCGCCTAGTCCAGCAGCCGTACTGCCAAAATTCTGACCGCCTCCTTTGTTTTTGGCTTTTAAAATAACAAACAAAATCAGGAAGAATACGAGAAAAATAAAAATCATTGCACCGTCCGATTCCGATTGTCCGTATTGGTCGGCCTTAAATTCTCCTTTTGTAAGTTTAACAATGACGCCAATTGCCGCTTGTATGCCTGCTCCAAATTGTCCATTTTTAAACTGGGGAATCATTTCTTGCTGTACGATTCGTTCGGCTGTAATGTCGGGAATTAAACCCTCGATGCCATATCCTGTCTGAATCGAAATTTCGCCTTTGTGTTCGTCGGTTTTGGGTAGAATTAGAATAACGACGCCATTGTCTTTTTTACCACCTACGCCCCATGCTTCGCCCAGTCGGGAGGCGTAGTCGTTTTTGTCGTAGCCAAATAAGTCGGTTACAGTTACTAATAATATTTGGCTCGAAGTTTCTCTACTAATTTGATTGAGTTGCACTTCGAAGTTCTTTTTTTCTTCGGGCGTTAAGAGGTTCGCATAGTCTTGAACCAGCGACGAAACGGCGGTTTGTTCAAACAATGGTTTGCTCTGGTCAACCGCAAAAGCGAGTTGCGATAAAAATAAAAGAGCAATACTGACGGTTAGTTTATGCAAAAGAGATTTCATTGCTTAGCTCGTTTTTGTCGTTAATTTGTAATGGGAAATGTTGTTTAAGCTGATGCCCTGAGAGTTCGATGCCTAGGCAGAGTCCTTCGACAAAGCGATTTTGACGAAATTCTTCTTGCATTTGGTTTTTAATAGAATCCCAAAAATCGCTTGGCACTTTTTGATTGATACCAGCATCGCCCAAAATTGCAAACTTTCGGTCTTTAATAGCCAGGTAAAATAAAACACCATTTCGACCTTCGGTCTGGTGCATTTTTAATTTCGCAAACCAATGGGTGGCACAGTCTAAAACGTCAATTTTACAATGGTTCTCGATATGAACGCGTATCTCACCAGATGTGTTGAGTTCTGCAGCTTTTATCGACGAAATAATCATCTCTTTTTGTTGGGCATTGAGCCATGCTTTATCGAACATACGTTTACTTTTTTGGAAATGGATTGTTATTATTCACTATTAAAAGTAAATTAGGTCTGTGCTTTTTTTACATCAGACCTAATAATGGGTTACAAACTTAACAATACTAAAATTCAACTTTAGGAGCTGTTTTAGCACCTTCGTCTGCTTTAAAGAATTCTTTCTCTTTAAAACCATACATGCCAGCCAACAATGTGTTGGGAAAGCCTAAAATGGTATTGTTATATTCTTTTACAGTTTCGTTAAATTTACGTCGCTCAGTGGCGATACGGTTTTCTGTACCTTCTAATTGAGCTTGTAGTTCCAAGAAGTTTTGATTGGCTTTTAAGTCAGGATATTTTTCCATAACCACCATCAATTTCGACATGGCTTGAGTCAAACCCGATTGAGCTTCTTGAAATTTCGCCATATTTTCGGGGGTCAAACTATTGGCATCAATTTTTATAGAAGTGGCCTGTGCTCTTGCGTTCATTACGCCTTCGAGTGTTTCTTTTTCGTGCGTAGCATAACCTTTTACTGTATTGACTAAATTGGGAATAAGGTCGGCTCTACGTTGATAAACGTTTTCGACGTTGGCCCATTGTTCTTTAACAAGTTGGTCGTTCTTAACCATGTTGTTGTAAGAACCTACAAATACTCTGTATAGAATAAATACAGCTACTACAACCACACCAATAATAATCCATGTTTTTTTGCTCATGATGTTTTAATTTTAATAATTTTTGGTTTAACGTATTCAATTTAAATTTTGGTAAAAATAATACAAATATTTGCTAATGCGATTTGCTTTTTGGATAATCATTCACAAATTTATAAATCTTGCTTTTTTTATGCATGATGTTTTTTGAAAGAATAAAACTGCCTTTGTAGATAGAATTAAAAAAAGTCTATTTTTTTAACAACAAACAATTGTTCGGGCAGATGTTCGTTTCAATTAACGAGCTTGAAGTTTTTTATTGGAGTTTAAGAAATTTTTTTAACTATAATTACATGCTAACGAGGTAATTATATATGTGCTTAGTCCGAATGCCTTTTGTAAAATCTAAATCAATTAATTGGGGTTTGATGAACGATGCCTTGCGAAATAAATATGACAGGGCAATAAATTCAAAGATTTATGTCTAATAATGAAAATAAACTATTGTAATTTTGTGTTCTATAATCTATGAGAGTTTTTTTTATTTACTTTATTATTCTTGTTTTTGGGATTGTGAATATCTCTAAAGCTCAAACTGTATCCGATTCTTTAAATTGGAAAGATTATTGGTTGGTACAGGGGCAGGCCTATATTCATTTATCTCAAGGTGCCCAATTTAATTGGGCAAAAGGAGGCGATAATATTTTTTCTTCTCTTACCAAGTTCAAAGCTAATATTCAATATAAGAAAGATAAGCAGTTATGGGACAATACACTTTCCTGGAATTACGGCTTTTTATTTGTTGGTGTGCCAGAAAGTAAAACCATTGAATACAGAACTAATGACGATTATTTTGAATTTAACAGCAGTTATGGTTACGTCGCTACTGGTAAGTTTTATTACAATGGTCAGTTTAACTTTAAAACACAATTTTGGCCAGGTTATAAATATCCGAACGATTCGGTTAAAGTGTCTAACTTTTTATCGCCAGCATATATCATTTTTTCTATCGGGATGCAATATAAACATAGTGAGATGCTAAACATTACACTTTCGCCTCTAACTTCTAAAACTACTCTGGTTGTTAAAGAAGGCGAAGTGGATGAAACTAAGTTCGGTTTAAAGAACGGAGAAAGAATATATAAAGAAGTCGGAGCTTATATGACTGTCAAGTACATTGTAAAGTTAATGACCAATATTAGAATGGAAAATCAACTTACTTTGTTTAGCAATTATCAATATCATCCAGAAAATATTGATTTTGATATGAAAAATGATTTTAATTTTCAGATTAATAAAAATGTTAAAGCCGTTATTTCGCTCCAATGGCTTTACGACGACGATGCACTGATTCCTGTAAACAAAGAAGTTAATGGCCGATATCAACAAGTAGGATATACCAAAGGGTTGCAATTTCAAGAAAAAGTGATGATTGGTTTTGGTTTAACTTTCTAAATTGATTCGTATTTTTATTAACTGTTTGTTTTGAAAAATAATATTAAATTAGCAAATTGAAATTTCGGTGATAAAAATATTTAAAAATTATCACTGCAGATTTGAAATGTATTTTTTGATTTACTTTTTATTTTACAATTAACTTAATACCCTATTCATACATTATGAGACCAATTTTTTTCTTATCAATTTTAATTTTGAGTACGCTCTTTTTTGCATCTTGTACTCCTGAAGAAGATACAACCATTGGCATCGACACATCGCCCAATACTTTTGTAGGAAACTTAGATGGTACAGAATGGCGTTCTGCCACTAGAGAAGCTCAGATCAATGGCGATTATTTAAGTGTTTACGGTTTGTCAAGTAATGGTACTTTGTTATCGTTACGTGTTAAATTATATGAATATCAGCCAATTAACAAAGCGTATATTCTTTCGAATACATCAGACCATTACGTGGCATACGACAATACGTCTGGTTTCGATTCTTTGGTTTATTGGAGCAAAAACAATCCAGATATCAATGGGCAATCTGGTGACATAACCATTACAAAAATTGATTTAGTCGAACGAAAAGTGTCAGGAACCTACCGTAGTAGAGTTTTCAATAATCACACACCATTACAATATTACTACTTTTCGCAAGGCGCTTTTACCGATGTCCCATTGGTCGACTCCTTGACCATTCCGTTTGCAGGTAGTAATTTTGTAAACTACAATGGCGGTAACACTGGAGACGGCAACAATATTGGTGGTAACAACAGAGGAGGCAATAATGGGGGAGGTAACACCCAACACAATATATCAATTGCTCGGTAAATGGAAGTCCAGTTATAAGTACTGTAAGTAATTTGCAAGCAGCACAACGCTATTTTTTATTTAATGCCAATTACGGAACCGCTAACATTATGATTAGATTGCCTTTTACACTTGGCGTCGGTGTGCATGATATCCCATCGAGTGGTGCTGCTGTTATTTATACGACTATGACGACACAATATGGGAACAATCAAGTCGGAACGCTCGAAATTACGAGTAAAACATCGGAACGAATTACAGGTAAATTTAATGTGACTGCACAAAACTCATCATCTGAGTCTATTACATTAAGTAACGGAACTTTTTCGTTTAGTATTCTACAATAAGCTAATTCAAATATATAAAAAGCGAGCTGTTCATGTTTGAATAGCTCGCTTTTTTTGTTAGTAAAGTTCTACCTTGAGTTTTTGAAATTTGAAACGCTATGGTCTTCAATCAGTTCTGTCAAAGTAAGAGAATAAACTAGGAATTGTTTTTTAAATTCTCTATTTCCCATATACAGTGCGGCTTTCGGCATCCAAGTTTGGGCTTGTTCAGCTATTTCCATTATTTTTGGATTGTCTTTGAGCCATCGACTTTCTTTTTTCTCCACACTAACCATTTTGGAGCATTCTGTCACCCAATTTTTAAACTGATGCAGAAAAACGTGTTCGTCGGTGCTTAAAAGTTCTGGCTTAAAAGGTTCCGCTTTGGCTTCGGTCGAAAAACCCAGCGTTCCAAGCGTTGCAATTCCAATTCCACCAAGTGCTTTTTTTATAAAATCTTTTCTGGTATTCATAAAGCGTTTTTTTGTCAAGTTTTGAAATGGGCTTATATCCCTTGATTATTAATTTCAGGTTTTGTGATATAGCCATTTAAAAGTCGCTTTGGATTAAAAAAAACTTCCCGAAAATTTACGAGAAGTTTTTCTTTCCAATCAATTGCTAAATATTATAGTTTTGATTTGTTCCGATACAAAAAATACGGTTCGGAATTCGTTACTTTTATTTAACAGTGTAATTAAGCCACTTCTACAGCAATAGTATCGCTTTCCCACAAGCCATGTTTGGTGCAAAACGCATATGCGGTAAGGTTCATGCTCTTAGTAGGCACAATGTAAAAATCGACTTCAAGGTTGGCAGGAGCATTGCCCATAGCACCTTCGATAAAGTTAGCTTGAGCTAACATCTTTTCGCCATTCCAAAGTTGTACGTAAGCAATGTAATGGTCGGTATCGTCTGGGTGCATGTATTGGTCTCCGACCATAACTTTTACTTTGAATTTTTTACTGGCTTCTGCTTTGGCATCGCATTTTATAAATGCACTGTGGCGGTCGATATAGTCTTTTTTGGCTTCTTTGTCGAGTGTAGCAATATCTACGTATTTGTTAATTTTCATGATATAAATTGTTTAAAAATTAATTTTTAATTTATAATTAAGGTCGAAGGAATTAGAGTTTTTTAATTTCGTAAAAGCAATTTTTGGGTGAATGAATCAATTCTTCAGTTTTAAGAACTTTAATCATTTTATCCACTTCTTTTTTGTCGAGTCCAGTCATTTCGGCTAGTTGACCTGCTTTTAATGGAGCTTTGGCTTCGGCAAATGCTTTTAATACAGTTTCTTTTGCACTCATAATTATTAGAATGTTAGTGTTTTAAATTAAGTTGACCCAAATATTCGGCAACTCCAGCGGTGGTAGGGGTCATCGCTTTTTCGCCTTCTTTCCAGTTTGCAGGACAAACTTCGCCATGTTTTTCGAAGTAATGTAGAGCGTCAACCATGCGAATGGCTTCATCAATATTTCTTCCGAGTGGTAAATCGTTTACTACTTCGTGACGGATAACGCCTTTTTTGTCAATTAAGAATGTGCCACGAAAGGCTACGGGAGCACCCATAAATGCCGAATTTCCATCCTCGTTGATATCGTATTCGCCAGCTAATACACCGTAGTTTTCAGTGATAGTTTTCGATAAATCGGCAACCAGTGGATATTTTACACCTTTAATACCACCATCTTTTAATTCGGTTCTTAACCAAGCTAAATGCGAGAATTCCGAATCGATAGAGCATCCAACCACTTGAACGTTTCTTTTTTCGAATTCTGCCATTTTCTCTTGAAAGGCTAAAATCTCGGTAGGGCAAACAAATGTAAAATCTAAAGGATAAAAGAAGAAAATGACTTCTTTCTTTCCAATGTACTGTTCTAAAGAGAACCCTTCTGTAATTTCGGTTCCGTTTACTACTGCAGTCGCAGTAAATTTAGGGGCTTTTTTTCCAACTAAGCTCATGTTTTAATTATTGTTTTGTAAGGTTAAACATTGGTTACAGATTCCTGTAACATTAAATTGAATATCTTGAATGACTAATTTTTGTGACAATATTTGATTCAAATCTTGAGTAAGAAACAAATCGCTTACTTGCCCACATACACTACACTTAAAGTGTCCATGTTGTCTCATTTCTGCATCAAATCTTGTTTCGTGGCCTTCGATATGAACTTCGTTAACCAAGTTTTTCTCTTTTAATGCACTCAATACATTGTATACTGTGGTTTTAGAAAGTGAAGGAATTTCGGATTTAAACTTCGCAAAAATATCATACGCAGTTGGGTGGGTTTTGGTTTCCATTAAGTATCCAAAAATTTTCACCCTTTGGTACGATGGCGAAATGCCATGTTTTTTTAATATGTTAATAGTTTGTTCCAATTACAATTTTATAATGATTACAAATTTAGAATAAATCTAAATAAATGCAAATATTTTTTCTTTTTTTTTCTTTTTTTATGCAATTAGAATAAAACTGTGTCTGATTTCACTAAACTAAGGGCTTGTTGTGATGTCAATGACGAAAGTAATCAATAGGCCGGAGATATTAGATGATTCATATTCAGTTAAATATAAGGTGTTTATATTTTCTATTTAAATTTAGAACTAAATTTTTTGTTAGGCAGAATTAAATCGAAGTTTTTATGTCAAAAAATGATAAAAAATCTAAAAGTCGGTTTTAGTTTGGCATAAGACCATTAGCTTTGTAAAAAAAATAAAACTATGTTGAATTTATCAAAAGATTCGTCGAATAATCAAATGCCAGGCGAATCTAAAGAATGTAAAAATAATGGGCTATTAGCTTTAATTGGTCTTTTGGTTGTAATCTCTGCTGCGGGCTGGTATTTATATTTTACTGCAAAAGAACAAACCGTTAAAACTGTAACTCAATTGGTCGAAGTCAATTCGGAGAAAGATGAGGTAACTAATGAATTGAAAGAATTGATTGTTCAATACGAAGATTTAAAAACAGATAACGACGAAGTTAATCAAAAACTATCAGCCGAACAGTCCAGAATTGAAGCTTTGCTCGAAGAACTAAAAACTGTAAAATCGAATAATCATTATCAAATTTCTAAATATAAGAAAGAGCTTTCGACACTTCGCGAAATAATGAAGAGCTATATTTTTCAAATTGACTCATTGAACACGCTTAATGTCAATTTGAGAAAAGAAAATTCTTCTGTGACCGAAGAAAACAGTCGAATCAGTTCCAAAAACAAAGAATTAGAAGAGCTGACTAGCAATTTAAGCTCGACTGTCGAAAAAGCAGCAGTGTTAAGAGCCATCAATATTTCGGCTGTAGCCCTTAATAAAAAAGGAAAAGAAACCGCTAAGGTTAACAAATCGGAAAAAATAAAAGTTTGCTTTACCTTAGCGGAAAATACAGTTGCACCAGCAGGTAATCAGTTGGTATACATGCGATTGGTATCGCCTTCGGGGCAAGTGTTGGGGGCATCAGGTAATGTGGTCAATATTAATGGAACGGATATTCATTTTTCCGATAAACGAGAGGTGGAGTATGGTAATAAAGATATCGATGTTTGTATTTTTTGGGCAAAAACCAACGAATTGGTCGAAGGAGAATATCAAGTAGAATTGGTGAGTAGAGGGAGTGTGATTGGTAAAAGCTCAATTTATTTGAAATAGTTTTTTTTTGAAAATAGATCCGTCTCATAAACTAAGCGTCAAAAAAATACTTTTATATATTTTAGGGTATCTTTTTTTAGGTATAGGTATAGTTGGAATTTTCTTGCCAATTTTACCTACGACACCTTTTTTGCTTTTGGCTGCCAGCGTATTTTTGCACACCGATAAAAAAGTGTACCGTTGGATGATGACCAACAAATGGTTTGGTCCATCGTTCCGAAATTATGTTAAAAATCATACTGTATCAGCAAAAGTAAAATGGACTTCCTTGCTAATTCTATTTTTTACTATGAGCTATTCTATTATTTTTGCAACAGAACTACTTTGGTTGAGGGTAGTGCTTATGGTGATTGCTATTTTGGTAGCTATACATATATTAAAACTTAAAACCATCGACGATAAAATACAAACTTTATGAGTCAAGAATACAAAGTCAATTTAAATTCTGAAATAGGCCAGCTCGAAGCCGTTATTTTGCATAAACCAGGTGCAGAAGTAGAGAATATGAAGCCGGCTAATGCACACAGAGCCCTTTACAGCGATATTTTAAATGTAGAAGTAGCTAACCAAGAATACGCCGAGTTTATATCTGTTTTAGACAAACTAACTACAACTTTCGAAATGCAAGATTTGCTTCGAACAATTCTGCAAAACGACACGGTAAGGCAATCTTTGGTCAACGATTTGTGGTTGGACGAAGAGCATTATGGCGACGATACATTTGTTAAACAGCTAAGTACCGAGCAACTTTCGATTCAATTGATAGAGGGTATTCGAATGCAGAAAAATTCGCTGTCAAAATTTTTGATGGATGACCGATATTCGCTTAAACCATTGTATAATTTCTTTTTTATGCGCGATGCCTCGATGTCGTTTGGCGACAAAGTGGTGGTTGGGAAAATGGCCAATGCCATTCGTAGCCGCGAAGCATTGATAATGGATTACATTTTTAAGTACCATCCTTTTTTCGAAGCAGAGACCATTAATCTGAATAATGCACCTCAAAACGCTAAGATGAACATGGAAGGTGGCGATTTTTTAGTGCCTCGCCACGATATTTTACTCATTGGTATGGGCATTAGAACAAGCCCAGAAGCCATCGATTTTTTAATAAACGAATTGAATAATCGTAAAGCCAAGAAGCACATCATCATTCAAGAATTACCTCATTCGCCAGAGTCGTTTATCCATTTAGACATGGTGTTTACTTTGCTAGACCACGATAAATGTATGGTTTACTCGCCCATTATTTTAGGGAACAATCAATACCGAACCATTCAAATTGATATTGAAGGTGGTAAAACACAAAAAATTGAGGAAGTGCCTCATATACTCCACGCTCTTAAACAACTAGGAATGGATTTGCAACCCATTTACTGTGGTGGTTCAACCGACCGTTGGATTCAAGACCGTGAGCAATGGCACAGTGGAGCCAATTTCTTTGCATTTGCACCGGGTAAAGTCATTGGATATGGCCGAAATTCGCATACCATCGAAGCGTTAAACCAAGCAGGATTCGACATTATTTCTGCATACGATGTTTTGGAAGACAATATTGATATTTCTAAATACCACAAATGTGTGATTACCATCGAGGGCTCTGAGCTGGCCCGTGGCGGTGGAGGTGCCCGTTGTATGACTATGCCTGTCAGGCGAAAAACAATTTAGTAATAGGACATAAAAAAAGCGAACA
>DYOK01000100.1 GCA_020720565.1 Acetofilamentum sp.
GATAGATCTGCCGACAGGTAGATTGAAAGTTTTTTTTTGATTGATGATAGGCGATTGTTGATTCGTTGAATTTATATAAATTGAATTATCTTTTGTGTTTTTAGTGGATGCTTTGTGGATTTTGTGTAACAGCTTTTTCTCAGAACGTTACAAAGTATTTTTTAATTTTGAATTTATAATTTAAAATTTGCTTGAATCATCAATCGCCAATTGTCAATCGCCAATCAAAAATAGCCTTCTTTTTTACGGTCTTCCATAGCGGCTTCCGAACGTTTGTCGTCGGCACGACCACCGCGCTCGGTTTCTCGTGCTGCAGCTACCTCTTCGATTATATCTTCGAGTTTGTCGGCTTTCGACATCACGGCACCGGTGCATGTCATATCGCCTATGGTGCGGAATCGAACAATTTTATTTTGCCAAGTTTCGCCTTCTTTTAGGGTAACATATGGGTTTTTTGCCAACCAAGCACCGTCTCGGAATACCACTTCGCGTTCGTGCGTAAAATACAAATTCGGAATTTTGATATGGTCTAAGAAAATGTATTGCCAAACATCCATTTCGGTCCAATTGCTGATGGGGAATACTCTAAAATGTTCGCCTTTATGTTTTTTGCCGTTGAAAATATTCCATAACTCAGGTCGTTGATTTTTGGGATCCCACTGGCCGAACTCGTCGCGGTGCGAGAAAAAACGTTCTTTGGCACGGGCTTTTTCTTCGTCGCGTCGTCCACCGCCCATGGCACAATCGAATTTTTCTTCTTCGATGGCATCGAGTAGGGTTGTGGTTTGTGCACGGTTTCTGCTGGGGTTGGGGCCTTTTTCTTCGGCAACACGGCCTTTGTCTATTGATTCTTGAACGTATTTAACAATCAGCTTTATTCCAAGTTCTTTTGCTAAATCGTCGCGAAATTGTATGGTTTCGTCAAAATTATGACCCGTATCGATGTGCATAATGGGGAAAGGAATTTTGGCAGGCCAAAATGCTTTTCTAGCTAAATGAAGCATTACAATTGAATCTTTACCGCCCGAAAAAAGTAAAACAGGATTTTCGAATTGTGCTGCGACCTCGCGAATGACGTAAATGCCTTCGGCTTCGAGTTCACGAAGGTGATTGATGTTAAATTTTTCCATTTGTGTATGCTAAGGTCTTCGACCTATTTAAATATTTTGCAAATAATTGTTTATTAAGTTCTTACGTTAATAAAATATGACATGGTTTAATTCGTTGTGCTGATGAGTGGGAGTATAAAATCGAATATTGTTTGTACCGATTGCTCTATGCTTAATTGTTCTGTATTGATCGTTAATTGGGGTAAAATGGGTTCGTCGAAAGGGGAGTCAATTCCAGTAAATTGCTTAAGTTCGCCTTTGCGGGCTTTGGCATAAAGCCCTTTTACGTCGCGTGCTTCGCATGTCGCTAAACTTGCTTTGACGTAAACTTCGATGTAATCGCTTGCTCCAATAATCTGTTTAGCGAGTTGGCGGACGTCATTTGTAGGACTAACAAATGAATTAATGGTAATTAAACCTGCGTTTACAAAAAGCTTCGACACTTCGGCAATTCGTCGGATATTTTCTAATCGATCGTTGTCGCTAAAACCTAGATTGTTATTAATACCTGTTCTGACATTGTCGCCATCGAGCAATTGTGTATTAAATCCAGCTTGGTGTAAGGCATTTTCCAAAGCAATTGCGATGGTCGATTTTCCAGAACCAGACAAACCCGTAAGCCATATCACTTTGGCGTGTTGATTCAAAAGGGTTTCTTTATCTGCACGTTGTATGGTTTTTGAAAAAATTGGATGTATGTTTTCTGGAATTAGAGACATTTTTATACATTTTTTGCAAAGATAGAAAAAAGTAGATATTTTGATGGACATTGGCCGTCAAAGGTCTTAAGTGTTTTTTTCTAAATTAAAAAAGCACCCAAATTATTTATAGCTGGGTGCTTAAATATCACAATTTTTGACATTTATTCGTGTAAACGAAAGGTGATAATTTATTGTGATTTTTTATAGAACTCCCCTTAATATTGAAGAGCTAATTTTTTGATACCTAATGGGTAGGAAATGAACCAAAAGCATTTGATTCTTATTTCTCTTTTTTAGGACTTTCCCATTGTTTTGTCTCAAAATTATATTGTTTGATCACCTTTGCGGGATTTCCCGCAACAACCGAATAAGGCGGAACGTCTTTTGTCACCACACTTCCTGATGCGACTATGCTGTGTGTTCCAATCCTCAAACCTTGAATTATCACCGAGTTACCGCCTATCCAAACATCGTCTTCGACTGTTGTACGATTGGCTGTAACGCCTTGGTCTTTGATTGGACGCGTCACATCTTCGAAATTGTGTGTCAGTCCTGTAATTTGTGCTCCACTTCCAATGGTGACCATATTACCTAAAGTAACAGGGCCCACCAATTTTACTCGAGATGTTACCGCACATCGATTCCCAATTATGATATCGCCCATACCATTGTTAATGATGGCATAATCTTCAATTACACTTCGGTAGCCCATAATGAGCTTTCTTCCAGGGATCAAATCTAAACGAGCTTTACGTCTGATAAATGATCCTTTTCCTTTTTTGATGATAAATGGATAAAGCACAATTCTTGCCCATAATCGTGGGCGTGCAGAATATGGATGTACCATTAAAAAATGAATCCATTTTTTTAGTTTGGGATGATTGTCTAACATAAGCCGATATTTTTGTGTGTTTGTATTTTGAACTATTGGTTTTTTATACTTTCTAAAGCTTCACTAATTGCTTTAACATTGTTCTCCCAAGAATGTGTTCGAGCGTATGCTCGTCTAATCTCGGCAATTCCAGGCGTATCTTCGTTTAAGGCTTTTTGAATCAGTTCTAAATAATCGAGCTTGCTGTCGGCTAGGTATGTGTGCGAAGCAAAGTACTCCATTGCTTTGGTTTTAGTTGCAACAACGGGTTTCCCCATGGCCAAATACTCATCAATTTTACGTGGATAATTTCCAACTGTTGTAATGTTAAGTATCTGAGGATTAATACAAACATCGAAACCTTTAATGTATTGAGGTAGGGTATCGGCAGGTTTTGAGCCCAGAAAATGAATGTTGGCTTGCTGATGTAATTTTGAATTTTTGAATGCCTCGTCTTCTGGACCTACCAAAACAATCTGCCATTGTGGTCGTTGTTTAGCAATAAAGTCGATTAACTCCATGTCGAGCCTGATTTTGGCAATATTTCCTACATAGCCAATGATGGGTTTGGGTATTTGGGTTAATTCTTTGGCAATTGTGATTTGACCCATATGGTCGTCGAACAGCGATACATCGCAACCTTGGCCAACCATGAAGCTATTTTCGTTATGGGTTTTGGCATAATCAAGATAGTACAGCGAATTGGTTACTACCAAATCCGATTTTTTAATCATTTGAGCTTCCATTCTTTTACCGTGTGTATGCCAAAATGGGAAAGGGCTAAAGATTAAATTGTCGCGAATGTAATAGATGAGCTTATCGTATTTGAGGTATTCGCCAAGATGGTTGCCTAAAAACATAGAACTGTCGTTAAAAACAATGTAGTTTTTAAAATTCAATTGATTTATAGCGAGGTCAATTTGTTTTGCAAATCGCTTCGAGTTAACACGATTAAAAAAATCGAAAATTGGTTTAAAGCCCACACTATTCACTGGCTCGATTATGGTCTTTGGATTGAGCACCCAAAACGATTCACTGATTTGAGTTATTGGCGAAGCTTTTCCTTTGAGTACAGCGCGTTGCTTTGCTGTTTTAGGGCTATTGCGGCCTTTAAACAAATTGACTCGATCTATTGGATTGTTTACGTACAGCACCCGATTATTTTTACCGAGTTCGATGGCAATATTTTTACAATTGCTGCCAATTTCGATATCCCAAGGCTGTATCCCAACTACCACTATGTCTCTACCATTTATCATAACCAATAAGTTTTAGATGAATAACATTTTGGTGCCATAACGTGCTTCGATACTTTGAGAGCTTAGTACTTCTTTGTAAAGCGAAAGATTTTTTACGGCCATTTGCTTCCACGAAAATCTTTTCGAACGTTGCAAACCTTTGGCAATAAATTCTTCTTTAATGCTGCTTTGTCCTGTTAGTTTAATCATTGCGTCTGTTATTTCGTTAATGTTGTAAGGGTTTACAATTAAAGCTGCATTACCAGCCACCTCTGGCATCGAAGAGGTATTCGAAGTAATTACAGCGGTGCCACAAGCCATAGCTTCTAGCATGGGTATGCCAAAGCTTTCGCGTAGCGATGGGTATAAAAAAGCCTCCGACATGCTATAAATTGCGGGCAAATCGTAATTGTTTACATATCCTGCCAAATAAATGTGAGCTCTTAAATCGGGCCTTTGAATTGAATCTAAAAGCGATTGTAATTCAGATTCGTCGAAGTCTAGCATCAACAATTTAGTAGTTGTACCTTTAATTTGTGTGTATTTAGCATAAGCTTGTAATACACCTTTAGTGTTCTTTTTGGGGTCGGTGTTTCCTAGAAAAAAGAAATATTGATCGGGTAATTTATATTTTGTTCGAATGCTAAGTTGCTCTTCTTTTTCTGTAACAGGACGGAAATGTGTGCCTACACCATTGTAAACGGCTTCAATTTTATCGTCGCTTAAATTGAAGAAATTTTGAATTCTTTTTTTCTCAAATTCGGATACTGTGATAATTTTGGTGGCTTTTTTTAATACACGAGGCACAATGAATCGGCGGTACATATTACCAATTTTTTGATACAAACTATAGCCTCTTCGGAATAGGGCAATACTTTCCATATAGATGATATCGTGCAGAATAATAATTGTAGGAACTGGACTAAAAAGTGGTGCAGTGTTGCTGGTACATTGCAAAAGTTCGCACTCATATTTTTTTACAGCTTTGGGTAGAGCAATTTGCTCCCATTGGGCGTACGAACCGCCATCGAGTTCAATGATCTGAAAGTTTTCGTTACTTGAAAGACATTTATCCTGATCTGGTGCAACAAAAACCACATACTCGTTTTCTTTGTCGATAAGCATTAAATTCTTTATTAACTCTAGAGCCACAAAGTCCATTCCGTGTTTTTTAGGTCTAAATAATCTTTGACCTTCGATGGCAATTCGCATAGTATGATATTTTAGGTTTTTTTGGTATTCGATCTATTTAATAACGATGTTTTTTCTTGTTTTGAAGCAAAATAAATAAGGTCTTCGGCCTATTTGCTGTTTTAATAACTTGCTATTTATCAAGCACCTAGCTTAATAAAATGCGACATTAAATTATCCTAAGTACTTAAGAGTGAAGTCATTTGATGTTTAGATTTATTTTGAGGTTTATTTAATGGATAATATTTCTACGGTTTTACCTTCGATAAGGTTATCCCACCATAAGGTTAATACCAATAAATTAAAAATACGGAATGCTTGAACTTGTTTATACCAAAACCAATTTCCTACATTGTCTTTTTGCAAACGGTATCCATTTATAAAGTCTTCGACCATTTTACGATTTAGATTTTGCTTGCAAAATTCCGAATTTAGAATCTGTTCAGCGATTTTATTAAACTGCTTGGTGTCTTTAAAAAAGATTGGAAGCGGTGCAAAACCACCTTGTTTTTTGCGTTCGGTTATTTCCTTAGGTAATTTGGGATATAAATAAGATTTATGCAAAAACTTCGACTTACCACCTCCTTTCGAGCAAGTTTTTACATCACCTTTTAATTTGTAATGTCTTGGCATCGTTTTAAGAAACGCATATAAATCGGTGCTCATGTATGGAAACGAGATACTATTATTAAACATGTCTGCTAGTTTCGAAGCTTTAAATAAAATTATTTCGTTAATAACTTGCTTGATGTCGCCAAAGAAATTGTGGATTCGATATAAATCATCAAAATTTTCGAATGTGTTTGGCAAAACATCGAGATATGAAGGCTGTTTTAAATGAATTTTTTGATTGAAAAGGTCTTCGATTTGACGGTCTCTAAAACCAAAGTTGTCGCTTTTTAAAATATTGAGCACTTTTTCGTTGTGGAATCGCACTTTGAAAAAAGAATTATCTTTTTCGAAAATCGATAAATCGGAAAATTGGCTGATTAACTTTTGAAGCAGTTGTACTTTATTTTGTTTGTAGATATAATGCATTGCTAGTTCACGGCCAGCAGTTCCAAAATGCTGGTCATTACCATCTCCACCCAAAATAATTCCTTTTTCTCGGTTTTGATGAACCAATTTCATAGCCGAAAAATTGACCATCATTCCGCTTTCGTTAAATGGATCGCCCATTTGGTCTACAATTTCGGGTAAAAATTCAATTTCGCTGCCATTAATCTCATATTCAAAATGTTTGGTGCCATACGTCTCCGATAGTATTTTTGCCAGAGGTAATTCCGACCATGGATTGTTTTTGAAACCAATCGAATAAGACAATACTTCACCTTGGTACACATCGCGCAATGCTGCAATATTTCCGCCCGAATCGTACCCACCGCTTAAAAGTAACTGTACTTTGTTTTGGCCAGAAACTCTATCCCAGATTGCTTCCCGATGAAGTGTTTCGTATTGCAAAGTAGCCTCTTCTATCGATATTTTTTTTGTATCGATTATAGGTCCAAATTGTTCATATCCAAATAAATCATGTATTTGTGCATTCAATTTGCTGATACTGAGAACATGTCCTGCCGGAAGTTTTTTCACACCTTTCAGAGCCGTATCGGGGGCAGGAATATAGCCAATTTTTAAAAAAAGTGCCAGATTATCTAAGTGGGCTTCTGCTTTAAAATGGACAAAGTGTTTCAATAACTTGGGGTGACTGGCCATATAATTGGCTGTATAGTAAATTTGACTTCCGGCACCGTGTCTATCGCGATATGCAATTGTTTTATCAGTAGATTTAATAATGATAATAAATTCGCCATCAAGAATTTTAAAGGCATCATACCCTTTTTGATTGTATAGTGTTGCCACTACTTCGGCAGGGTTGACACTTAAGGGTGATTGGGTAATTTTATTGAGGTTATAAATTTTGCCAAAAATGTAATATGTAATGCCCGATTGCGAATGGCTATGAAAATCGGTATCCGAAGCAATAAATGTATTTCCGAAACGAAACGATTTTAGTTCAAAATTATCGTATGTGCTGTCGAGCTGGGCAGAGTTGGAAATGATCCATTTCATAAATTTTGATTTTTTTGATTGGTTTTACAAATTTTAAAGCTTCGATTAAGGTCTTCTTGCTTTTATAAATAATTTATAATCAATTATTTATTAGTTACGTAGGTGTTTTAATTTAACATAACTTTATTATACGTTCTTATATAGAACCATGTTGGGTATGGATAAATTTTTTGTTCGCTCCTTTGAATTTTATCAGTGATTTAAGCATCAAAAAAAATCCTAATGGAATCGTTTTTAAAGCCTTAAGCGTTTGTGAGTTATAATATTTCTTTGGAACAGACAAAAGCAAAGCAATTTTTAGTAGGGCCAATGCAATAATCCACAATAAGGTTAAAACAGGTTCAAATTCGAATAATAAAAAGCCGATCAGATAAGCTGTTGTAATGCCCCCTGTTAATCCTAGCAGAATAATTCTTGGAAGCTGCCCCATTTGGATAACTTTATCGAAGTAATCGATGTTGCCCCTTGTAAAGAGATGCAATAGGGCAGAGCCAATGTTTTTCCAGAAATAAATAAATTGTGCCGATAACCATCTACGACGTTGATTGGCAAATACTTCCGATTTTTGAACTTTTTCGTCCTCAACCAAAGCATTTTCGACATACTCAATCACAAATTTGTTTTTTAATAACCACATTTCGAGTTGTTTATCGAACCCGCCAATCGCATCAATGCTCAACATTGTTTTTTTGAATAATTTGTAATTAAAAGCCATTCCAGAACCAATTAGAGCAGAAGAAAGGCCCAAAACACGATGTGCTTTTCTAAAGATGTGATTGTTAATTTCTTCGCTAATTGCATCGAGAACAGCCATTGAATTGTTTGTGTTTTTGGCGATTCTATGCCCTTGTACAACCTGGTAGCCCATATCAAAAGTGCGATCGATTTTGCTGATAAAGTCGGCTTCCATAATATTATCGGCATCTAAAACCAAAGCCACATCGTAATCATCTCCCAATAGATCCATTGCTTTGTTGAGGGCCTTCGCTTTTGTGCTTTTCTCGAATTGAACTTCAATTACTGTAATGGGCAATTGTTTAAGATCAAGAATGGTTTCTGGTTTAAACGAATCGGCGATTATTACCACCTCGAAAAGGGGGGTAGGGTAGTTTTGATTAAGTGCCCTTTTGGCCACTTCGATTATTACAGCATCTTCCTTATAGCCTGGAATCAAAACTGCATATTTGCGTTTTTTCGATATTAGAGCAATCGATTTTTTGTACGGCCACAAGCCCGCTATGCCAAACACAAAAAGATATATAATGGTGGCTCCTATATAAAGGATTAATGTCCATTGAATTATTTGTAGGAATATATAAAACCAGTCCATAGTTTAGAAAATTTAAAAATTTTTATCAAGGCCTTTTTTTACATTGATTTGAATCAATATGACAGAGCTTATTTCTCGTCTTTAATCACTTTTGCAGGAATCCCAGCTACAATGGCGTTCGCAGGAACATCTTTTGTAACCACTGAACCGACTGCCACAACAGCACCTTTGCCAATTCTTACTCCTTTTAGAACCGTAGCTTTTGCACCAATCCAGACATCGTCTTCAATTACAATTTCGCCGCTTTCGCCGTCTAAATTATGATCTTTCACATTGTGAAAATCGCTGTCGATAATCATCGAAAAAGGGCCAAATTTGCAATTGTTACCAATGGTTATTTTAGTACTTGCCGAAATTATTGCACCATTGATAAAGTTGTTATTACCAATGATTAAAACACCTTTCCGATGTGTGGTGAGTCTGGTTCGCGAAATGTTAGACCAAATGCTAATCACATTGCCAAGTACAATGCTTCCTTTATTTTGAACTGCAGGGCAACCTTTTGTAAGGATAATACGCCCTCTTCGGTCGACTTTTCGCAAGTACCATCGAGTTAACAAAAGATTCAAAAACAAGCCAACTAAGTGCCAAGAGAAACGAATTTTAGTGCTTAAATTTGAATCTAATTCATTGTCTTTTAGGAATTTATTCCATTCGCGAGTGAGGATATCCTTCATAATTAATTAAATAAATTGGTTGTAGCTAAGGTCTTAGACTTATTTTTTTATTTTGTAACAGGCTATTTATCAATCTTCTAGTTTAATAAAATATGATATTAAATTTAAGTATAATACTTATAATAGCCGTCCTTTATCAAGGTAGTTCCGTTTTTCTGAAGCAATTGGGGTGTGCTGTGTAAATTTCGGAAATGGCTTAAGTTCCACCAAATGGCTTTATTTAAAGCGACCAACAAGTCGAAGCGTTTTTTAATCACAAATTGAAGCACAGATTTTGGGTAACTTGCAAAAAAGAAGTAAAACAACGCCCACCATTTGCGAAACCCAAATGTATTCCGTCTAATGAATAATGCTCTGTTACGATTCATGTACAGCACTCTCAAGGGTGTCGCTTTCCCAATCGACATTGATTCTTTATGATATATTTCGGAGGTAGATTCGTAGTACAATTTATAACCTGCATTTTTGAAATGTTCGCTCCAGTCAATTTCTTCGTAATACAAAAAGTACAAATCTGGCCAAACACCAATCTTTTCGACCAATTTCCGAGGAACCATTACTGCTGC
>DYOK01000331.1 GCA_020720565.1 Acetofilamentum sp.
AATTCAAAATTCATCATTCATCATTGTCTTGTTTCTGGTATCCGAAAAGCTCGCGATCTTTTATAATTCGAGCCACATAGTCGGGGACCATCGATTCCCAGATCGGATCTTTATCGTTGATTAATTTGAATGTTTTTCGCGAAAATATTTTCATGGTGTCTCGGTCAGGGTTGGGCACATCGACTATCATTCGGTTAGTAACCAAGTGTTGAAAAAGAAACTTCATTCTTTCGGACACTTCCATGTTTTCGGTTGTCACCAGTTCGTTGGTTTCTGGGTCTTCGATTGGGTAGACATAGAGTTTGATATTGTTATAAAACAATTTGCCAAAAGCCTCCATAATGCCCCCTTTCATATCGGAATAATAATTGCGGTCGAAAATATTTTTTAGCGTGGCCACCCCAATTACCAATCGTAATTTCTGAATTTTAAATTGCGAAAAATATTGCGACAGTCTGTAATATTCTCTAAAGTTTGATACCATTACATTGAGTCCGACGGCGTTTAGCAAGTCGACCCGATCTAAAAAGTCTTTCTCGTCGAAATCGCCTTCGTACAGCAAGTTATTCACTGTAATTTCGCACATGCTCAAAGTGGTTTCAGGGGTATACATTTTGTCGCGTCGAAAAAGCTCGAAACTGGTTTTAAGCACATCGAGACCTGCATAGGTAATGGGTCTAAAACTACCTCTAAATGCCAATACATTTTTCTTGTACAACATATCGGAAGGTTGTTTCACATTGCCGTATCGGTCGAACATGGTAGCATTGGTCATGTTAAATTTTACCAACTGAACACTTAAAACTCTATTGTCGATATGTTTTAAATTGTCGCCCGTCATGCTCACTAGGTTGATATCTGCACGGTCGGTATCCAAATTGTCGAGAAGCGAATGTAAAAACTGACCCGAATCTTGGGTGTAATTGAAACAAGCATAAAGCAAATTAACACCCAATGCACCAAGTGTATATTGTTGGAGCAATTGGTCATTTTCTTCGAGGTTGACGTGAATAATGACTTTATTGACAGGGGCACCAGGTGTGAGCTGGAATTTAACACCTAACCAGCCGTGACCTTGGTTGGTTTTGCTATAGTTCAGGGTTTCGACGGTGTTAGCAAACACAAAAAATCGAGATCTTAATTTTTTTTCGGCATCCAGCACATCAATAAGTTCTTGAAACTCTTGATCGAGCATCAAGTTGAGTCTTTCGTCGGACACATATCGACCTGGCCTGTTTTGATTGTAAAGGTGGTCGGAAAAGGTTTTATCGTATGCCGAAATACTTTTGGCAATGGTTCCCGAAGCACCCCCAGCCTGAAAAAATGCACGTGCAACTTCTTGTCCACCACCTATTTCTGCAATAGTTCCGTAAATATCTGGACTTAAATTGATATCCAATGCTTTCCGCTTAATCGATAGCTGTTCCCCGTTTTTCATTGCCCTATTTCTTGTCTGGTCATTTAAAGATGCAAATTTAAATAAAAATACTCAGCTGCCGATGTTTTGTACCAAACCCAATAAAATGTGTTCGGATTTTGTATTGATAAGCAATTAGTTATCAAATATTTTTTTGATTGCATCAAAGAATAAATTTATCATCTATTTATCTGCTGCAAAACTTCATTGATTTAAAGAAACTGTTGTGTTCACAAAAGGCTTTTTTAGTGCTTAGGATAAGACATTATTAGGTTTAATTAAGATAAGTGTTTGTTTTAATGTTGCTTACAATTCTACTAATATAG
>DYOK01000332.1 GCA_020720565.1 Acetofilamentum sp.
TTAGCAAATATAAAATTTTTTTAATTACTTTTGTTCATTAGATGTTAAAAACTTTTCAATGGTTGCCCTAGTTATTTCTAATTCCACATTTGAATTTGACAAATCAAAGGTTTTAATACATCAATATGGGACTTTTAAAGTTTTTTCTGAGCTTAAAAAGCAAACGCATCAAGAACATAATTTCGAATCGAATCGAGAAATCATATGGACTTTAGGGCGTATCCCCATGAGGTCTTTTATTGATAATATTCCTGACGACGAAACTGGCTTTGTATCTTATAATTTCGAAAATACATCTGTTATCGCTCAAGCGGATCGCTTGGGTACAAAACCACTTTTTTATATTCACCGTTCTGGCTTTTTTGCCTTATCCGATTCCATTGCAGCACTATTACAGTATGTCGACAAATCTCAGATTAATAGCGAATGGGTGGCTGCCGGTCTTTGTGGCATTAGCGCACAAGACGATGCGACGTTTTATAAGCAAATTTATAAAATCCCTTCTGGTTTCCAATTGAAATTTCAAAATGAGAAGCTCTCTTTGTCAGCACTTACGAATGGTTTCTCGACTGTCAAAACGTCTGCTGTTGAGTTTAAAGCAGCTTTGCACCAAGCCATTCTATCGAGAATGGGATTATTCAATGGAACCGAATTAAGCGGGGGCATCGATTCGTCGGCTATTGCTGGCATTTTAGCTCATTATGTAAAAGAAGGTCATAAAAAAATTCCTGCCTTTACACATGTGCTCGATGACGATCTACAAGAACAGTTTTTCCCCTACATAGACGAACGTCAATACAGCGAGCTATTACCTAAAATGCACCCCAATATTCAGCATGAATGGGTTAGTGCAAAGGGGCATGGATTGATAGATGAAACGGGACAAATTCTGACCGCTTTAGGGACTCCGTACCTCAACACCATGATTTTATATTCTGATTTGTTGATGACTCAAGCGGCTAATTTGAATGTTGATACGCTCTTTTCTGGCTTTGGAGGCGATGAGGCAGTGAGTTATAAGTCCAATATTTTCTCGCATCAATTATTGAAGAATGGTCAGTTAAAAGAATGGATTAAGGTCAACCAAAGTAGCTTGTTGTCAAAATCTGTTTTGGCAGATTTGTATCGAATTTTTAAAAAGAAAAATAATACGATTCCTCAATGGGGAAAAGACAAATGGCAGAACCACTTAATTTCGGAACGGCTTCTATTAGAGACCAGTATTCAAAATCAATATCTAAAAAAGCATGAGCAAGATCGGTCTAACTATTCTGATTTTATCCGTTATAATGTGCTTCGACAGGTTGTAAGACAACGGGTTGAAGACCACTCGATGTTGGCAAAAACCAAAGGAATTGAAATGAGCTTCCCACTTTTAGATCGAAAACTTATTTCGATATATTTAGGACTAAAACCTCATGAGCAAAACAAAATGCCATTGATGAGGACCGCTTTCCGAGAGGCTATTAGAGGCCTTGTGCCTGAGCAGATTACCAATAGAAACGATAAGCTGTCCGCAACCATTCCCAATGCGTTTTATCGCATGGAACAAGATTACCTCAAGGTAATGGATTTGTTACAATCTTATAAACAAGGGAGAGCGTCGGAGTTTGTCGACATTTCGAAAGCCATCGCAATGTGGCCTTTGGTTTTGGAAAAAAACAGAAATAAAGCTTTTAAAGAGCGTCTCGATATAAAACATTTATTGTTTGCTGTTCAGCTGATTTTGTTTTTAGAC
>DYOK01000333.1 GCA_020720565.1 Acetofilamentum sp.
CTATAAAAAAATGGGTGCGCTTGCCCTGAGCATTAAGCGGTTTTGTATAAAATTCTCATTGAATATGCTTAACAATCGCAAAATTCATCAATATAAAACCTACAATCTAATAGTTTGTTATAGTGCGGATTACAAAATTATTAAATAGATCGAAGACCTATAATGTGTTTAAAAGGGTGTGTTTAAACTTCTCGTTTCCAATTAAATGCGATGCCAGTACCAAACTGCCCACACTTACGCCAAAAAAACCATGAAAACTTACACTCTGTCCTGCTAAATAGAGGTTAGGGATTTTTGTTTTGGTTTGAACGGTGCTGCTCAGCGGATCTTGACTGTTGCGCTGAATGCCGTAGGCTGCACCTTGAGGCATGTTGTAATAATTTTCGTAGGTTAAGGGCGTTGAACTATAAACCGATTGTATTTTTGATTTAATATGCGGATAATCGCGTTCCAAGGCATTGAGCATTTGCTCAGTTTTTTTGGCTTTAAAATCGAGATACTCTTGGCCGCGTCTTTCGACTGGTAGCCCCGACCATTTGGCCACTTCTTCGAAATTCATGGTGCTCATGGCGACTAAACCCGACGAATAGCGAGAATCTTTAGAGGCTTGACTGTAGACAAAATATCCGTAAGGCCATTGTGTGGTGTCTTTGATATCGGCAATCCACGAATCTTGAGTGCTGTAGTGGTACTGATTGTGGTTAAAGTAAGGGAAGCTTTCTGGCTTCATGACCAAAAACAAATTGAACATTCCTAATGAGTTGGGAAGGCTTTCGATTCTGCTGCGATACGATTTACGTAACTTATCGGAAGGAATTAACTCCAAGGTTTTTTGTGGGTGTAAGGTCGAAATGACATGTTTGCATTTTATTTCGTTTGAACCATTCAATTTGATTCCCGAAATTGAATCGCCATCGAACGTCATGCCCGAGGCGGCTTCGCCCGTTAGAATGCTTACGCCTTGCTTTTTAAGAAGCTCTTTTAAGGTATCGACTAAGTTTTCGCCGCCATCTTGCAAACGCCACGAATCTCTAATATAGGTGTCTAAAATGTGTCCCACTTGCATGTAAGGCGTGTAGTCTTTTCGGCCGGCATACAATGGATTTGTGCCTGTTAAAACGTTAAAAACCAATGGGTCGGAAAGCTGTGTTCTTATTTTCTGATACGCATTAACAGAGAGCTGATTCAAATCGATATTTTGATTTAACACCCCTTCGAGGCTGTTGTAATATCCAAACTTTTTAATCTCAAGGTAGAAATTTTTAATTTCATCGGCCGAACGAGGGAAATAGCGACACATTTTATCGATATGCAAATCGTATCCTTGAGCAAATTCGTAGGATTGCCCGCCCATATGAACCTTTTCGAATCCACCTATGTCGAGGCGAACAGCATTAATTTGCGAACGAATGCCCAAATGGCGGTACAACACATCGAGCACCTCGCCCTGAGCAAAGCCACTGGTATAATGCACTCCAGTTTCGAAGCGAACATTTTGGCGTGTAAAAGACGATAAATTGCCACCCAAATACTTGTTCTTTTCGATCAAAGCGACATTAAAGCCCTCTTTGCTCAATAAGGCTGACAAGGTTAATCCACTTACCCCAGAACCGATAATGGCGAAATCGAATTGATTCATTTACAGTTTGGATTCTTATTTAATTGGCTGCAAAGATAATGAAAAACAAAATCAAGCCATCAAAAGCAAACTTTTAACTGATATTCTAAGG
>DYOK01000334.1 GCA_020720565.1 Acetofilamentum sp.
TTGCTAACGCTTGTATAACCAATATACAATTTGTCATATTTTCTAGAATATAATACGGATACAGTAAACATCGGTTTTTTACAACCAAATAAAGCCAACCTTTCGATTGACTTTATTCTTTTTTAGTAGCGGGAGCCGGACTCGAACCGACGGCCTTTGGGTTATGAGCCCAACGAGCTACCACTGCTCCATCCCGCAATATTTGAGGTTGCAAAGATATGAATTATTTTAACAAATCCAAATCTATTTGTCTTTTTTATTTTATTCAATCATTTTGTGACAAGGAATGCCAATAAACTATTCCGAAAGAAGCTTTAAATGAACTATTTGAATACTTCTGTGTTGAATTTTAATGATAGTAATTTCGTAGTTATCTAAAATAATTTTTTCGTTTATTTTGGGAATCCTACTAAAATGAGAGAGCAATAAACCTGAAATGGTGGTATAATTCTCGCTCAAAGAGAATGGATGAGGCAAATGTTCGTTAATATCAACCAAAGGCTGAGTGGCTTCCACAATGTAGGTGCCGTCTTCTTTCAGCTCAACAAATTGTCTTTCGTCGTCGTCTTCGTCTTGAATTTCGCCAACCAACTCTTCCAAAATATCTTCTAGTGTAATAATCCCTTGTGTACCACCAAATTCGTCGATAACCACAGAAAGATGCAAATGTTGTTTTTGGAACTCTGTGAGAATCTCGCTGATAGGCTTTGTTTCGTAAACATAATACGCAGGATGCAACAAATCTCTAACATTAAAATTCGGGTTTTTATTCTGAGCTTTAAAAACATCTTTAGCATATATAACCCCTAATATATTATCGAGCGAATGCTGATAAGTCGGTATGCGAGAATATCCATTTTCTAGTATCTCGTTCACAAACTCTTGATTACTTAGTTCGATATCGAGCGAAAAAACCTGTTGGCGAGGCACCATAATTTGTTTGGCATTATGATCTGTAAAATCGAACGCGTTTTTTATAATCTCATAATTTTCTGCTTGTATGGCACCACCTTGTTTACTTTGTTCTACCAACATTCTTAATTCGTCGGTACTGTGAATTTCGTGTTCTCCAACTGGTTTTATGCCAATCGAATTTAGAAAAACATTTGAAATGGCGTTCATTAACCAAATAAATGGTCTGAATATCATATAAAACCAATACAATGGGTACGAAATAGCTAAGGTTGTGGGCTCTGCCTTACGAATAGCAATGGATTTAGGTGCTAATTCGCCAAAAACAATATGCAAAATGGTAATCGTTAAAAAGCCGATTGGCATTGATACAGAATGTAAAAAAGCTTCAGAAACTTCTACGCCAAATGCAAAAAGAATATTTTTAATAATTTCGGCCACCACAGGCTCACCAATCCAACCCAAACCTAAACTTGCCAATGTAATTCCTAACTGTGTGGCCGATAAGTATGTATCGAGGTGATTGATAATATGCTCCGACTTCTTTGCAAATTTATCGCCTTGTTCAGCTTTTAAGTGAATTTGCGAGTATCTTACCTTAACAATAGAAAATTCTGCTGCAACAAAAAAAGCGTTTAAAAGGACTAAAAAAAGAGTTAAAAGGATATCAAAAGCCATAATAGTATTTTACGATTTGCAAATGTAGTAAATCGTTTTACATATCAAATCAATTTTTTGGTTAAATTAAAGTAGGAGAAAATGTTAAATAAATAAATGATTTAACTTTGTCGTCCTCTCACACCACCGTATGT
>DYOK01000101.1 GCA_020720565.1 Acetofilamentum sp.
CGTGCGAAGAATAAAAAAAAGCCCTGCATGGTGCAAGGCTAATGATGTCTTCGAATTTTTTTTTTAAAGTTCGATATTTTCTTAGCATTAAAATAAATACAATCCGATTTTTCTCTTTTACGAGAACCATGTATTTTACAACTAATTAATTGAATATTATTCAGTTGCAAAACCATCAAATAGATCGAAGACCTTAATCGGCTAAACGAACCGAAAGAATCATCATTTCGTAATGCAAATCTTCACCGGCAAATGGATGGTTCAAATCAACTAAAACATCTTGGTCGGTTATTTCCAAAATCATAGCATCTTGTGGCTCGCCCTCGTCTGTGGTTAATGATACAATTGCACCTTCGAAAATTTCTTCTTCGTCAATCACACCTTGTTCGTTAAAAAAAGTTTCGAGTGGCAATTCGAACACATCTTCTTCGTTGTATTCGCCAAAGCCATCTTCTTTTTTAATTACGAAATCTAATTTGTCGCCTGCTTTTTTACCCAACAAAAGTGCTTCCATGGCTGGTAAAATTTCGTCCATTCCTATTGCAAATTCAGCAGGTTCTTCCTCATTGTACATTTCGATAATTTCGGCATCACCTACAAAATTCATTTGCAAAGTGGCTTCTACAATACAGTTTTTAGTAATAATCATAATATCTTGTTTAAAATGTTTAAGCCTTTGTCTAGGCAAAATATTAATTCTTTGAATTTTAAAGGTCTTCGACCTATTTTTGTTTTTGTAACGAGCTATTTATCAATATTCTAGCTTAAAAAAATACAACATTTAATTGCATATAATACATTTATGTTAATATCTACCTATTGTTATTTATCAATGGCTACAATTCGTTCTTTTTGTCGTTGCTGGCTACAACGGTGCTGATGAATAGAATTACCAAAGATGCTAAAAAAATGATAAACAACGATTGACTGGTTTTCCAGAATATATCTTCTAAAGTGATGACATCCCAAATAGCCAGAACAGATAGAATGGTCACAAAAATGACAATTCCTACCAAAATATACGAAGCAATTTTTTTAACAGTCTGATTCATAAGGGTCGATTTTTTAAATGTTATTTAACTAAATTTGGTGTGTCTCTACACTAAAACTAAAAAACTCCTCTTAACAAAGGTAGAGCTATTTTTTTTTACTTTGGCAATTTGCATCAAAAATATACCAAGAATTGGTGTAAAGGACATCTGTGATATTGTTTTTCATGATTGATTTGCCTTTCTGAATTGCTTCGTGTTTCCGGATTGCTTCGTCTTAGGCTCACAATGATGATAACTTTATTTAAAAGTCTGCAAGTGATTTATTAAGCGATTTTGTAGTTCATTGCTCATGTCGTGATGTTCGAACAATCGTATCAACATTTTATCTTCCAACAATTGAGATTTGGTCAGATGCATAACTTCGCCATGCGAAATATAAATAAAATCGTCGGCATAGGTTAAGGCTACCTCAATGTCGTGAGTCGAAAACAGGACCGTTTTATTTTCGACACTAGCAATTTCTTTTAGTAGATGCGCGATGATATACTTATTCGGATAATCGACGTAAGCAGTTGGTTCGTCTAACACAATTATAGAACTTGCTTGCGAAAGAGCCATAGCCAGAAGTGTTCGTTGTTTTTCGCCATCGCTTAATGTTACAAATTCACGTTCCATTAAATGAGTAACTCCAACTTTTTGGGCTGCAAACTGCACCGCATTTTTATCTACAAAAGTCATTTGCGACAACCAATTGGTATGATGGCTCCTTCCCTTTTCGATTACCTCGGCTACTGTTGTGAATGCTTGTACATCGAAATGGGTGTTTAATACCGACAGATTCTCAGCTAACTGTTTACTATTAAAAGATTTAATAGGTTGTCCAAACAATAAAATTTGTCCTTTACTGGATGTCTGATCGGTTAAAGTTTTGATTAAAGTGCTTTTCCCTGTACCATTCGCACCGAGAATGGCAACCAAACGTCCCAATTCCAACGAAAAAGAGAATGGCTCTGTTAGGCTACAAAAACCTTTTCCTGCCTCGTAACCAATCACTAAATCTTTGACTTCGAGCGATTTCATAAGTTAATTTTTTTCGAAGGTTTTAGCAAAATCCAAAACACCACAGGAATACCTAAAAGTGCAGTTACTGCATTAATTGGCAAAACAGTTCCATTACCTGGAATAAAGGTAAGCATATCGCTCAGCAGCATAAAAATAGCACCTATCAGAGCAACCATCGGAAGCAACTTTTTGTGGTCGGAACTCTGTATTAACCAGCGCGAAAAATGAGGAACGACTATTCCTACAAATCCAATTGGGCCACAAAAAGCCGTGGCTGCTCCAGTTAAAATGGCGGTCGAAATTAATATACTATATTGTAATGATCGACTACTTAAACCAAAATTTTTAAGATTATCGGCTCCTAAAACTAAAATATTAATTCCTTTAATGTTGATAATAATAGGAATTAAGCCGATAAGAATAACCAAAGACATTAGAGCGAGTTGGAAATAATTTAAATGTGATAAACTCCCAAATGTCCAAAGGATGAAGCTTTTTAACTGATATGATGGACTAAAAAATTGAAGAATAGAACTTAAGGAAGTGGATAATGCCCCGAACATCATTCCCAAAATTAGCAATGTCATTACATTTTTAACGATTCTAAATACTAATATCAAAGCTAATACCATTAAGAGGCTACCCAAAAGTGCCGCTGTAATGATCGAAAAATTGGCCATTATTTCGTTTGTTGCTATCCAAGAACCGCCTAACAAAACAATGGAAACCCCCAACGATGCACCCGAACTTATCCCTAAAACATATGGCCCAGCAATAGGGTTTCGAAATAAGGTTTGCATCAACAAACCTGACACACCAAGAGCGATTCCAACTACAATGGCTGCAATTGATTTAGGCAATCTAAATTCAATTAAAATTAACGAATTTTCGACATTGCTCGATGAGTTATTCAATAAAGTGTCGAAGACATTTAAATAGGAATCTCCAAAAGATAAGTCCATCCAAAACACCAACAAAAGTGTAGCAATGAGCAAATACGATACAATACAAAAACGGCTACACATTTTACTATTTACAAAACAATTTAAACTATAGTTAAATATATCTAGTTACCCCATAAATTCATTAAAATACTTTTATTCGTCAAACTAAACTCACAACAAAAGCTTAAAACAAAAATGAAATAAACGGCATACTAAGTAGCACGAAGCAAATTACGCCATATTTATCAATATAAGAACCTGATATGCTATTAGTTATCAAATAAACAACTAACAAAAGGCCTTACTTAGTTTCTTCGAAGAAAATTGTTCTTGAAACGCTCTTTCCATTTTTAAAATAGTAAACATCGCCCCAAGGTTGTTTAACTTCGCGATACTCATCGGCTAGACCACTTTTAACTACGATAACACGTTTAACCTTTTTACCCGATTTGCTCTCGTAATTTTCGACATGTACGCCTTCGCCATATTTTTTGGCCATTTCCGAAACAAATTGCTTTTTATCGGACTCGCTTGCAAAATTGATTTCGGCAGGAATATCCTCTTCTTTCTTAGTGGTTAGCTTGTCAATTTCGGCAATTCGAGCTGTCGGATGCGTTTGTTGCGGAATGAGTTTCAAAGCGCTCGCATAGGTTGAACGTGCCACAGCATAATCTTGTTTATTGAAAGCATCATCTGCTTTTTTAATCAAGTCAGCATAATCCTTTTTCTTAAGCTCTTCATTGGCAAGTAGGCTCGCTTTCGATGCTTGTTCTGCCAAAAGTTTATCAATAAGAATAATTCGATCTTTAGGATACTGAGCTTTTGAGTCAATTTCTAATGCACTTTGATAAAGGGCTTTCGATTCATCATACTTTTTAGCATCAAATTTAGCATTAGCCGCTTCGACAGCAGCCACATATTGTGCTGTTACTTTAGCTTTTTCGGCTTTAGCAGCTTCATCAGATAACATTTTTTCAATTGCAGCTAATTTTTCTTT
This sequence comes from Acetofilamentum sp., assembly GCA_020720565.1. Lineage (GTDB taxonomy): Bacteria > Bacteroidota > Bacteroidia > Bacteroidales > JAFGXI01 > JAFGXI01. The sequence continues at coordinate 3,996 of DYOK01000101.1, forward strand.
AGGGAGGGTCTCGCTTGGTTTTATCTCCAAAGCTGCGGTATAGGCGGTTTTAGCTACACTATAATTTTTAGCAGCAAAAGCATCGCTACCTTCTTTAAGTTTAGCGGCATAGTTGGCATCTTTAGCCATATTTTGAAGTACGCCATCAATTTCCGAAATTTTTGTTTTGGGATAAGCTTCGTTTGGTTTTAAATCGGAAGCCGATTGATAAGCATTTCGAGCGATTTGAAATTCTCTTTTGGCTAATAGTCTATCACCTTCTTGTATCTTAAGCAGATAATCTTTTTCAATGGTTTCGTTTTTAGTTTTATCTGCTAACAATTGAGCCAAAATCGCCTCAATTTCTTTTATCTTATCTTTGGGCAATTGCTCTGTGGGCTTGATTTTAGAAGCAGCCTCATAGCTTAAACGTGCATTTGAATAATCTTTAGCCGACATTTGACTATTGGCTTTATCCATAGCATTTTGATAAGCTAAATTCTGTTCATTTTGTTTGGCTTGATCGGCAATCAATTTTTCAATTTCCGAAATCTTAGTTTTTGGATATGATTCTTTTGGTTGAATGGTTAATGCCGATTGATAATTGGTTTTAGCTAAATTGTAATCTTTAGAGGCCAATGCTGCGTCGGCTTTTTGAATGGCATCATTATATTGTTTTTCCTGAGCATTCCGATCAGCCATTAACTTAAGCACTTGGTCAATTTCTGCAATTTTTTCTTTAGGATATGCTTCGTTGGATTTAATGGCAAGTGCACTTTGGTATGTGGCTTTAGCTTCGGCATATTGCTTACTCGATAGCTGACCATCGGCAGTACTAATTAACGTATTATATTGGTCGTATTTAGATTTGTCAGCGGCCAATTGTGCCAATAATTTATCAATTTCTACAACTTGAGTTTTAGGATAAGATTCTTTTGGCTTTACTTCTGATGCAGCTAAGTACAATACTTTAGCTCCAGCTAAGTCTTTTTTTGACCATTTTGAATCGGCTTCAGCAATCTTTTTGTCGTAATCTTTTTGTAAAGCATTAGCCGTTTCAAGTTCCTGTTCAATTTTGGCAATTGCAGCGAGCTGAGTTTTTGGATACGATTCTTCTGGTATTGTACTGCTAGCAGATTGATACGATTGTTTAGCCTCTGAGTATAGTTTAGAAGCATAAGCTTTGTCGGCTGCGGCAATATGCTTATTATACATTTCTTTTTTAGCTTTAGAATCGGCCATTTGAGCGAGCATTTGGTCTATTTCTGCTATTTTGGTTTTGGGGTATGATTCCGTATTCTTAAGATTGCTGGCCTCGATATATTTGGTTCTTGCAGCATTTAAATCTTTGGAAGCAAACAGGCCATCGGCCGATTTAATTGCGGTTTGATAAGCTTCGTCTTTCGACTTTTGTTCGGCAGCTTGAGCCAAAAGTTTATCAATTTCGGCAATTCTAGCTTTTGGATAAGTTTCGTCAGCTTTTAAAGAACTGGCTGCCTGGTAATCGTTTTTGGCCGATGTCCAATCTTTTGATTCAAATTTTTGATCGGCTGACTTCATCAAAGCCAAGTATTGTGCATTTTTAGCTTCTTGACTGGCTTGTGTCTCTAACTTAGAATCGATAAGTGCAATTTGGTCTTTGGGATATTTTTCGTTCGATTTTATTTGAGAAGCTTCGGTATAAGTCTGTTTAGCGATAACCCAATTCGCTTTTCCGAATGCTTTGTCGGCATCCGAAATTTTGGCAAGATATGCTTTGTCTTTTTCAGCTTGGTTGCTCATTTCGGCTAACAGAGCGTCAATTTCTGAAATTTTATTTTTAGGATAAGCTTCTTCTTTTTTAATCGATAGTGCTTCGTTATAAGTCGATTTAGCCTCTGTGTACTTTTTTGAAGCCAATAGTCCATCGGCTTTGGTAATAAGCGCTTTATAGCTTTCTTCCTGTTGTGCTTTACTTTGTAATTGAGCTAATAATGAGTTAATCTCGTTAATTTTAGTTTGTGGATACAGCTCCTTAGGTTTTAATTCTAAAGCTTTAGTATAATTAGATTTAGCCGAGGCATACTCTTTTGCTAAAAGCTGATTGTCAGCATCTTTCAAATATTTGTTGTATTCAGTTTCAAGCTGTTCAGACTGAGCCAATTTGGCAAGTTCCGAATCGATAAATTTGATTCTGTCTTTTGGATAAGTTTCGGCACTTTTAACTTGGCTTGCTTCGACATATACGGCTTTAGCTTCCTGCAATTTTTTTCCAGCTAACAATTCGTCAGCTTTTTTAATTTTTTCGGCATATAAATTATCGGACTCAATTGAAGACATTTTATCTGCAATTTCCTTGAGTCTTTTTTGAGGGTAAGCCTCGTTAGGTTTTATAGCCAATGCAGCTTCGTAAGCATTTCTCGAGATCTGAAATTCTCTTTTGTCGAATAAACGGTCGGCTTCAGCAATTTTATCGAGGTAGGCTTGTTGTGTAGCTTTATCTTTTTCGGAATTAGCCAATCGGGCTTCAATTTCGGCCAAACGAGAAGTTGGATGGTCGTGAGCAGGAATAATTTCAAGTGCTTTTTGATAGCCAATTTTTGAATTTTGCAAATCGTTAGAAACAAACAGTGCATCGGCTTGTTTAATAATTTCGTTAAACTTCTGCATTTTTTCGGTCTCCCCTAAATTGGCCAAAAGGGATTCTATCTCCGCTAATCTGTTTTTGGGGTGAGCTGCATCAGCTACAAAAGAAAGTGCTTTTTGATAGTCTTTTTTAGCGGCCTCGTATTGTTTTCTGTTAAAACTGGCATCGGCCGAAGCAATGGCCTTGTCATATGCATTCTTTTCGCTACCTGCATTGGCTAATCGTCTTTCGCACTCCATTATTTGTGCATCGGGATAGTCGGTATATGGGTCGATATCGATGGCTTTTTCGTACAATTCTACTGCTTCGTGATATTCTTTTGCTCTAAATTTTGCGTCGGCATCAGTAATTATTTTTTCGTACGAGCCTTTTTCGAGGTCTTTAATCTGAGTTTGAATTTGCAAAATTTTGGCTTTCATTTTATTGGTATAAACCAAATCGAAATCGAAATCACCTTCTTCGTCGTTATATGATATTTTAGTTACAGGTTCTTCGAGTGCCGAAACATTGATCCCTTCGACCATTTTAAACAATTCCATTGTAAATGGATAAGGCCAAACGTATTGCTTTTCGTTGACGTGGGTATCGAAACTAACTCTTTTAGTCACGAAACCCTGCTTTGAAAAAACCAATAAGTAAGTTTTGTCAAAATTAAGTTGCATTACAAACTTGCCCGAGGATTCGGTGGTGGCAGATTTAATTTTTTGACCTCCATCAAAAGCATCGACTACTGTGGCGGGAAGAGCTTTCCCTTTTTCGGTAACTTTTCCTTTTATTTCGACATAGCCAGACTGGGTTTGGGCTGGACTTAATGACCATAAAAAACAAAAGATAATTATCGCTACAATCTTTTTCATTCTTTTCAATAAGGTCTTCGACCTATTTAATTATTTAGCAACTACCAGTTTATTCAGTTCTAAGGTGAAAAACATCACTTTATTTTTAATTCGTTGTACCTAATCAAGCTCAATAAACTTAAAAAAACACTTGGAATATCAAGTAAAATACCAAAAACATAACCTGCTTAATTTCAGCAATTAGAGTTTCCAAATTTGCCATGAGAAATCAGCTTGTAAAGATAACATTTCTTGTCCATTTTTTATATGACATTTTTGATTTTTACCCATTTTTAAGAATTGAGTTTCGACTGGGTTATAAATCAAGTCGTAAAGGTGATGGAACTCAGTAAGTTCGTGATAAGGGATATCTGGTTTTTGATGTACGTTAGGAAACATACCCAAAGGTGTGGTATTTACAATGAGTTGGTATTTTTCTATAGTCTGATTCAAACTGCTGTATATCTTGCCTTTATCTAAATCACGACTCACTACATCAAATAATATTTTCTTTCCTAAAAAAAAAGTCTGAACCATTTTTGAGCTACCTCCTGTGCCCAAAATTAAGACTCGATTCGGTAAAATATTTAAAAATGTTGACAAGCTTTGTTCAAATGCCAGATAGTCTGTATTGTACCCTTTTAAATACAGTTGGTTTTGGTTTTCAACAAGTTTAACACAATTAACTGCACCTATCTTTTCGGCTAAGGGATCTAATTCGTCTAAAAATGGTATTATTTCCGACTTAAAGGGAATGGTCACATTAAAACCTGAAATATGATTTTTTGTGGCCCAATCACGTACCCCAATCAAATTGGGCAATTCGAAAAGTTGGTACGTGGGCATTCCTTGTGAATTGAAACTATAGTTATCTTCGAAGTGCTTTTTCGAAAACGAGTGTCCTAGTGTTTTACCAATTAAACCGTAATTTTTCATAACAAATGTTAGGCACTAGGCATCAAAATAATTGAAATTTATATGTTTATCAAGATTTAGTCTGATCTAAAAGAACAACGCTATATGATTTGACAAATATACTACGAAATTTTCAATTTGCTTTAAGTCAGTAATTTGACCAATCTTAACATATTATGTAATTGAAAAGATTGCAAGATATTGGCAAATGATTGGAAATAACTATTTTTACATTCAATTAAAATTTCAAATATGACTGAATTAACTTCTGCAATTATTGCTTGGTACATGACACATCTGAATTATTGGACCATAGCTTTACTCATGGCCATCGAAGGTTCTTTTATTCCATTTCCATCCGAAATTGTGGTACCTCCAGCGGCATACAAAGCAGCTAATGGAGAGTTGAATTTTATATTAGTTATTGTATCTGCTACTATTGGCGCTTTAATAGGATCCCTATTTAATTACTTTCTAGCTAAATTCTTAGGAAGACCTATTATTTATAAATTGGCTGATAGTAAAGTAGCGAAAGTACTTTTTCTAAATGCAGAAAAAATAGAACAGTCTGAACAATATTTTTTAAAAAATGGTAATATGTCTACCTTAATTGGACGGTTACTTCCGGGCATAAGACAACTTATTTCTATCCCAGCAGGATTTGCAAAAATGAATTTAAAAAGCTTCATTTTATACACTACCATCGGAACGCTAACATGGAATCTGGTATTAGGAATAATTGGTTATTATTCTTTTAAATTAGATATAGCTAAATACATCGGATATTTTCTACTGGCTGGTGTTATTATTTTAATAACTTATTTGGTTTACAAAGCAAAATTTAAAAAATAAATCAGCTGTAATAATTGAGTTCCTAAAAGAAAATCGTGGCAAGTTACTGATACAACTCTTTATTCAATTTTCTTTATTTTAAATAGACACAACGAAGAACCTCTATTCTTTTATATTGAATTGACTTTCAATTTAGTATAACATTTATTGTAATGTTGGGTGCAAGTGTAACAAGACAACCCAGTAAGCAACTAACAAACTAATAAATAAAAATTACAGAAGCAAAAATTGTTTTGCGGTGTAAAAGTTGTATTTTTGCCGCATACTTTGCAGTGCTA
>DYOK01000335.1 GCA_020720565.1 Acetofilamentum sp.
CAAAAATTATTAATCTGAATACAAGCCATACCCGAGCACCTGAAAGAAAGCCAAGCCATGGATTCCCTCGATAGTATGGTCGAAGATTTTGCACAATTCAAGGTCAACTGGGAGTACGAACACCAAAAATATGTAGCCAAAAAGTGGTCGTATAATGCCTCGGTGGGTTATCGCTCGCTCGAGGTGTGCGAAATGCAGCAAATTGTTTCTGACTTATTTCTCAGCTCGGAGCCTGCTTATTGCCCCCGTGGAAAACGAATTTTTACCTTAATCAACTTTTCGGAGATCGAATACAAATTGCAGTTGTAGAAGGTGATTGTATCCAATTTAAGTCAAATTACATTGACGGTTAAAAAACTGATATTAACACTTTAATCGGCTTTTTCAGCTTGTAACGATAAGGTATTCGGTACTTTTAATTCATCACGTTTTTTAATATATTCATTTTTTAAATATTAACTGAACCTAGATATTTTTTTAAGTTTATTTGATAAGCGAATGATAACCAAAAGGATAGTTATATTTTCGAAAAAATCACTGAGATTATTAACATCCGATTATCCATAACTCTTTTAAGTCATGTGTTTTTTTTCTAAAGGCTGTAATAACTTAGTCATCTCATACTAAACAAAGATACTATGTCGCACAACCATTCCCACGAAATCAACTTGCATCCCATAAATGTACGCAAAAGCTCTGGTGACGAAGTTCCGTTCGATATTCAAAAATTGAAACACGCTTTGCTTAATTCTGGAGCTCGGCTCGACGAACTCGATTACATTGTCGAGCAAGTACTCGAAATGGCTTACGATGGCATGAGTACCAAAAGGATTTATCAGGTTGCATACGATATTCTTCGAAAAGAATCGAAAAATGCGGCAGGCCGTTTCAGATTAAAAAAAGCCATCAACGATTTAGGCCCTTCGGGCTATCCTTTTGAGCGTTTTATTGGTCGCTTGTATCAACATGCCGGTTATCAAGTTAAAGTTGGTCAGATTGTGCAAGGTCGTTGTGTGTCGCACGAAGTCGATGTAATTGCCGAAAATGAGCACGAAATTGTGATGGTCGAATGCAAATTCCATAGTGAGCAAGGCCGCAAGAGCGATGTTAAAGTGGCGCTATATATCAAAGCCCGATTCGACGATATCAAAGCACGAATGGAGGCCGAAGGCTTGCTCAATCACAAAACATTCCGAGGCTCTGTGGCTACCAATACCCGCTTTACCGAAGATGCCATCGAGTTTGGAACCTGTGCCGGAATGAGCCTTATTGCATGGGATTATCCCAGTAAACTGAATTTACGGAATTGGGTTGAAAGCAGTAACTTACATATTGTTACCGCATTGAGTTCCGCTACCAAAAAGATAAAACAAATCTTGCTCGAACATAACATTGTACTTTGTAAAGAAATTATCGAACAAGAACACCGACTCAAAGAAATAGGAATTCCAGTGCCCATGATTGATCAAATAGTAAACGAAGCTAAAGAAATTACTAAAAGGGGGTAACAAATCTTTACTGTAGGATATTTGGGGCATTTATTGCTAAATGGGAGTTCTAAAAAATGCTTTTTCATCGTTGGACTTCAATTTTAAAATTCTCATTTACAATAGTAAACTCCGGTTTTAAAATCTTGTCCGCCTCAAGAAATCTAATTTTCAGAACCCCTCTAAAAGAACATTTTATTTACATTCCAGGGATT
>DYOK01000102.1:0-2883 GCA_020720565.1 Acetofilamentum sp.
TTGTAAATCAAACGATGCGATGAGTCTTTGGTAAGGTACGACCATGCCCAGTTGACAAAAATGATGATCTTGTTTTTAACACTCAAAATGAGCATCAGATGCAAGAACATCCAGATGAGCCATGCCACATAACCTTTAAAATGGAAAAATGGGAAATCGACCACAGCTTTATTTCGGCCAATTGTGGCCATAGAGCCTAAATCATGATATTCGAAGGTTTTTAATGTTTTTTGGTTTTGTTTAAGCTTTAAATTTTTTGACAAGAGCTTAGCTTGATTAATGGCAACATTGGCTACTTGCGGATGTCCTTTTGGATACAAAGGGCTTTCCATATAACTAATATCGCCTATGGCATAAATCCCATCTAAATTCAAAACCTGATTGTATCGATCCACCTTGATTCGATTGCCAGATGTTATCAGATGTTTGGGAATTCCATTAATGGTGTTGCCAATGACACCAGCCGCCCAAATAACTATTTTGGTTTTGATAATGGTATCATTGTTTAAAAACAACTCAGTTCCATTGTAATCTTTAACAAAAGTATTGGGGATAATAGCAATTCCCATTTGTTGCAAATATTGACGCGAAGCCTTTTTAGCTGTATCGCTCATGTTGTTAAGTGTGTTCGGACTTCCTTCGATGAGCGTGATTTTGAAATTCGAAAAATCGGCACCGTGATAGTCTTTGCTCAGAATATTGCTTTTTATCTCGGCAAATGCACCTGCCAATTCCACACCCGTAGGGCCAGCACCCACAATAACAAGATTCTGAAGTGCTTCTTTTTCGGATTCATCGGCCGATAAAAGCTTTTCGAATGTTTCTAATATGCGGTGCCTAACGGCGATTGCCTCAGACGATGATTTGAGTTTAAGGGCGTATTTCTCTATGTTTGAATTTCCGAAAAAATTTGTTGTGCAACCAATTGCAATGGCTAAAATATCGAAGTCAAAAGTCCCAATATCAGTGGTAATAGTTTTTTGATTTGGGTTTATTTCGAGCACCTCTGCCATTCTGATTTGAACGTTGGCTTGGGTTTTGAAAATATGTCGAATCGGAAACGAAATACTCGAGGGCTCAATTTGTGCAGCAGCTACCTGATAGAATAGGGGCTGAAATTGATGGTGATTAAGTTTATCGATTAGCAATACATCGAATAAATCTTGATCTAAATTTCGAGCCAAATGTATCCCTGCAAATCCGGCTCCAACCACAATAACCTTTTGTTTCATAAATTATTCTATACGTGTTTCAGTTATGTAATGTTATAAAAAAACCGAGCATATTTTGTCTCGGTTTTATATTGTATTCGTTAGAGAATTTGAAGCATATTAAAATTCGCAGTTTTTTGGTGTTCTTGGGAAAGCAATCACATCGCGAACATTGCCCATTCCGGTTACAAAAAGCAACAAACGCTCAAAGCCCAATCCAAATCCAGCGTGTGGCACTGTTCCAAATCGACGGGTGTCGAGATACCAGCTCATTTCGTCAATCGGGATATGCATTTCTTTCATGCGTTGAACCAATTTCTCGTAGTTTTCTTCGCGTTGCGACCCTCCGACAATCTCGCCTATACCAGGAAACAAGATATCCATGGCACGAACGGTTTTGCCGTCTTCGTTCAACTTCATGTAAAACGCTTTAATTTCTTTGGGGTAATCGGTTAAAATCACAGGCTTTTTAAAGTGTTTTTCGACCAAATAGCGTTCGTGTTCCGATTGTAAGTCGGCACCCCAACTTTCGATGATATAATTGAATTTTTTCTTTTTGTTGGGCGTTGAATTTTTTAGGATATCGATGGCCTCGGTGTAGGTTAAACGCACAAAATCGTTGTCCATCACAAATTTGAGTTTTTCGATGAGCTCCATGCTGCGATCCGCTTCGGGCAAAGCCTTTTCTTCGTTTGTTAAGCGTTCGCTTAAGAAGGCCAAATCGTCGGCACAGTGTTCTAACGCGTATCGGACACAATATTTTAGAAGGCCTTCGGCTAAGTCCATGTCGTCGTTGATATCGGCAAAGGCAACTTCGGGTTCTATCATCCAAAATTCGGCTAAGTGGCGCGACGTATTCGAATTCTCTGCACGGAATGTGGGTCCAAAAGTGTAAACTTTTGATAAGGCCATTGCGGCCAATTCAGCTTCGAGCTGTCCCGAAACGGTCAAATTAGCTGCGCGACCAAAGAAATCTTGCGAAAAATCAATCTTACCGTCCTCAGTTCTGGGTAGTTTGTCCAAATCGAGTGTAGTAACTTGAAACATTTCGCCAGCACCTTCGGCATCAGAAGCTGTAATGATGGGTGTATGTACGTTATAAAAACCACGCTCGTTAAAGAAGCTGTGTATGGCATAAATCATAGAATGGCGAACCCTGGTAACAGCACCAAACAAATTGGTTCTAAAACGCAAGTGGGCATGTTCACGCAAAAATTCCAACGAGTGTTTCTTGGGCTGAATTGGGAAATGATCGGGGTCTGCTTCGCCCAGAATTATCAATTGACTGGCCATTAATTCATTTTGTTGACCTGCACCAGCCGATTCAACCAATTTACCATGTACTTCGACCGAAGCACCAGTGTGGATACGAGCCAATAAAGCCTCGGTTTCTGGAGTAAGCTCAATTACGGCTTGCAGGTTTTTAATGGTAGAGCCATCGTTTAACGCTAAAAAAGCTACATTTTTACTTTGTCGTTTAGTTTTAACCCAAGCTTTGATTACAGTTTCGTAACCTACAGACTTTTGCTCAAGGTGGTGTTTTATAGATTCTTGCATGGCGTGTTAATAGCTGAACGATTGATTATATTTTTATTGTTGATTGATGATTTTCGATTGATGAGTTGTTTATCGATGGTAAAATTTCGAATCGTTAATCTAAAATTTTTAATCT
>DYOK01000102.1:2983-9450 GCA_020720565.1 Acetofilamentum sp.
CTATTCCACTGTTACCGATTTGGCTAAGTTTCGTGGCTGATCCACATTGCAACCTCGTGCCACAGCGATATAGTACGACATCAATTGTAAAGGAATTACCGTTAAGAGGGGAGCTATGGCCTCGTGATGATCTGGAATTTCGATCACGTGGTCGGCTAAATGTTTGATAACATGGTCGCCTTCGGTTACAATAGCAATAACGACACCTTTTCGTGCTTTTACTTCTTGAATGTTCGAAACTATTTTCTCGTACGATTTATCTTTGGTAGCGATTACAACCACAGGCATTTTATCGTCGATAAGTGCGATTGGACCATGCTTCATTTCTGCAGCAGGGTAACCTTCGGCGTGGATGTACGAAATTTCTTTTAATTTAAGGGCTCCTTCTAAAGCAACTGGGAATAATACGCCACGACCTAAGTATAAGAAATTTGAAGCATCTTTGTATTTAAGTGCAATCTCTTGTATTTTTTCGTTTTGCTCTAGAATTTTCGTGATATAGTCTGGCACAGATGATATGGCTTTAATCATTTGAAGATAAATATCATCGTTGGTATTACCACGTTCTTTGCCGAGCATCAGCGACATCATGGTGAGTACGGCGACTTGAGCGGTGAACGCTTTGGTAGACGCAACGCCAATTTCGGGCCCAGCATGGGTATATACTCCAGCGTGTGTTTCGCGAGGAATGCTCGAACCTACTACGTTGCATATGCCAATTACAGTAGCCCCTTTTTCTTTGGCCAATTTAATGGCTGCCAAAGTATCGGCGGTTTCGCCCGATTGACTGATGGCAATTACAACGTCATCTTCGTTTATAATGGGGTTGCGGTAGCGAAACTCCGAAGCGTATTCGACCTCGACAGGGATACGTGCATATTCTTCGAGCAAATATTCGCCAACCAAGCCGGCATGCCACGAGGTGCCGCATCCGATAATAATCATGCGCTTGGCGTTGTTTATTTTAGGTAGGGCTTGATGTAATCCGCCCAAATAGATGCGTTTGTTGCGTTCCGATACCCGACCACGGAAGGTATCTTTGATGGCGTTGGGTTGTTCGAAAATTTCTTTTAACATAAAATGCTCGTAACCACCTTTTTCAATCGATTCGATATCTAAGTCAATTTGGGTTACCTCGGGTTCGAGCACGTCGTTTTGAATGGTTTTTAAAGTTAGGCTGTTGCGCTCAACAATGGCCATGTGGTCGTCGTCGAGGTAAATTACGCTTTTGGTATGCTCTACAATTGGTGTGGCATCAGAAGCAAAAAAGTATTCGCCATCGCCTACCCCGATGACCAAAGGACTGCCTTTTCGAGCGGCGATTAACATATTGGTATCTTCTTTTGCAGCTACCAAAATACCGTAGGCACCAATCACTTTGGTCAAGGCCAATCTGACAGCCATTTCGACGGTTACGCTTTCGTCTTTTAGGTATATATATTCAATTAAATTAGCCAATACCTCGGTATCGGTTTCACTTTTGAATGTATATCCATTTTTGATCAAATCCTTTTTAAGGACATCGTAATTTTCGATAATGCCATTATGTATCACCGTAAAGTGTCCATTAAGCGAAATGTGTGGGTGAGCATTAACGTCGTTGGGCTCGCCATGAGTGGCCCAACGGGTATGCCCCATGCCAATATTCCCTTTGATATTTTGATTTCCGATAAAGCTTTCTAAATCGGATACTTTTCCTTTGCATTTGTAGGTACGAGTTTCGCCATTAATCAGGGCAATGCCTGCAGAGTCGTAACCTCTGTATTCCAGTCTTTTAAGACCATTGATTAAAATGGGATAAGCTTCTTTATGGCCTATATATCCAACAATTCCACACATAAATTAGAAAATCAAATTAATATGATATTTTTAAGTTTTTCGATCTCTTTAATAATTTCGCAATTATTATTTATACATTTTTTGTTAATTGAAAAAGATTGTTAATTCGATTTTAGATTAAGGTCTTCGACCTATTTATTCTTTTTCTAACTCACATAAAACAATCTCTTATTCTAGTTAAACCCGACATTATATTACTTTGATAAGACAAAGACTTTAGTTTAGTTTCGAATATACAATTTTCAAGATTACTTTTTGACCATTGGCTCCATTCGAAATAATGGCTCTCGATGCGGACGTGGCGCCACCATAAGGATAAAACCATAGGTTATAGTTTTGATGGTTTCCATTGATCATGTTTTGGATGTGTCGGGTTACCACCAAGCTATATTGGGTTTTGTCGGTGTTTAAATAGCCTCCATAATTTGAAGTACCTGCGGTATAATCGTCGACATACGATTTTGTATCGGTGTCAGAATCATCAATTTCCATTAAAAGTCGGGTGGGCATAACATACGATTCCGAAGCTTGCGCATTTAGCAGTAACTCTGCTGTGTAGATCATCAAATCGCCAGAATCTTTCAAAAGTTCGAAGGCAGGTTGCAAGTCGATATGCGATTTAACACCACCCATACCCGATAAATACAAATTAGGTGAGCTTGTACTTCCGAAAATTGAATTTAAGGGTGTTCTGTTGTGATAAAAAAGATTGAAACGATCGGCACTGCTATTTATTTTAAGTTTAAATGTAGTGGTGTCTCGATCCGTTGACTCGCCATAAATGTATTCAAGCTGAATATACGAACTAGAAGTCGTCGAATTAAAATTCATTTGAAGCAATCCATTTTGATTACCAGTGGTATCGACGCTGATAAATAGACCTTTGAAAGCGTTGATAAATGCATCGTTATCGGCTAAATCGGTAGAGGCCATATTTAAGATGCTTTGACCAAACAAACTATCTAAAGGAATAGTGATATTCCCTAATGTGTCTTTTTTTGCACTTTGATCGGCAATAGGTGTCCCTATGTAGCTTGTAAAATCGATATTTGAAGCATATAAAGAGTCGGAAGCGATATCAAAATTACTTTTGTAAATTTTAAAGCGATGCTCTACATCTTCATTACCAACAACACTTTCGATATCGAGAACAAGCTGAGCAGACAAAAGCTGGGGATTGGTTCCAAAACTCACATTGTCGGTGCTTAATAGACATTGGGTAACAATAAAAGCAGTGCTTCTGCCGAAATTTACATCATTAATGGTGCCCAAAAGCGTCGTAGTGTAAGCTCTGTTGGTCGAAGGGGCGTCGTCGGGCGAGGAATAACATGTGAAATCGCTTAAATCGACATAAAGTGCATTTAACCGATTCTTGTCAGGTTGAATTTCCAAACCAGCTTGCTCATCTTCTTTAACACACGAGGCAAGAATTAGTAATGAACTTGCCAGAAAAAAAAACACTTGTTTCAACTCAGTAAAAATTTAGTCGAGAATAGAATCGTAAAAATTAGAGTAGGCATCAATGTATTCGTCTGGATTTTGATATTCCAACGAAAGTTTGCCTTGCTCGGCCACAAAACTGCGAATTTCTGGATTTATTGTGTCACATCCAAAAATTACAGCATCGGAATGGTGTATGGCGTGTTTATGTAAATTAACAAAATCGGGCAGCTTTAAATGGGCTACATCTTCGTCGTTGATCCCTTTATATTTTGATTTGGAACCAATTTCGGGATTTAAATTATTTGAAAAGGAATCGTTGTAAAGCGAAAAAACAATCTTAGTGTTAGTAAATAATGGGTCGGTGTGGTACGACTTTTTAATGTACATCGGTACCATGCTGGTCATCCAACCATGGCAGTGAATAATATCTGGCGACCATCGTAATTTTTTGATGGTTTCGATTACGCCACGAGCAAAAAAGATAGCACGTTCGTCGTTGTCGGCATATTCTTGACCAGCTTCGTCTTCGAATTGATATTTTCGTTGAAAAAACTCTTCGTTGTCGATAAAATACACTTGCATTTTTGCAGCTTGCAACGAGGCCACTTTAATAATTAGTGGATGGTCGGTATCATCAATAATCAAGTTCATCCCCGAAAGACGAATAACCTCGTGTAATTGATTCCTCCGCTCGTTGATATGCCCATATTTTGGCATAAAAATTCTGATTTCTTTGCCACGTTCTTGTATCCCTTGTGGTAATTCCCTAGCAATCTTGGAAATATGCGTCTCGGGTAAGTAGGGCACCATTTCTTGCGAAATGAATAAGATGCGTTTATTCTCCATTAAAATCGCTATAGTTAAAAAGTATACAAAGGTATGATATTTTAACGAATTTTTTAGCTTAACAAGATTATAATATCTTTTTTAATGATGATTAGGTTTTAAGGTGCTTTTTCGAAATTATTTGTTACATTATTTGGCTTTTAAAAAGTTGAAAAATATCAAACTTTTGTTTTTTATCAAGTAACGCCATCAGAATGCTAGCATCATAAATATTAATGGGCCAAAAGATTTTTCACTTTAGTTCAGTCTTAATGTTAAACCCAGATTACGCACCTGCCAGTCGGCAGACAGGTGAATAATCTGGGTTAAATTGATTCATGCCGAAAGAACAACCGAAGAACCGAAAAAGCCCCTAGTTCGACTAAAATTCAGTTTTTTAGAGATTTTTTGTTAAATCTTGAGGTAAAATGGTTAAAATTGCATTTTATTTTGAACTTATTCATTTTAAAACAACCATACCACACCCACAAAAACATAATTTTCGAAAACTTGGATTTAGAAAAAATTTACACATGAAAAAGCAAGATATCGTTTTAGACTGGTTACCCCGATACACCAACCGACCTATAGAAGATTTTACATCTTACATATTGTTGACCAATTTTAACAAATATGTCGAAATGTTTGCACAGTGGTACGACGTGCCAGTGGTAGGCGACGGTTATCCTATGCCCAATGCTTCGGCCAATGGAATTACCATCATTAATTTCGGAATGGGAAGCCCCAATGCAGCAACTATAATGGATTTATTGAGTGCCATTATGCCTAAATCGGTCTTATTTTTAGGGAAATGCGGCGGGCTAAAAAGAAAAAACCAACTCGGCGACTTAATTTTACCTATTGCAGCTATTCGTGGCGAGGGAACTTCGAACGACTATTTGCCTGCCGAAGTACCAGCTTTACCCGCTTTTATGTTGCAAAGAGCGGTTTCCGAATCCATCTCTAAGCACAACAAAAACTATTGGACAGGTACCGTTTTAACCACCAACAAACGGGTTTGGGAATACGACGAACGGTTTAAAAAATACCTTCGAAAAACCAGAGCTATGGCCATCGACATGGAAACAGCTACAATTTTTTTAGTTGGTTTTGCAAACGAAATACCTGTTGGGGCATTGCTTCTGGTCTCCGATCAACCGATGATTGCCGAAGGCATTAAAACCTCAAAAAGTGACAAAACCGTCACCCAGAACTTTGTCGAAGATCACCTTAGAATTGGGATTACCTCTCTCGAAGAAATTCGCGACAACAAGCATTCGGTTAAACATCTGAGATACGATTAGATAATTTAGTTTTGGATTTCACGGCACTGCACTTCACTTCAACAGGCTCCGTGTAAACTAGCACAGTGTGATTAATTTTGATTTCTGAATTTTGAATTTGAAATTTTCTATCAATAGTAAAAGAATGGATAGAACAGAATATTGAAAGTATAGCGTTATTCTACCTGCAATCATATTCACCTGAAAAGAATCCTGATTAACACCTTAATTATGATTTAAAATATGGCTTATCCGATATGCCATCTCCTAGAAATGAAGAACAACGGCAGATTGCATGAGTAGTGGCAGATTGCATGACACTTCCCTGTCAAACCGCTACGCAGTTTGATTGAATTACAAGGCTTGAATTTACCACATCTACTGCCATTACTTATACAAAATTTTAGCCTGTGTTATTTATTCTTTACCAAACCGATAATTTAATCCAATGATATATTGTGTATAATAACTTTGAATTTTATATGATTGTATATGTGTAATATATTTTAAAAAAGATAAATCCAAATACAAACCATTTAAAAATTTATTTAATGACAAATCGTATCCAATACCTATACCTAAATAATATAAATTTTCTATTTTTTCATATTCTTCATTATCACACATACAATAATTACCTTTACTAATAGAATTTTCTATAAACAACCTATTTTTTCTGTTTTTCAAAAAATTATATTGTAAAAACAGGCCATAAATATCATAATGTTCATTTGCTTTATTTGTTTCTTTTGTATTTATTGATAAATATTGCATCCCTAAAAAAATTCGTTTATTAATTGAAACAGAAATATTAGCATTCCAAGTTAACTCATGATATTTATATGTACTATTTAACATATCTGAATTTTGGTCTAACATATATGTTAAAGATGTACCTATTATCATATTTCTATTGAAATAATTTTTATTTGTTTGTGCGATTATTACAAAAACATTTATCATTATTAAAGTAACAATACTAAATATTTTCACTGTCTTTATTTTTAAATTTATAATTAATCCCGAATCGAAACATTGGATTTATATATTTTTTCCCTTTAATATAATTGTAGTAAT
>DYOK01000103.1 GCA_020720565.1 Acetofilamentum sp.
AAATAGATAATTACAAAGCTAGGATAAGTCAAAAACATTAAGTTTACTGAACATACAAATTGGTATCCCATGAAAATCCCCACTCCCATTTCGATAAACACAGCACAAACCAACATTAAACCCGACGACCAGTTGATCATTCCTTACCATCAGACCAGTTATTTGATCGATGGCCGAATTGACCAATGGAATGGCCCTGTTGAACCCGTTGAATCGCCCATAGAATTTATACATGATGGGCAAAAAAGTCGAAAAATTGGTTCTTATCCAAGAATGGATAAAAATGCTTCGCTCAAAGCACTCGATTCAGCAGTAAAGTCTTACGACTTTGGCAGAGGTTTATGGCCCACGCTTAGTGTCGAAAAACGCATCGAGCACGTACAAACATTTATCAAATTGATGCAAGCAAAACGAGGCGATTTAGTCAAATTACTCATGTGGGAAATTGGAAAATCGAGAAAAGACTCGGAAAAAGAGTTCGACCGAACCATCGAATACATTATCGACACCATCGACGAGTTAAAAAACCTCGACCGTGCAGCTTCTCGATTCACCATAAAAAACGGGATTATTGCACAAATTAGACGCTCATCGCTCGGTGTTGTGCTCTGTATGGGGCCTTTTAACTATCCTTTAAACGAAACTTTTACCACATTAATCCCCGCATTAATAATGGGGAATACGGTCATATTTAAACCACCAAAATTGGGTGTTTTATTACATGCCCCTTTGCTCGAAGCCTTTCAAAAAGCTTTTCCGGCAGGTGTAATTAATACTGTGTACGGCGATGGACAAGAGGTTATTTCACCATTGATGGAAAGCGGTAAAATTGATGTTTTGGCCTTTATTGGCTCGAGTCGAGTAGCCGACATTTTAAAGAAACAACACCCTCACCCACACAAACTACGTTCGGTTTTGGGATTAGATGCAAAGAATCCAGCCATTATTCTACCCGATGCCGACATTCATGTTGCCGTATCGGAATGTATCACAGGTGCATTATCGTTTAATGGGCAACGCTGCACAGCCATTAAAATGATATTTGTGCATCAAACCATTTATCGACAGTTTTTGGAACGCTTAAGCGATGCAGTTGAAAAACTCAAAATGGGCTTACCGTGGGATGATGGTGTTCAAATTACGCCACTGCCCGAATCCAACAAAACCGAATATCTTCACAATTTGGTGCAAGATGCCTTAGACAAAGGCGCTCGCATTGCCAATACAAGTGGTGGTCAATACAATAACACGTTCTTTTCGCCTACCATTCTTGCAGAGGTCAATGCTAAAATGAGAATTTATCACGAAGAGCAATTTGGCCCCATAGTACCAGTTTTACCATATCACGATTTAAGTGAGCCATTGCAATACATAATCGAATCAAAATACGGTCAACAAGCTTCCATTTTTGGACAAAACGCTGACGATATTTCGAAATTGGTCGACACTTTGGTCAATCAAGTGAGCAGAGTCAATATCAATTCGCAATGTCAAAGAGGCCCCGATGTATTCCCATTTACAGGGCGTAAAGATTCTGCCGAAGGGACGCTTTCGGTTTCGGATGCCTTAAGGGTATTTTCGATACGCAGTTTAGTGGCTTTTAATGCAACCGAAGCTAACAAACACATTTTAAATGAAGTACTAAAGGAAAATAAGTCAAACTTTTTATCGACCGATTTTATTTTCTAATATTAATTGCTCGTTCTAAAACCTAACAAGAACCAAACAATATCAAAAAATTAAAGTTTAAAACACATAAAATTCAATTTGCTTAAAGAGTTTTGTGTAATTTTGACGCATCAAACCTAATCATATTTTTTAACACAATTTTAATTAATCAAATAGACAAAACATGAAAAAAGTTTTACTTATGTTCGCTCTTTTCGGCACCATATGGAGTGCACAGGGGCAAATGACAGACTTGATTATTTCGGAGTACGGAGAGGGTTCTACCGGAAGTAGTAAGTACATTGAAATTTACAATGGGACAGGTGCCGTTGTCAACTTGTCCCAATACAAAATTTGGGGAATCAATGGTGGTGGGACATGGAGCGAGAGTACTTATACAATTACTACAGCTACGCTTGCCAACGGTCATGTGTTGGTAATAGCCAACAACGCCACCGATGTGCCTGGTGCAAATGAATATACAACTAATGCGTCAATAAGCTTTAATGGAGATGATGCCGTCGGTTTGGCCAAAGATGACGGAACTGGTACTTTTGTCTTAATCGACGCAGTTGGTAATGGTACAGACCCAGGTACTGCATGGACGGTAGCTGGAGTAACGGCACTTACTAAAGATAATGTCATTTCGAGAAAAGCATCGGTTTGCTCTCCAAATACAGATTGGACTGCTTCATCAGGCACTAATGCTTCTGATTCCGAATGGGAAATCTCAGTTTCTGCTTACACAACAGGTGCTCCAGCTTCTATGGGCAACCACACCTCTTCATGTACCGCTGCTACTCCAGAATTAACATGGGTCAGTAGTACGTTTAACGAATCGGCTGGTAACGATGGCACAATTGCCAACACCATTGCCCTTAGCTTAGCCAACGAAACTTTTGTTACAGTAGGTGCACTTGTACTTAACACCGATTATACAGTAGCCAATGTTCCCAGCGGTTTAACAGTTAGCATTACCACATCTGATGCTAGCAATGCCGTAGTTAGTTTAACCGGCACAGCAGCTTCGCATATGAATACAGACGACGTGGCCAATTTGACCATTACTTTCCTCAATGCAGCATTTACAGGTGGAAGTGCAGCCGGAGTAAGCAATTCTTCGAAATCAGATTTAATTATTGATTATACCGAAGTGGTTGTTACTCCTGAAATTACATGGGGCAACGGTGCGTTTACCGAACCTGTAGCCAACGATGGTACATTAACCGGATCTTTAAGCATTGACTTGGTCGGCGATTTCTTTGTAGTTGTGGGTACTTTAGTCGAAAACACGCATTATACCATAGGCAATGTTCCTGCCGGCTTAACAGCAAATTTGGTTAGTTCAAGTAACAGTGCCGCTACATTAACTTTTACAGGAAATGCTTCGGCTCACGAAAACGCCAATGATGTCAGCAACATGACATTAACATTCTTAAATGCAGCATACAGTAGCGGAAATGCATCTGGTGTAACCAATAACGCAAAAAATGATATTTCGGCCGATTTTATCGATGCTTACATTATCCCCAATTTGGTCTTTACCGAATTTATGTATGATAACCCGGGGTCTGATACTTTGGATTTTTTGGAAATATACAACAATGGAAGTGTAGCAGTTGATTTAACCGGGTACACATTAACTGGTGTCACATACACGTTTGGTGCTACTACAATAAACCCAGGTGAGTACTTGGTATTGTCGGTTAACCAAACCGCTTTACAAAATGCGTTTGGTGTTACATCAATCCAATGGACTTCGGCTAACTTGAGCAACTCTGGAGAATTGGTTCAACTTTTAACCAATCACGGACAAGTGGTCGACCAATTTACATATACTACCAGTACACCTTGGAACAGTTTAGCCAATTCGGGCGGTCATTCGTTGGTATTATGCGACCCCAATGCCGATAATTCTGTGGGAACCAACTGGCAACCCTCTACCAATTTAGTATTGGCTGGGCTGTGGGCCTCTCCAGGTGCTGCAGATTATATTTGTGCACATGCCACACCTGCGATCACATGGGACGCTGCAACTTTCACCGAAGCGGTTGCCAATGACGGAAGCATTTCTACCGTTATCAACTTGACCTTAAGCGACGAAACCTTTGTTTTGATTGGTACACAAACATCGAACGAGTTTACAGCCCACAATGTACCTGCAGGTCTTACCGCAAGCATCGAAGTTTTAACAACTACTACTGCAACAGTTACCTTGACAGGAAATGCTACCGATCACGCCAATCTTAATGACATCAGCAACTTAGAAATTATTTTTAAAGATGATGCATTTACAGGCGGGTATGCTGCTTTGGTTCAGAACAGCACACACAGCAATTTATCGGTCGATTTTAACGATCCTTCTCCTGAATTGACATGGACCGCTGGTACATTCTTCGAAGCTGCCGTCAACGACGGAACAATTGGCAACAGTATCAACATTACTTTAACTGGAGAAACATTCTTAACCACCGGCACGCCCATGACATCTGGTGTCGATTTTAACACTTCGAATGTACCAAGTGGTTTGACTGTTAATATTACAGCTAGCGATGCCAATAACGCAACCATTACGATTGGAGGAACTGCAGCGGCTCACATGAATGCCGATGACATTAGCAATATGGGAATCACTTTCTCGAATACAGCCTTTACAGGTGGTAATGCATCTTCGATTATCAATTTCGAAAAAACTGATTTCGTAGTCGATTATACCGATGCAGCCATTACTCCTGAATTAATTTGGAGCGGCACAGGATTTACCGAAACACTTGCTAACGACGGAACTGTCGAAGGTACCGTAACCATAAGCATTTTGGGCGAAACGTTCTCTACGGTTGGTACCTTAATCGAAAACACCGACTACACTGTTACAAACATCCCTTCAGGTTTAAGTGCAAGTATTGTAAGCAATAATTCTACAGAAGTGATTATCAATTTAACAGGTTCTGCGGCAACGCACGAAAACACTAACGATGTGAGCAACTTAGGTATTACATTCTTAAATGCTGCGTTCACCGGGGGAAATGCCTCTGCCGTTACAAATTTCGAAAAAGCTGACTTATCGGTCGACTTTAACGATGCACCTGTAATTCCAACATTGGTGATTACCGAAATTATGTATAACTCTCCCGAAAGCGGAACCGACAGTTTGGAGTTTTTTGAGATTTATAACACTGAATCATACCCTGTTAATCTAACAGGATATTATCTGCATGGTATGACGCATACATTTGGCAATGTGGATATTGCACCAAATTCATATTTAGTAGTTGCGGTTAATTCTATTGCCATTTTAAATACATTTGGTGTTACATCAGTGCAATCGTCATCAGGTTCACTTAATAATAGTGGCGAAGATTTAACATTATATTATCCAAATGGTACGGTAGCCGATTCTGTTGAATTCGCAACTGCATCACCATGGCCTGCTGCATGGGGAACTGGACACTCTTTGGTGTTATGTGATGTAAATGCGGCTAATGTTGAATACCACAACTGGACACTCTCCACAACTTATGTTGGCGAGAATGCTGCCGGTAGCAGAATTTGGGCTTCGCCAGGTCATGCCGATTTAGTTTGCTCTACCAATCCGACGTTAGCATATAGCGGATCTACCTTTACAGAAAGCACCGTAAACGAAGGCGAAATCGAAAATACTTTAACATTGACTTTGACAGACGATGAATTTGTAGCCACTGGCGATTTGATTTCGGGAACTGACTATATTATAGGCAATGTACCTGCTGGCTTAACTGTAGTTATTACAGTAACTAGCACTACCGAAGCCACCATGTCTTTGACAGGTTCTGCCACTGCTAATAATAATGTGGATGATGTCTCAAATCTAACTGTAGAATTTACCGATGCAGCCTTAGTAAGCGGATTTGCCGCCAATATGACTAACTACTTCAATAATAGTTTAATTGTTGATTACACTGGTAATGTGGGCTTCGAGAACATGACACAAAACAATGTTGCTTTATACCCCAATCCAAATAATGGTCAATTTATTGTAAAAGGAGATAATCTTGTTAAAATCGAGATTTACGACCTTGCTGGCAAATTGATTATAAGCGAAACTAAAAACTTTAACATCAATACTTCAGTCTTAAAAGCGTCGATTTATAATGTAAAAGTTTATACCATCGATTCAATCGAAAACATCAAAATGACAGTGGAATAAGGCTATTTGTCAGAATTAATATCAACAGCCACTCGCAAAACGAGTGGCTGTTTCTTTGACGTATTGTTTATAACAAGCAAAATAAAAATGAGAGAAACCAAAATAAAGAGCAATACCAAAAACATCTCCAAATAATCGATATAAAACACCCTTATTTCCAATTTTCCGCATTAAACCCAAATCAGCATCTGCCTGTCGGCAGGACAGTCAGGTTAAGAACTGCATATTAAATGACTTGGTGGCTACCCTCATAAAAGCAATCGTTCGATTTTATAAATCGTCTATCTTGCCTACCCGCAGGCAGATGCTTAATTCGGATTTAACCCCCTGCCCTTTCGCACAAAATAATTGTTCCAAGAATAAAACCATGCTTATTGTGTTTTTTCTATCAGAATTTCCAACGAATCTGAAATTTAATCTCCGATTTACTATTTCCTTGAATTTCGGTATCACCCGAGCTAATGACATTGCGGTCGGAATAAATTGTGATGCCGTATTTAAACCACAAATCGATATTCTGTGTTAATTCGTATTGAAATAGTGCGTACGTCCTAATACCCTTGCCAGAAAAAGATGGCGTGGCATAATTATACAGCAAATCGTTTTCGAAAGTGTAGATTCTGGCATCGTATCCATTGACATCGAACATTAAAAATCGCAAACTTGTTTTAAGTGGGAATTTTGCCCATCGATAACTAAAATCCTGAAAAGCCAATACGCCCGATTGTTTATCGTCGTGTTCGTACCAACTCCATTCTAAGCGCGACTTCATCGAAAAAGAAGCAGGATCGCCATATGCTACATTAAAACGTAATTGTTGCTTTTCTGTATTAAGTTGCTGTTTGGTATAGACCCCATCGGAGGCAATGTCTTTTAATTTTTGCTCGTATTTATATCGAACATAAAAGTTAAAATGAGATGATGGCATATATTCGAAAGTGGCAAAATAATCTAACCCAGTCGAGGGTTTCGATATTTGATATTTTAGCCATGGAAATTCGTAAAAGTCGACATAAGCGTTGATCGTCCAACTTGAGCTAACCAACCAATTAACACCAAGGTACATGCCTTGTTCATTTTGAACAGCCGAGCCCTCGGCAAATGCAGCTGCATAAAGTGCTTGGTACGATTTGTCGAAATACCGATGCAGAACTCCCACACCAAGCTTAGACGACAAATTAAAAACTGCGTTATTACTCACAGCCACGTGCCCATTCCCATCAACAGCAATCTCTCCCGAAACAAAAATATGGTTTAAATTCCACTGATAGTTAACTGAGCTGTTGTACTGGTGATCTCCGCTAAATTGATACAATTTATACAATTGGGTTGATGGGGTAAAATTGCTCGAAAAACGATAATCGACCCAAGTGAATCCCACTTTTCCCCTCGACAATAACAAACCTAAATTGGCTCCAAAAACTTGTTGTCCGATGGCGTCTTTACTAGCAAAATCGCTTGTTGTGGCATGCAGTCCCGTCTCGTCGAACGATGAAATATAATCGAGTCCATCTTGTAAGCCTTCGTCGATGGTGTCTACGTTTCCGTCAATCATCTTTTTCGAATAAAAAGCCGTCAACTCAATTTTTTTCCATTTCACAGTTGTAGCTATACCTCTAAAAAAATTATTTTCGTCAGTAGAAGAATAATGATCAAGGCCTTTACCAATTTTGGCTACATTTGACACCATGCTCGATTTACCCATTCCAAAGCCATTCCACAGCGCCAAACCTTGTCCAAATTGTAAGGTGTAGTCGCCCAGAACCATGCTTTTAATAATGCCTTGATTTTCGAGTTCGATAAAGCCCGAATAGTAATCGAATCCTTGTGCGTTGGGTGACTTAAAAAAAGGTTCCCCTGCATCTTTGTCGGCAGTAATACCAGCCGATAGTTTATTGGTAAACTGAAATTTATATTTGGCATACAACCTGTCGGGGCTCCCCAAGTAAGTCACATTTCCGTCTTCGTCGGGCAAATAAGCTGCTTGAGGTTCTATTACACGTTGGTAACGTGCAATAATTGAATGCTTACCCATTTTGAGCAGGTTTTTAGGTGTAATCTGAGGCGATAAACGTTCCACTTCGGATACTTTTACAAAGGGTAAAATAAGTAGTGCTTGTTCTTTGGTCAAGCCCTCTATAAGGCGTAGTTCGTACAAACTAGCAAATCCTTGGCTCAATTTTCGGTAATTAACGATATTAATGATTTGAATCGCACTTAATATTTCGAGTGAAGCCATCTCCTCGTTGGTGCATTTGTTCAAATCGATTGGGTCGTCGTAGATTTTACTCAATTTGGCCGAATACTCGTTATAATCTACACTTGATGCTTCGTTTTCGGCAAAATACGCCAAAACCCTTTCGATGGCTTCTTCTTTGGTTAAATGACTTTGTTGGGCATTTAACTTGAATGAAAAAACGGCAAGTGTAACGAATAAAAGAAGCCGTATCAACTTAATTTTTATCATATTACGGTTGTTTTTCGAATACATATCCCATCGAAGCCGAAGGCGAAATCCCAACTACTTGTTGGTGCGAAAATGCGATATCGAGTCTAATATTTTTAAAGTAATAGGCGACTCCTAAAAAGTAGGCATTTGGTTTCACATTGACACCTGCTCTAATATAAAGACTCTCGGTAACATTGAACTCAACGCCCATTTTATAAGTAAGTTCTGCCTCAAGGCTTTTATCGATTTGTGCAGTGAGTCCTACCATTCGATCGGGTTTGTAGGCTGCTCCGAGGCTAAAAATAGTAGGGACATATTGGCTAACCAAGGTGTTAAATTTGGCTCGGCTGGGATTGTAAATATGAGCCCCTATATAAATATCTTTAATCGGATTCGAGGTTAAACCAATCTGAACAAGGAATGCTCTAGCCGTGCCGTAAACCTCGGCCTGCCGATACTCTAAGTAATTGAATTTAAATCCTAAAGAGAAGTATTTATTGAATGTTTTAGCCACTGCCAGACCTACTTGTAATTCCGATAGCTCCGAATATCCAAAATGCTCTACAGAAAGCCCGATATTTAACCACTTACTGGGATAAACAGCAGCAATGGCCTGAGTGCTCAATTCCTTCATCAAGAAGCGATTGGTGTAAAAAACACCTATTTCGGGCGACTTAAGGTAGGCAATCCCTGATGGGTTGTTAGAAATCGACCACAAATGCGGTACCGCAATGGTACTTTTGGCCAAACCCTCGTTTCGAGCCCCCATTCCATTTTGCAAATACTGAGCTTGCAAAACTGATGGTAGCATCCAAAGAATCAATAGTACTTTTCTCATAAATTTGTAGGTCATCGACCCTGATTTTTGTTTATTAACTGTTAAGGCTATATGCCGTATGGGATTGCGAGCTACTTTCCTGTCCACCGAAACCAAAGTTTGAGCGTGATAGAATGCTTGATTTACTACTGAAATCCCTACCTGCCGCAGGCAGACTTATTGCATATGGACTTTGTATCATGCGTTAGTTATTTCTATTTATCAGATTAACAATCACTTTGACCATGGTGTCTTTCTCGTCAGGTTTACTCACGGCAATCATTAAAGTCAATGCAACCA
>DYOK01000336.1 GCA_020720565.1 Acetofilamentum sp.
CAGAAATAAAATCGTTCAAATTAGTAAAATATTAATTACGTTGGGTAACAAAGGCCAAAATCAAGCGGGCAGAAAGTGGTAATTTGAATGGTGTTGCACCTAATAAACTTTATCGTAGGTTGACATGGACGTGCTCCGAAATGCCCACCTGCTTTTAGCCTCAACCGTTGGGCTTCATCCAAAAAAAACATCACAAATTTGATTAATTGCACCATATTTTGTATTTTTGGGACAAATTTAAGGAACATGGGACAAAATGCACCACATTATCAATTAGAAAAACTTCCACCGCTAAGGAACTGTGGTAAATTCACGCTTACATTTCGTAAGAAATTTTATCTTTATCAAAAAATAATCGGTCCTGAAGTTCGCAACTTCGCCAAGCGCCGGAACGTTAGCACTTACCCTAAAAGACGACACGACCGACAACAAACGAACAGAAAAATGAAAGACAAAATGCCAACGCTTCGCAAAATTAAAAGAGGTGTTTTGCCAACACACTTGCCGACACAAAAACACCACATTTAATTTTGCCCAACCGCACCCAAGCCCACCCACCACCCTGACAAAAATTTTATCTAAATCTTTGACAACAGAAAAAAAATGACTAAATTTGCCAAAATTTGGCAACTTAATTATTATGCAAACAATCGGAACAACATTTAAAAACATACGAGAGGAACGCAATCTTCTTTTAGAAGACTTAACCAAAAAAACAGGTATAAGTAAAGCGGTATTAAGTCGTATAGAAAATGGTAAACGACTGCCAACCAGAGAACAGGTAAACCAACTTTGTAAATATTATAAGGCTGAAAAAAATGAAATAATTGTTCAATGGCTTAGCGACAAGCTCGTTTATGAAGTACAAGACGAAGAGTTCGCATTAGAAGCAATGCAAGTAGCAGAAGAAAAAATTAAATACGGGACAAACGGAAATGCTCAATCGAATAATTTTGTTTTATCTCTGAACGGACAAAAACAAAAAAGAAAAATTGACGACTTTGTAAACAAAGTTGTTCAAGGCGATTGCTTAGAAGTTATGCAATCAATTCCTGATAAATCAGTAAATATGATTCTATGCGATTTGCCCTATGGCACAACGCAAAATAAGTGGGATTCAGTTATTGATTTGCAGAAACTTTGGGCAGAATACGAAAGAATAATTAAAGATGATGGAGCGATTGTTTTGACTTCGCAAGGTATTTTTACTGCAAAATTGATTTTAAGCAATGAGAAATTATTTAAGTACAAAATCACTTGGATAAAATCTAAATCAACCAACTTTCTAAACGCTAAAAAACAACCACTTCGTAAACACGAGGATATTTGTGTTTTTTACAAAAAGCAACCAACCTACAATCCTCAAATGACAGAGGGCGAAGCCTACGACAAAGGAATTCGCAAAGACCAATATACAGGCAGTTACGGAGATTTTAAGCCTAAACACGTAAAAAGTAATGGAGAACGCTATCCTAATGATATAGTATTTTATGAAGAGCAAAATATAGACGACTTTGTTTATATCAAGACGGCTGAATCTGAAGGAACTGTTTATCATCCGACACAAAAACCAATTGAATTAGGACGTTATTTAATAAAAACTTTTACCAATCCAGGCGACATTGTTTTAGACAATGCTTGTGGAAGCGGTAGTTTTTTACTTTCTGCAATT
>DYOK01000104.1 GCA_020720565.1 Acetofilamentum sp.
TTCCGAAAACGGAAATCACATTCCCACTATCACAAATTCGGTACGGCGGTTTTGAGATCTTCCACTTTCGGTGTTATTATCGGCAATGGGCTTGCTTGAGCCAAATCCTTTGGCATTTACTATGCGTTCGGGGGCTACGCCTTGGAACACCAAATAGTCGCGGACTGTTTTGGCTCTATCTTCCGAAAGTTTCTTATTGTTTTTAGCGTTCCCTACATTATCGGTATGGCCATGGATTTCGATTGTAATATTGGGGTTGTCTTGTAAATATTTAACGAAATTATCGAGCACAAACATGCTACCTTTTAGGAACATAGCCGAGTTGGTTGCAAAGTTGATGTCTTCGATTTGTACCGTTTTGCCTGTTTCAACTTTTTTAACCTCCATATTAACTTTTACTGGGGCTTCGGTGGCTTTGGCATCGTCTGCTTTGATATATTTCGACGAAAAAGCATAACCTTCTTTTTTTACGGTCATCAATACTTCTTCGTCTTTTTTTATTGCAACTGCCACCGCATATTCTCCAGTTTCTTTATCGACCATACCTTCTACAGTTTTGTTGTTGAGCGAGCTTTTTACCTCAACTTTGGCATCGACCAGCACGTTGCCTTCTTCGTCGATAAGCTTACCTTTGGTAAAGAGTACCTTTTCGGGGCGAGCTTTTTCGTATAAATCGAACGAATAGACATTCCATTGCTTGGGCTGTTCCATTTCGTCAGACGAAAAATAGGCTCGTTTACCGTTGGTGCTCACAAAAAAACCTAAATCGTTCGATGTCTTATTAATGGGATAACCAATATTGACTGGTTTAAGCCAAGCATTTTCGGTTTCTTTGGCATAAAAAATGTCGTAACCACCCACGCCAGGCCATCCATCGGACGAAAAGTACAGTGTACGGCTATCGGTGTGTAAAAATGGAGATTTTTCGTTGCCTGTGGTGTTAATCGATTTACCAAGATTTTTAGCTGGACTCCATTGCCCTGTAGCATCTTTTGTCGATACATAAATGTCGGAGGTTTGATTGTTGTTGATGTCAAATCCTAAATTTTCGGGTCGGATACTGGCAAAATACAGGTTCTTTCCATCTGCCGATATCGAAGGCTGACTTTCCCAAGAATATTTACCGTTAATATTGGGTCCTAAATTGTACAATTCGCTCCATGTACCGTCTCGATAATAGGACACATAAATGTCGCAATTCACAAAAGACCCGCTACTGCCTTTGACTTGTTGGCAAATGGTAATGTAGAGCTCTTTATTATTAATGGTCATGCTCATGGCTCCTTGGTCTTTACCCGTTTGATTAAAAGGTGCTGACATCGATTGACCAGAATTGAATACTTCTTTTAATGCATCTACAGCGTTTTGTCGGGTACTGACAGTAAGCAGTTCGCGCAAGGTTTCGCTCTGGTTCCCAGGATCTTTTATTACTTGGCGGCGGGTATAAATGGCCAGTTCGCCGTCGGGCGATATAATAGGTAAAAATTCGTCTTGTGGGGTACAAATTCCTTCGACTTTGACAGGGTTAAATTCTACAGGATGAGCCATTAATTCGAAGTAAGTTTCCAATCGTTCAATTAAGGCTTCGTTATCTTTTTTAAATAATTTGTCGGCACTTACTTTCTGATATTTTTTGGCGAAGTCAAGGGCTTTTTGGTACTGATTGCGTTTGTATTCGAATTGCGATAAAATAAAGTAGCTCTCGTAATCGTGGGTTTGAGGACAAGTCAGTATCACTTTTTCGTAATAACTGTAGGCCCTGTTTTCCAACTGGAGTTTACGTTGGGCATCGTTAGCTAATTTGGCTTTTTCGAAATTGATGTCTGCCAAGGTGTATATCGCTTCAGCAAAGTTTTCGTCCAATTTAACGGCGTCTATCAACAAGCTATAGGCTTCGGTCCGTTCTTCTTTTGTGCCTGTGTTGAGTAATTCCACCGCTTTTTCGTACATTTTTTGAGCCTTCCCATTATCGGAAGGGCACAACAAATCCTCTTGAGCAGATAATGTGCTTCTGTTAGTTAATAATAAAATTAGGATTATAAAAGGATGTATATTTTTTAAAATGCTCATATGCACAGTCATGTATTTTAATGTTAGAAAGCGAACCAAGTTCGCTTTCTAACATAAGGTCTTCGACCTATTTGTATTTTTTGTAACTAGCAATATATCAGATTTCTAGCATAATTAAATATGACATGATATTATGCTGTGTACTTAAATAATTTGCTAAAGTGTTATTTATGAAATTTCAAACAGATTAAATCCTAATTATTTAAACTCTTTTTTTTCGGCATCATCAATTAACTTATCGCCTTGTTCTTTTGCTTTTTGCTTAATGCCATCGCTTTGTTTTTTGGTTTGCTCAACCAATTGATCCGCTTTTTTGTTGGCTTCAACTTCCATTTGAGCAGCTTTTTTATCGGCTTCGGCTTTTAATCTTTTGCCCGATTCTTTGGCAGCGGCTTTGGCAATCGGATTACTTCCAGCCTCAGCTACTAATTTATTAATTTGGATATCGGCTTCTTCGCGTGCTTTTTGAGCAGCTTTTTTACCGTTGTCGCGAATAGCTTGGGCTTGTTTTTCCGATTCGGCAATCAATTTTGCCGATTGCTCATCGGCTTGTACCATTAAAGCTTCGGCTTGTTTGCGGGCTTCGGCCACGGCTTTTTCCTTGGCATCGTTGGCCACTTCCAATACTTTTTCTTTAACCTGTTCCTTCACCTGATCTTTCAAATCGTTGGCCATGTCTTTAGATCCAATCGAAAATTTGGGTTTGTCGAAAGTACCAGTGATAAATACGTCAACTTTAATTTCGTCGCCTAATTTGATGTTTTTGGTAGCATCGCCGCCTTTAGCCATTAATCCGTCGATTAATTGATTGGCTGCCCCTAAATCGGAACGAGGAATGTTTACCGTTAAAAGATAATCCATACTTTGGTCAATGCCTTGTTTTCCGCCAAATGTAGCTTTCGAGTTGTTAAGTTTCACTTCGACAGGTGATAAAATGATGTTGCCGTCTTCAATTTTAAAATTTCCATCGATATTATTGATAGTCAATTGTTTATATTTGTCATTTTTAATTAGGCCGGCCAATTGTTCTAATGCTTTTGAACCTCCGATAACCATTTGTTTCGACTTAATTTTTCCACCGCCATTCATGGTTTTTTGGATAGGCTCCATGTGTTCGTCGAGGGTAGCTTTAAGATCGAAATCCAGTGAAAGATCTCCTGAACAATTTTCGCCGATCGGGGCTAATTTTTTCACTGTGTTAAAGGTGTTAAAGGTTTTTTTGATGTCGAAATCGATCATTTTAAAATTGATATCAATCAATGGGGCTTTTGCATCGCGGCTGTCATAACGACCCTTCATAGCCAATTGCCCATCGGCCAGCAACATATTTACAGGATTCATGTCGGCTACCCCTTCGTTAAGTGCCACATTGCCGGTGAATTTTTCGATCACGTATGTGTCGTACAAAATCTTACCTATGTTGGTATTCAAATTAAATTTGATGTTTTTAGGGAGTTCTACCACAGTCATCGGTGCTTCGGCAGCAGTGTCGGTAACGGCAGCTGTTTCTTCTTCTGGACCCATTAATTCGTTGGCATCGATCAGATTAGAATTCAAATTAAATGTTCCGCTCAGTACATCGTCGCGGAAATAGTATGCCAAGAAATTGTCGATTCGACCATCGGCTTTAAAGTCGCTTTTGCCTACTTTGGCATCGAATCCGATCAAAGAAACGTATTTAGGCGTAAATTCGAATTCAGTTTTAGCAATGTTAACATCGTATGTTAAATCGGCGGCTTTGTATAGGAAATTTTCGAGTTTGATAAAGCCTTTGGCGTCGAATTCGTCGTAACGTTCCTGCTCGATGGTCGACATGTGACCTTTCATGGTTAAATCCATGGTCATTAATCCGCTCATGCTCATACTGTCGAGTGGCACAATGGTTTTTAATTTATCGAAGTCGATTTTGCCTTTGATGTAGCCGTCGATATAGGGGTCGCTTACAGGTGTTTTGGCTAAATAACGTGCCGAAAACGGATTGCCGGCCATATTTAAATCGAAACGTTTCAAATCGATAATGGTGTGGTCGTCGATGCCATCGGCATTGTCCACTTTAAGATCGACAAAGATTCCGGTAATGGCAGCAGGTAAATCGGGATACTGCACCATGGCGTTGTCTATCTTTAAATTGAGGCCAAATGCTGGTAATTTGGTTTCGGAATAGCTTCCTTTGGCAAAACCGTCCAATTGCAACGCACCCGATGTTTTTACATTGGCATAGTCGGCGATATAAGCTCCGGGTACTAAGGATAAGATGTCTTTAAATTGGTTTTTATTGGTTCCAAATTTCAAGTCCATCAGATAGCTGTCGTCCTCATTCATTTGAAAGAAACCGGCAAAGGATAAAATCAACTGATTCATGCTGAATTCGTTATCGAGCAAATCGAATTTCATTTTGTTTAAATCGGCATCGATACCGGCTTTGTAGGCCATTTTTACTTGGTTTAAATATTTGATGCCTTCCATTTCGACGGTAATGGCTTCGATAAGCATATTCATGTCAAGTTTGGCATTGTCGGCACTCATATCACCACGTAAAGTGTAATCGAGGTTTTTGATATCGGTCGATAAGTCGCCCGATTCGTCGAGGTATCGGATTTGTGCTTTTTCGATACTGAACTCTTTTAAAGCCAATCTAAACGACGAAGCGGCTGTATCTTCGGCTGCCTCGGGTGTTTCGATAGAGTCGGTAGGGATGGTTATATCCCAGTTGGCACTGCTGTCCGGCAATACATGTGCATATATCTGAGGCTCAATCATTTTGATACCGAGCACTTTAATTTGGTCGCCCATCACCGACATAACATCGACTTTGGCCGAGAATTTTTTCATAAACATCAAAGTATCGCCTTCGAATTTGTCTTTTCCAACGACCGAAACGTTTTCAATTTCAAAATTTAAGTTAGGAAAGTATGTAAAGATGGTTAAGTCGAACTCGCCAAAGTTGATGGTGGCGTTGACTTGTTTGTTAATTTCAGTTTTGGCCAATTCTATCAACTTATCTTTGAATAAGAATGGTACCGAGACCAAGGCAATGAGTAAAACCACTAGGGTAATTCCGAAATACTTGAAAAACTTTTTCATGCGAATGTAATTTTTAAGAATTTGATTATTAAGCACATAATTATTTGGGATGTCCAATAAAACCTCAATTTTAATTTGTTTTTTTTGATTGTTCAAATATCTAATTCAGCAACCGAAAACAAACGATAAAAGTAATAAAGAATTGCGAGCCACAGATTACTCGCTTGTTTTTTTTATAAGCACGTTTTTTATTTCAAACTTACGCTCAAGTAGAATGGTCTGTTAAGTAATCGTTCACAATGTATGCCCATAAAAAAACGGAGACAAGCTCCGTTTTACGATTATTGTTTGTAATCGATGTGTATCATCACATCTTCCTTTCCCTTTTTATATACCTCTACTGCAAAACCTGTTGGGGTTTCTAAAATCCGATCGAGTTTGAAGTTATAGACTTTCATGGTTTTACCTTTATATGAAATTTGTGTCATATCGAATAGGGCATCACGTTGAGCTTGGCCAGTTTCGTCGTCGATTACATAGGCCGTAAAGAGTCCTTTGTTGGAATCAATATATTGCTTTGGAATGTCGTTTGCCTTCAAATCTTGGTTTCCTAAATGATCTATAAACAGAAAGTAGTGTTTATTGTTATGATAATAATATTTGCTACCTATAGCTGAGTAAGATCTTCTGCTGGTCTGTATTTTGGGGATTTTAAAACCCCATAAGTACTCACCTTCTTTATTAACTTTTATTACGTATTCCTCATTTAAATGGTATGTTATTTCTACGCGGACTCTGCCTTTCGAATCCGTAACAGTATGAATAGTAACGAACTTTTCTTCGAGGGTCAACAATAAGTCTCCGTTTTCGTTAACCAGAATTCGTCCCATTTCTAAGTTTAATTTTATACTACCTTTTTTACTTTCTTTTTTTTCAATTTTGTTTTTTTCACGCTCGCTTACATTCGATAAAATAAGCGATTTAGGGATTTTTATATAGCGGTAGTCTCCCAAATTACCATTTTGGTCTAACACGTTAAAGAAAATCCCTTCTATCTCGTTTATGTTTTTAGAACCGGAATACAAGCCTGTTAAGTACAAATTTTTATCTGAACCTTCTACGATCGCAGGATTGAACAGTTTTTTGTCGTTAGAAGATATTTTGAGTTCTTCGAATTCATCATTGTTGTATTTAAGTATCTCAGCATTGTCGTTTACCGATGCTAATAGATATACATTTTCGTTGGCATCGACTTGAAAGTCGAAATTATCCATTTCTTTTTCTGTATAAGGCATTTTGATTTCTTTGCCCCATTTCTTTGCAAGTTCATCATCGAACACAAATAAACCAAACACATCTTTGTTTTTAGCATCACTTTTAATTTCAGGATATTTTTCGTACCAAACTAACAATGTAGATTTATCGAATGAATAATTGAATTTAAATTTGTTCATCGACACAGAACCATTTGCCCCTGTTTGGGACTCGCTTCTTTGAATTTTACCCTTTACCGACAAAATCAATTCGGGTTTGCTTAAACTAGCCGATGACAAATCGAATTCTTGTCCGTACAATTGCTCTGTTTCGTTCGGCTTGTCGTATGAAGAATAGAAAAAATATACTTTATCACCCAATTCCAAAACCTGCTCAATTTCTTTTTTCTCCATAATGTCAGGTATCACATGGTGCTTTGTTTCTTTGTGGGTTTGTATATCGTAATATTGAACAATCAAATCCGTTTTTTGGATTTTAAACATATAAATTTGATTCTCGGTTGAATAATAATATCGATACCTCGGATCAACAACTTGGTAGGCATTTCCTACCTCGACGTCGAACAGATTTGGCTTAATCGCCTGTGTCCATGCCACAACGGGCATTAGTAGGAGTAATAAAGTAATTTTTTTCATATAATGAAATGAATTAAATAATGTGAAATGATTAAAAGTAATTTGTAGTTTAAGATGCAAATGTATTAGAATAATTGCCAGCTCAAAGCCTTAGATTTTTTAAGATAAATTACTTTTTAATCAGTTATTTTTTTAATGTGTATATTATCAATCTATTATGCTTTTTTTATTTGATAAATTATATACCAAATGTGCTAAACAACATATTTTTCGTCAATCAAAATTTTTATCAAGATAAAAAAAACTGTCCTTGTGAATGGCGATTCAAAATTGTAAGTTTGTAGGATAAAATTATCAAACAAGCATTTTAACCCTGATAATTTGTTAAACGAGGCAATTGGCATTAACCCCTTCACCGTAATGACTAAGGAGTACACATATTATATTCAGAATTTTAGTCATCCATGTTGTCTTAAATGGCTTAAACACGTTTTGGAAAAATCGGGGATACAGGTCTTGGCTATCGATTTTGGAAAAGTTGTGGTGCTTAGCGAATCGACAGAGGAAGTCGAAAAAATAATTAAAAACGAGGGTTTTGCACTGATAATCGATAAAAACTTACAAAAAGTCGAAGCCATAAAGTTAGCCGTTTTTGAGTTGGTTCAGTTGCAATCGAATCAAAACTCAATTATTCAAAAGTCGGAGTATTTAATCGAAAAATTGGGAATGTCCCACATTCAGATGTCCAAGTTGTTTTCGAAATATGAACCCATCACGCTTGAAAAATTTATTATCAAACAAAAAATTGAAAAAATCAAACAATTGATTATCAGCGACGAATTAACCCTTTCGGAGATAGCTTATCGGATGGACTACAGCTCGGTACAACATTTATCGATGCAGTTTAAAAAAGAAACAGGAGAAACATTTTCCGAATTTAAAGCGCAATTTTCAAAAAATGTCGATGAAAATGAAATGGTTTAATTGCTTGATATTAATGTCTTGGACTTACTTGAGTTCAGCTCAAATCACCCCTCAGCAATATATCGAAACCTATCAACAAATTGCCGTCGACGAAATGCAGCGAACTGGAATACCAGCCAGCATTACCTTGGCTCAAGGCATCTTAGAGTCTGGCAATGGCAATTCTACTTTGGCGGTTAAAGCACGAAACCACTTTGGAATCAAATGCCATCAAACGTGGAAAGGGCCCACATTTACACAAGACGATGACGAAAAAAACGAGTGTTTTCGAAAATATAAACATGCAGAAGATTCGTATAGAGACCATTCCGATTTTTTGCTTAACGGAAAACGATATGCTTTTTTGTTTGAGTATGGCCCAACAGAGTATAAAAAATGGGCTCATGGTTTAAAAAAAGCGGGCTACGCCACGAATCCACAATACGCCCATCGTTTAATCGACTTAATCGAAAAACACGAGCTGCATCGATTCGATTTAGGGCAATTGGCACAAAAAAAGTCCACCGACGTTGCCAAACCAAAGCATGGTGACAGTAAAATGAATTTAGCCATTCAGATAGGACACGAACCTAAAACAGAAAATGGGGTGTTATACGTGGTGGCTAAAACAAGCGATTCATACGAAAGTTTAACCCAAGAATTGGGTTTGTGGAGATGGGAGCTCTACAAATATAACGATGTATCGGAAGGCACAGTTCTTAAAAAAGGACAGCGGGTTTATTTAAGACCAAAAAAAAATAAATCGTCGCGTCAAATGTTTGAATATACTGTTCAAAAAAACGAGAGTTTGTGGGAGGTTTCGCAGAAGTTGGGCATCAAGCTTAAAAAATTGGCCAAACGAAATCATCTTAACCCCGAAGCGGATTTAAAGACAGGGGTGGTATTAAAAACGCGGTAAAAAACGATACAATATCAATTAAGTACATAGAATAATACAATGTCGTTTTTTATTAAGCTACGAGATTGAAAAATTGTCAGTTACCAAATCAGGAAATGGGTTGTATTTCTTAATTATACCGAAAGAACAACTGTAATACTGCATTACGCATTATCGGAACCAGACCATTAAATTCGATTTATTCCTTCACAATTTTTGCGGTAAATAATTCTTTATCGGTTTGAATTAAAACCACATACATGCCATGGTTTAAGTCGGACAAATCAATTTCGATATTAGAATTGTTGTCGGATATTTGATGGCTGACCATTGTTTTACCGGCGAGATCCGTAATTTCGACATTTTTTATCGCCGATTGTTTATTGACAATGCTCAATTTATCGCTTACGGGGTT
>DYOK01000337.1 GCA_020720565.1 Acetofilamentum sp.
CAACATCAGGAATGTGTTGAACAAAGCGGGCTATAAATTGTTCTGTGGGTAATGTCAGGTTTTTATAGGTTTTCGTACGATGATCCAGATATACAAATGTGATCTCGTTGCCGCTATAGTGTTTTAGTTTTGACTCAGCGATAGCTGGACGTTTTACATAGCGACCCAAATATCCTACGTTTTGCTTATGGTTGGCGGTAGGTTTGGCGCAATCAACAACCCACATTTTTTTGTAAAGTTGGTCGAGAAGCTGGCTAAATGAAAATTTGGCGCTTAATTGTTTTTTGATTTCAGATGGGATCGTGAGATCGTTTTGGTTTTTGCGAAACAGTGAGATTATTTGGTAGCGCCACATTCTCATAAGCGTGGCTTGGTGAAAGAACATATTTTTCCATTGTTTAAGGTCTGCAGAAAGGCCACCAGTAGTTACAGACAGGTGGATATGGACATTGCGGCTAAGGGTTCGACCGAAAGTATGGATAGCAATAAATACGCCAACGGTAATTTTCTTTTTCTTGGCAAGAGTCATCACACAATTGGCTGCTATGCTTCCAACTAGATTCAGCAATTGACGATTGTGCCAAAAGAAATCCCATAGCTCACAAGGTATGGTAAAAGTTATATGCTGCCAAGAGGTGTTTGGTAATATTTGGTTTTGTTTTTGGATCCAAATCTCAGTGGCTTTTTTACCACACGAAGAGCAAGCCTTGCATTTGCAGGTGAAAGGAACATGTTTTACATGAGAGCATTTTGGATTTGAACAATGATAAACACAATAACCGCGGAATATATTTTTACAGCTAAGCAGTTTGACGATAGATGTGACAATGGCCGGACGCAAATTATCTTTATGTTTTTCATGAAAATGCCACCAGCCTTGATTGGTTAATAAGATTTGTTTTATTGTGTACTTTTGAGCCATAATAAATGGTGGCAAAAAATTGTTGGTGATTTTATCACCCAATTTTTTTAATAACCATATGGAATAAAATGGCCATTCCAAATAACATAAAAGAAGCTTCGAAAGTGGTTGGGTGTTTTTCATACACTAATTCCGGAGTGGTGTTTTGCGATGGAGATGCTTGCGTTATTGCTGGTTCTGAAGAACTAATGAAGTCTTATTTGTTTAAAATACCAGGCAGCGACAGTAGAGACATAATCAAAAAAACACGGTTTGGTGAGATAATTAGCGGTCTAAAGAAGGGCGGGGCATATGCTTTTGATAAAGAGTCTTATAGTAGATTTCTGTCTTTTGCCAAACCAAATGAAATTGATGGTTTACCGAGCAATGATGGATTTTTAGATAAGCCCGAAATAGAGCTAAACTTTATAAGAATACGGCTGGTTGGGCTTTAAGTTGCCGCGAAGCGGCCTTACTTGAAATAAAATTATTTGGCGCGCCCGGAGGGATTTGAACCCCCGACACCCTGGTTCGAAGTTGTAAACTTTCTTCAAGAGCCCTTGATTTATTGATGTTTTTAACATGGGACGCCCACTACATTTGGCGCACTCTGGATAACAACGACATGCCCACTCCCGCAAAAGTCCCGCACGATATTTATAGTATCTTAATCCTCATTTCTATAATCTTTCTACAAAACAGAATATTTATTCCGTTTTCACCCATTTTGTGCTGCAATACAGCTTAATCAAAGG
>DYOK01000105.1 GCA_020720565.1 Acetofilamentum sp.
CCAGTTGTACTTATAGGAGGTGAAACAAGTCGTGTTGAATTTCCAGCAGTTATATCGTACGAATTCCATTTAACAAAGTGACTACCTTCTTGTGGTGTTGTAGTGGGATGTGTAGAACTGGTTTCGTAGCTTAATGCAAATGCCCCAGATACAAACTGTTGCGACCAACAAGAAGGAATGGTTGCTGCGTTAAAACTTTCAACAACATTCAAAGAGAGTGTATTACATGCAGTTGTAAAACTAAAAGGCCCAGCCCATGTACTTACATCGGTATTGTTTGCTCCACAATCTGCTCTAACATAATACTGATATGCAGTTGATGCAGTTAAACTGGTTAAAGTGAAAGGGTTACTTACATCATTCGATGTGGGAGTACCAGGCGTAAAACCTGGAGTTCCTACAGCGATATCCCATGTAGTAGCAGTGCCACTTTCGGTCCATCCCAAATCAGCAGAAGTAGTAGTGATGTTGGTGGCTGTTAAAGCACTTGGTGCAGGGCAAGCTGGGGGTGTAAAAGTGTATGTTAAACCAACTGAAGGGAAAATACTTGCATTGATTAAGCAAGTACTGCTATTTGTAGCTCCTTCGGTAGTTGCAGACCAGTCAGTGGTAGTGGTTCTGTTTTTAAAGACTGTATTGCTTGCACCACGTAAGCCTACTTGAGGATAAGTTGTGTTGTCTCCACCGACAATGGTACCGCCATAAACAATAACAATTGCATTGGTAACGGTATTTAATCTGATTTGTGCACTCAAACGCTCATTTGTAACATTATACCGGCGAATATCTTGAAATTGAATCACAAATTCGTCACCCACTTGTTCATACCTAATTTCAGGTGTTCCACTGGCGGCTTGATTTAGATTTCTAGAAAAAGCAGCAATTGCACCTGAGTAGCTTGCCGTACTAGAAATTGCAGTATAGTTACTTCCTGCTGGAGCTGAACCAAAAGTGATAAATCCGTTGGCGGTTACATACAAAGTTGTAAAGTTTGTTGCGTTAAAGTTAAATGTTGGAATCGTAATAGCAGCAGATATATTTTCATCAAATGTACCAGACCATAAAACTGTTCCTCCTGTAATTGGAGTATAAGTTCCTGCACTACTCGTAAAGGTATATGCAGAAATTTGCCCGTAGCTTTGCCAAGCCACGCCGACTATTATCAGCAAGGATAGAAGCCATTTTGTTGTAAATTTTCTCATAAGAAATAATTTTAATTAATATTAAGTATTCGTGTTTTAAACAAAACGCAAGTTACGTCGATTTGGGGTTTAAAGTTATATTTATTGATATAATTTTATCAAGTATTGACGAATGGTAGATTTTTTGTGTCAAAAGTCTTATATGGTTTTGTTTTATATTTGAGTAACAATGAATTATCTTTGTTGTTTTTACAGCAATTTTTCATAACATGATTAGTTTCTATTTTTTATGATGCGTGTACATTTTATTGCGATAGGTGGAGCAGCGATGCATAACTTGGCTTTAGCCTTACATTCAAAAGGTTATGTAGTAAGTGGTTCAGATGACGAAGTGTTTGAACCATCAAAAACTCGGCTCGAAAATGTTGGTTTATTGCCCGATACAATGGGTTGGTTTCCCGATAAAATTTCACCAAAAATTGATGCAATTATTCTGGGAATGCATGCACGTAAAGATAACCCAGAATTACTAGAAGCTCAACGTCAAGGTTTAAAGATTTTTTCTTATCCAGAGTATTTGTACGAACAAAGCAAAGATAAAACACGAGTCGTCATTGCCGGAAGCCATGGTAAAACGACCATTACATCGATGGTAATGCATGTGCTATCCAAATTAAAAGTTGATTTTGATTACATGGTGGGTTCCCAAATAGAGGGTTTCGATACCATGGTACGTCTCAGCCACACTGCAAAGTATATTATTTTAGAGGGAGATGAATATTTGAGCTCTCCAATCGATTTGCGGTCAAAATTTTTGTGGTATAAGCCCCATGTGGCTCTCCTCAGCGGTATTGCGTGGGATCATATTAATGTGTTTCCGACTTGGGATTCGTATTTAGAAACCTTCGAAAAGTTTATCGGTAGTATTGTTGACGGAGGCTATTTAACCTATTTTGCTGGCGATAAAGCCATCTCCGATATGGTCTCGAAACATACTCAACGGATTCAAGTGATTCCGTATCAAACGCATGTACACACTGTCGAAAATGCAATTTCAACTTTGAGTACTGAGTTTGGCCCTGTTAATTTGAAAGTTTTTGGCGATCATAATTTACAAAACTTGTCAGGAGCACTCAATCTGTGCAAACAAATTGGGATATCGGATAAAGATTTTTACTTTGCGATTTCCGATTTTGGCGGAGCGGCAAAACGGCTTCAAACCATAGCTCAAAACAACGAATCGATTGCGTATCTCGATTTTGCTCATTCACCTTCAAAGCTCGAAGCCACAACTAAGGCTGTCAAAGTGCAGTTTCACGACCGTCAATTGGTTGCCTGTATGGAACTCCACACATTTAGTAGTCTTAAAAAAGAATTTTTGCCCCTTTACCAAAATACAATGGATGCCGCAGATATTGCATTCGTATATTTTAATCCTCACACTTTAGAGCATAAAAAATTGGAAACGATTTCTGCAGCTCAAGTTCAAGCGGCTTTTGGTGGAAAAGTGAAAGTATATACCGATTCTGAAGCTTTGATAAAAGAATTGAGTGCAATTAAGTACGAAAAAACTAACTTATTGCTGATGACATCGGGTAATTTTGATGGGGTCGATTTAAAAGCATTTGCAAAACAATTAATTCCGGAAAAATAGTATGCTTATTTGTTGATTTGCCTGTCAACCTTTGGTCGATAGGTTTACCTAATGTAGATTGAGTAGTTGAAAATTTATTATTGTTTATTTTCGAATGTGGATTGACGGTTCGTTAACTAATTTATTATTGTTTATTTTCAAATTTTGATTGACGGTTTGTTAAATAAAATAAAAAATTCATAATTCATAATTCTTTCCGGGTTCT
Organism: Acetofilamentum sp.; assembly: GCA_020720565.1. Lineage (GTDB taxonomy): Bacteria > Bacteroidota > Bacteroidia > Bacteroidales > JAFGXI01 > JAFGXI01. Next base: position 3,002 of record DYOK01000105.1, read on the forward strand.
TTAATAGTTGATAAAACAAATTTGCTTATTTCGGGTCTGATGCCGATTCGCCCGGGCAAGCCGATATAACCTGCGCCTCTGTTGACGTAAAGCATTTGTTTCTTTTCTGTATATAAACCGCCCCATTCGGGATATTTGAACGACGCAGGCGACCATTGCCAATTCCCGATTTCTAAACCGAGTTGCATGGCGTGGGTGTGTCCGGAAAGGGTTAAATCGACCGAAGAATAGTTTAAAACTTGAGCTCGCCAATGCGATGGGTCGTGCGACAATAAAATTGTAAAAAGGTCTGGATTTGTATGTTTTAATGCAGTGGCCAAATCGCCATGTTGTGGAAAAGGTGGCAAACCCCAATTTTCGACGCCTGCCAATTGAAAGGAATCAGAACCTATTACAATATTTACATGGGTGTTTTTAAGTAAAGTAAATCCCGATTTTTGATGCAATTGCTCGAGTAGTTCCAAGTTCTTTTCAGAATCACTTGGTTTTGCCCATTTGACATATTCGCCATAGTCGTGATTGCCTAAAATTGCATATTTTCCAAAAGGGGCTTCGAGTTGACTTAATATGTGGGTAAATTCCTCCAATTCGTTGGCATAGTTGCTCACCATATCGCCTGTAAATAAAATTAAATCGGGCTTTTCGTGATTGATTTCGGCAACTAATCGTTCAATATCTTCTGGATGTTTGTGGAAACTGCCAATATGCATGTCGGAGATTTGGATGATTTTAAAACCATCGAAACCTTGTGGAATTTTGGAATTTGAAATCTCTTGAGTCCGAACCTGAAAATGTGATCTGTTTAAGGTCAGTCCATGCAAAGTCCATAAAAAAACTAAAATGGAAATACCTAAGCCTATTATGTTGATTAGATGAGTTTTGAACAAAATCAAGTTCCATAAATAATCGAATGTATAAAAGATACTGATAAAGGTTTTGGGAAAATAGAACAACGTTAAAACACCAAACGCAATGTAAAAATAATTTGGAATATAGTAGGATTCTTTGCTCGTAGAAGCCATTATTAAGGCCCATATCAACGTGAACAAAGGAAGTATAGCGGTAGTCCAATACAAACTTTTTGCCCACAAACAACGACTCAAACACCCAGCAAAGGCGGAGTTTAATGCTTTGAATGTTAAAAAGTCGTGAAATGCAATAAATATCAGAAAAAAGATCAGAACGAGTGCTATTTTCATTATTCAAATGGGATAAGACGGATTACTTTTTCGAAGGATTTAATAAATCTGGACGCAAACGTTTGGTCTTGTCGATAGCTTGTTCCAATTTCCATTCTTCAATTTTACGTTCGTTGCCCGAGAGTAGAATTTCGGGAACTTTCCAGCCTTTGTAATCTGCAGGTCTGGTGTAAACCGGTGCCGACAATAAGCCGTCTTGAAACGAATCGCTGAGTGCCGAGGTTTCGTCCGACATGGCACCGGGAATCAATCGGACAATGCTGTCGGTAATAACGGCTGCAGCCAATTCGCCACCAGTAAGTACATAATCGCCAATGCTAAATTCATGTGTCACGATGTGATCGCGAATGCGTTGATCAATTCCTTTGTAGTGTCCGCAAAGAATAATAATATTTTCGAAAGTCGATAGATGATTCGCGTGGTTTTGATTAAAAGTCAGCCCATCGGGAGTAGTAAAGATGATGGCCTGATAATTTCGTTCGCTTTTTAATTTAGAAATTAAATCGTCGATAGGTTGGATACTCATGACCATTCCTGCACCTGCACTGTATGGGTAATCGTCAACCTTTTTGTGTTTGTTGGTAGAGTAATCGCGAATATTGTGCAAATGGATTTCGACTATCCCAGCCTTTTGTGCCCTTTTGATAATGGAATGGTCAAAAGGTCCTGATAGAATTTCGGGGAAAATGGTCAAGATGTCAATTCGCATGCTGTGTAGTGAACTAATGTGGATAATTTATTGAGTTAAATTCTTTACTTAACCACAAATTTAACAGTTTGACGTTTGTCTCCAATCATATTGGCAATATAAACGCCTTTTATTAACTCAAATTGATATTGGCTATTAGCTGCCTGAACAGGAATTGTTTTAATTTTTTGACCGAGCACATTATACACTTCGATGCTTTTAATACCTTGATAAGTACTCCAATAAAGGGTTTGGTTTTGATACCAAATTTGGACTTTTTTACCTGCCATGTTGTTGATGCCAGCAGAAGGATTCCAAATCGAAACAGCCCATTCGGGATGATCGATAAATGGGTTTCGATTATGTTGGATGTTATAAACTGCGTTATTACGGTCAATTTCTTTTTGACTAACAGGGTCGAGCGTATTCCATTCCAAAAGCATATTTTTGGCCCAAGTGGCAAAATCGGATCCCAAAAGCATATCGGAATTAAAACTTGAAATATTACTCATATATCGGGTCAGCATATAAAAGTACGAACGAGCAAAATCGCCTTTAAATTCGTCGATGGGTTCGAATACCGTACTGCTGTATCCCGGATAATTTGATGAGCCCAATTTACTGCCGTTGGTCGAAGTCCAAGTCGCAGTACCAACCTCTCCGAAAGGGTAGTTGCTTCTCCTGTTATTGACATAACCATCGGTAGGGTATAGGTGAAACAAATCGGTGTACATAGGGGCGTCATCATCAAACCAACTGGCCGGAAAAGAGTGCTCGCGGTTGTAACAATCGGCTTCGGAGTTATAGTTACCACATTGGTCGCTGGTGTATGTGTACTCATATGCAAAAGATCCATCGGCTCTGGTCGAGTACATATCCCATACCTTTCCATTGGCTTTTTTATCGGTAGTTTGGAAACGAGTCCACAAATTATCGTACGATACCGATGTATGCCCATCGATAATATCGCGAAGTGCCGATCTCAAGTTTTGACCTGTAAGCCCTTGTGCACTATCGTAATAACCATTTGGGATTTGTGCACTGAGTATAATGCTCTGTAATCCAAGCCAGAAGAATAAAAAACACCTCATATGTTAACGAAAATAAAATAAGTAAACAAAGGTACACAATCTATGCGCAAGACACCTCAGATATTTACATTAAATATTTGTGAATTAAAAAAATCTATAATATAAGGTCGAAGACCTTGTTGGCTTTCTTTTAACTGAAAATTAATCAAGCTCCTGACTTAATAAAAAACCACATCAGAATTATTCAAAGTGCTTACTCTACTAATTCGTGGTCAAGATTAAGAAGGGATTGGTAACGTAAATTAAGTTAAATAGTTTAATGTCGTATTTTACCTAAGTGCTTGATCATTGATACCCATAAAAACCAAGAAAAAGGCCGAAGACCTTATTTCTTTTGCCCAATTATTTGGCTTAATTGCTCAAACGATTGATGCGAAGAGTCTAACAAATCTTTATAAATATTTCGGTAATAGCTACGGGTTGTTTTTTTATCGGCTTTCGGAAGATTATTAACTTTTGCAAAAAGCTCGTTTCTTTTTTGGACTGATTTGGTTAGAACCTTTACAACTTCTTGATAAGTATGTTCGTCGGCTATCTCTAAATGAGCCATGCAATCGTGTACAACTAAGTATGTTACATGTTCAATATCCTTTTTTGCATTTCTAATACTTGCCATAATGTTTTGATTTTATATTCATTTTCAAAATTAAGACTTAGACCTTGATGTAGATGTGTTTTGCTAAAAAAGTTATGAACTATGTCTTTAGCCATTTTTGTTGAAAACCTTGTTAATAATTGGGTGTTTAAAGTCGGGATTAGAATCGCCAAAGCCAATCGAATTGGTTATCTTTGTTTTCTTAGTCCAAATAACAAGTAATTTAAGATTAAATATTTGATTTTCTTAATGTTGCTGCTTATTTGGCTCTGCATTTTTAATAAATAATCTTTGAATCATTTTAATAAAAAAGATACCATAAATAGGTCGAAGACCTTAAAACCAAAACATGGAAGAAAATAAAAACATGGAATACTCAGCCAATAGTATTCAAGTATTAGAAGGATTAGAAGCGGTAAGAAAACGTCCTGCGATGTATATTGGCGACATAGGAATCAAAGGTTTGCATCATTTGGTGTACGAGGTAATCGACAACTCTATTGACGAGGCTTTAGCTGGTCACTGCTCAAATATCGAGGTTGTGATAAACGAAGACAATTCGGTTACAGTTACCGATAATGGTCGTGGAATACCTGTAGGCATGCACGAAAAGGAAGGAAAGTCGGCTTTAGAGGTTGTAATGACGGTTTTGCACGCAGGAGGTAAATTTGATAAAGATTCTTATAAAGTATCCGGTGGTCTACACGGTGTTGGGGTTTCGTGCGTTAATGCATTGTCGACCCGTTTAACCGCTACGGTTCACAGAGATGGCAAAGTGTATCAACAAACATACAACATTGGTAACCCAGTTACACCCGTTGAAGAGATTGGTATAAGCGATATTACGGGAACCGTTGTTCAGTTTTGGCCCGATGGAAGTATTTTCCAAGACATAGTTTATCATTATGATATTTTGGCAGGTAGAATGCGCGAATTGGCATTCTTGAACAAAGGAATCGAGTTAACACTTACCGACCTTCGAGAGAAACACGAAGACGGTACTTTTAAAGGGGAACGCTTTTTCTCGACCCGAGGCTTAAGCGAATTTGTTGATTATATCGATGCAGCGCGCGAAAAGTTAATTGCTGAAACTATTCATATCGAGGAAATAAATGGTGAGGTTCCTGTCGAAATAGCGCTACAATATAATACCTCATATTCCGAAAATATTTTTTCGTACGTAAACAATATTAATACAATCGAAGGCGGCACGCATTTAACCGGTTTTAGACGTGGATTAACCCGTACTTTAAAGAAATATGCCGACGATTCGGGGATGCTATCGAAATTAAAATTTGATATTTCGGGCGACGATTTTCGAGAAGGACTAACTGCCATTGTCTCGGTTAAAGTTCAAGAACCTCAATTCGAAGGTCAAACAAAAACCAAACTAGGTAATTCAGATGTAAGTTTATTTGTCGACCAAGCGGTTAGTAAAATGCTAACGCATTATTTGGAAGAAAACCCTAAAGATGCCAAAATAATTGTCGAAAAAGTTATTTTAGCTGCCACAGCACGCCATGCTGCTCGAAAAGCTCGAGAATTGGTTCAGCGTAAAACTTCGATGACTGGAGGAGGCTTACCGGGTAAATTGAGCGATTGTGCCTCACGTGTTCCTGCCGAATCAGAATTGTTTTTGGTTGAGGGAGACTCGGCGGGTGGAACGGCCAAGCAAGGCAGAAACAGACACTATCAAGCTATTTTGCCTTTAAAAGGTAAAATTCTGAATGTTGAAAAAGCCATGCAACATAAAATTTTCGATAGCGAAGAGATCAAAAACATTTATACTGCATTGGGTGTTTTTATTGGCACCGAAGACGATTCGAAAGCACTTAATGTCGAAAAATTACGTTATCATAAAATTGTGATAATGACCGATGCCGACGTGGACGGTAGCCACATTATGACATTGATTATGACACTTTTCTTTAGATACATGAAACCGCTGATCGAATTGGGTTATGTGTACATTGCTGCACCACCGCTTTATTTGGTAAAAAAAGGTAAAGAGCAACGCTATTGCTGGAACGAAAACGATCGATTAAGAGCCATACAAGAAATGGGAAAAGGAAACGATTCTGGTTTGCACATCCAACGATACAAAGGTCTTGGAGAGATGAACGCAGAGCAATTGTGGGACACTACCATGAATCCTGATAATCGAATCTTAAAACAAATTACCATCGAGAATGCAGCCGAATCCGATCATGTTTTTTCTATGTTGATGGGAGAGGACGTGCCACCTCGTAGAGCATTTATCGAGGAAAATGCCACTTATGCCAATATCGATATTTAAGGGTTTCGATTCATTCTTTTAACTGACATTAAATCACAAAAAAAGGTTTGCTTATTTTAGCAAACCTTTTTTTGTGTTATACCAAATACATTTTCAAATGACTGATAAATAAAATGAGAAATATTTTTCTTTTTCAAAGCAAAATTTCTTTGTATAGTGGGCACTATATGAATAAATTTTAATGCAGAAAAAGGGAAATAGAGCCGTTTTATATCGGTCATTTGAAGGTGTTTTTGGTATTAATAAAC
>DYOK01000106.1 GCA_020720565.1 Acetofilamentum sp.
CATGGTGCATTTCAAACACTGTGGGTTTTTTATATTGTATATTTAGTTCATAGTTACCTTGCATTATAGAAAAAGCGACGTTGTTGGAGACTTATTTCTTGATATATTTGTACGAAAATAAATATCGTCTCGAAATTGAATGTTTGACTAAAAAATAAATAAAAATGAAAACGAAATTATTGACAATCTTAATCTTAGGTATAAGTTATTTTGGCTATACCCAAGACACTTTGCGTGACCCTTACACTCTAAAAAAATCTTTTACAACAATAGATTTTGGTTTAGGAACTCATTGGGTAGACAAGCAAAATATTAATTTTGGAAACTTTACGGTAATCACGAATGAACGGAGACCTGCTTTCAATTTGGGTTTGTATTATACTTCAACCAACATATTGAATGACCCAAAATATATATTTAATTTCAAGACTGGCTTATTGTTAAATTCTAATTATACAGATTTGACAGATACAACTGGAACACAATTTCAATTTAGTGAAATAAACTTGTCTTTACCATTAATGATAGGAACTCGTATGCCTGTTAACTATAATTCTTTAACAGATAAATTTTATAAAGCCGTAGATTTGAATATAGGCGGATATATTTCATTACCAATGTTTCCTAATTTGTATCAAATAAACAAAGCAAATTCCCCGACAGAAGAATTTATGAGCGATTATATAAAATACGGACTGATTGCTGAAATAATTTACACTGCGACAAATAAAGAAGGTAAAGGACATCGTTTTGGGCTAAGAACTCTATTTGATTTCCGTACAGTAACTAAACTGAAAGATGAAATTTATGGAATAACACCAGCTTATACAACTTTAAGTATATTTTATGTGATTCAAACGTACTGATTGAAATAATAACGCAAGGTAACATGCGGTATATTTTATTGCCGAGATTGTGCTAATTTGAAAGGTTGAGGCTCGCTTCAAACTTCATCGTGGCTTGACAGTGAAGTGCTCCGAAATCGGCAATAAAAACATACCGCAGTCTGTTGCAGAATCTTATTCCAATTACTTTGTTCCAAATACAACTATAAAACAGATATATAAGCAGTTACAAAAACACTAAATAGGCCGAAGACCTTAAATTATTTAAAAAATAGCTTTATGATTTTAATAGCAGAAAGCGGTTCGAGCAAGACCGATTGGGCAATAATAGATTCTGGTCGAGAATGGCAGTTTAAAACAAAAGGCATACATCCTTTTCACTATAATGGAGAAAGCCTAATTAAAGAAATATCGGAACAATTCCCCCAATCGCTTAAGGCAGAAAACATTTCTAAGTTCTATTTTTTTGGTCCTGGCTGTACTAAACCTGAACGTTGCACCGAGCTTAAGCAAACCTTACAATCCGTTTTTAGAACTGCTTCAATTTATTTAGGATCTGATTTACTTGGGGCAGGAATCGCGCTTTTTGGAGCTGAAAAAGGTATTGCTTGCATCTTAGGAACAGGGTCGAATTCTGGATTATATGCTGATAATAAAATCATTAAAACACCTTTATCGACAGGCTATATTTTAGGCGACGAAGGTAGCGGAGCACATATGGGACTTGGTTTGATAAAGTTGTATTTGCATGCTCAACTTCCAAAAGAAATGAACGAGAAGCTTGAATCCATGAACCAGCTTACGCCAGAATCGGTTATCGACTCAATATACCGAAAGCCCTATCCCAACAGATATTTAGCCAGTTTTGCTCCATTTATCAAACAAAACATCCATATCGATTTGATTCAGAAAGTTGTAAACGAAAGTTTTAGCGATTTTTTTAAGTGGTATATCCTTCCATTTCAGGAATTTAGAAATTTACCTGTTGGTTTTGTCGGCGGTATAGCGGCCCATTTCGAAACGCAACTATTAGAGCAAGCACAAAAAAACAAAATTGAAGTCAAACAAATTAACATACGCCCAATTGAGGCCTTAAAGCAAAATCTAAACTTAATCCATAGGTAATTGGATATGAGGTAATCCCACTGAGCGAAACCATATAAAAATATGATTTACAAGCTAATTGATTACTTTATTTTTTCGTGGGCTCTTCAGGTTTGACCAGTTCGCCAACTAATTTAATAACCAGTCGACTATTTTTGGGGTCGTTGGTAAGTACATTAATTGTTTTGCTCTGAAAACCTAAACGGCGTCCTGTGTTAAATTGAGCTCGAATGTATCCTTTTTTTCCTTTTTTGATGGGTTCATCGGTTTTGCCGATGACGTTGCAGCCTCAACACCCTCTTGCATAACGAATCTCGAGGTCGTTTTTACCAATATTCTGAACAATAAAATCGTGGTTTATAATGGTGCCCTGAGGGACTTTCCCAAAATTATATTCAATGGTATCGAATTTTGCAATTGGAGCGTCTTTTAATTGTTTTTCGGTAAGTTCGCTAAAGTTTTCTTCCAAAAAGACTCTAAAAGTGAGAAAGTCGGTTCTGGCATCGGCCTTACCTTCTTTTCCTGATACTTTTAAATTGACACGTACATAATCTTCGCCCCATATTTGTTTCCCATTTGTATCCATACGTTTAGCACCAATATACATTACTTTCATAACACCCTCTTTATGCGGAGGTATAACTTTGGGCAAAAACTCTATAACAATGTGTTTCGGGCAATTAGCAACTTGAATTTCGACACTATCTGGGCTTGAATTTAATAGTTTAACTTGTTCAATAATTGGAGTGATTTGGTCGACAGTACCGTATTGAAAAAACGTTTTTTCTAAGCGAACCAATCCACCGGCAATAATCTGATTATAGGCCGTTTGAGCATTGGTTATTATATTTAATAATAGTAATCCAACAATTAATATTCGATTCATAAATTTTGATTGTTTCGTAAAACGGTTAAAAAAACCAGATTAAGCAAAAGTCAAAAATAAGCTCATTGCATAAGAACACAATTAGTATGAGACTTTACAACGCTTAAATTGAGGAAGCAAATGTAAAAAAAATCTGTTAGATAACATATTTACAAATCCAAATTTGATAAAAAAGAATGTTAAAAAACGATTTTTATCAAATTTTGATTAATTAGCAAACTAAAAACATGATTATCCGTTGAAAATTTGTATTTTGACCCATTCTGCAAAAGCGTAAACATTGAGAAAATTCATTATAATCATTGGCATCATTTTCTTAGGGTTATCGAGCCTTTTGGCTCAAAATTCTAAGGACCAAAAAACGCTCTACAAGACTACACAAGAAGCCTTTAACAAGGAGCAGTTTGGGCTTGCCTTACCTCTTTTGCTTAAATACGATTCGATTTATCATGGAGATTATGTAATAAAATACCAAATTGGAGTCTGCTATTTGAATACAGAATTTGAGCGTACCAAAGCCATTCCATATATTGAATTTGCGATGAAATCCGACCGAACGGCGATGCCATCAGAAGTATACAAAGATTTGGCGGAACTTTACCACTTAGATTATCGAATTGAAGAATCGGCTAAAATGTACCGTTCTTACCAAAGACTAGAACCTTCGGAAAAAAAATGGGTCGAGAAGCAGCTTTTCACACTCGAAACCGCGAAAATTCTTCTCAACGATTCTTTAAATATCCAAATCGAAAACATTGGACCACCTGTCAATACAGAATGTTCGGAAATTAGCCCCTACATTTCTGCCGACGAATCGATGATGTATTATCAAGAAAAAGATTCTCGCTCATTTTTTGTAGCTTATTATAAAAACGATAAATGGTATCAAAAAACCAAATTAGATATCCCCAATCTAAACAATTATAAAGTAGTTCGTTTTGCAGGGATTTCGCCAAGTGGGGATCAGATTTTTGTGCAGTTAGGCGACTCTGTAAATACCGATTTATACTATGGCGACAATTTACTTAAAACTTGCAATCAGCTCGATCGATTTAACGACCACATTAATTCGAAGTATCACGAAAGTAGTGTGAGTATTTCGCCCGATGGCTCGACTTTGTATTTTTCGAGCGACAGACCTGGCGGATTTGGTGGCTACGATATTTATGCGTGTCGTCTTGACTCAAACGAACATTGGGGCAAAGCAGAAAACCTCGGCCCAGTGGTCAATTCCGAGGCCGATGAATTGCAACCTTTTATTCACCCAAGCTTAGGTAAATTATATTTTAGCTCGAATGGCCACAAAACCATGGGTGGATTTGATATTTTCGAAGCCTTTTTTTATAACAACCAATGGCAAGAAGTTAAGAACGTGGGTTATCCAATCAACACGACTTTCGACGAAAAAGGCTATTCCATCAACGCCAAAGGGAGTGCGGCTTACTGGTCGTCGAGCCGAAACGACCAAACCCTACATTACGACGTATACAAAGTGTTTTTGAAAGAAAACATTCCATTGACGCTGGTCAAAGGTAAAGTTTTAGCAGGAGACCCACCCAAGCCAATCGAAGCACAAATTCAGGTCATCGACAAAGCGACCCATACACTGCTCAAATATGTGTATAATCCAAATCCAAAAACAGGAAATTATTTACTTATTTTCCCACCCGGAAAAGACTACGACATGGTGGTAAGAGCCGAAGGTTACAAGCCTTATATTATTAATATTTACCTGCCGAATCAGACCTATTTTTACGAGAATTTTCAAGAGATTATACTCAGCCCCATCAGAGTTAATAGTCTGGGAGCGACAATTGGAGAAGAAATTAAGGTTACCAATACCTTTTACGACATTTACAGCCAACAAAAAGACTCCACAATAAGTACAAGTGTCGATTCTGCAACCGATAAAAAATATGATCAATTGCTTCAGCTTATCGAAAAATTGATTATTACTACCGATACACTTGGTCTTAGCAAAGCAGCTTATGTAACAGAAGAAATTGAAGCCACAGGCAACGACCCTCAAATGTTGGAGCCAGAAAAAGACTACGACTATTTATTCGGATTAATCGAAGAGGCTATCGAAACAACAGATTCGACTGCTTTGAGAGTTTTGGACGAAAACTCAATCAATCACATCACCTATCAGCTTCGTTATTTCTATGACATTGATCAAATGAACGAGCAGTTACCCGAACGGTATATTTTGAACGATACCATTTTTGCGATTAACTTGCTCTCCGACCAGCTTAAACAAAAACAAGCACTTATTATCGAAAATGAAAATCACAAAATTGAATCTGAAAAATTGAAGCTAATAAAAAAACGGATTACCGAATGTACGATTCAATTTGAAAAAGACAAAGCAGAAATTACCCCACAATACTACGAACGGTTATCGGAATTAGCTCAACTATTGAATCATAATCCAAATCTATATATCAGAGTCACTGGTTTTGCACAATCGAAAGAAGATCCGAATTTGGCCATAAGCCGTGCTACCGAAGTTCGCCAATATTTAGCCGACCAAAATTTAGACTTACATAAAACAGTTACTGAGGCCAATTACAATAGTGCAAGCAGCCTCAAGTCGAATCAGAAAGTCGAGATTGTCATTTTTGAGTCTAACAAGGCACTCTATGCTGATGGTGTATTTAACATGGCGGTAAAGCTAAACCCGAACTACACAATCGAAAATAATTCAAACCCCAAACAAGCGAGCAATTCTGTAAATTCTAACGAATTTGGGTCGGTTGATGCACAATCATCTTTCTACAGTGTTCAAATAGCAGCAGGTTCAAACTTGCTGGGTATTAAAGATCCGTTTTTTAGAAAACAAAAGGCAATTATCGTGTATTCGCACAATGGTCTTTACAAATATTGTTTAGGACGTTTTGCAAATCACGAAGCTGCTAGTCAATATAAAAATGAACTCCGAAAAAAAGGGTTCGGCGATGCTTTTGTAGTACAGTTTATAAACGGAAAGCGAGTTGAATAGGCACAAGTTAACATATGGTCTCTTGGTCTTTTTAGGCTTACTGATGTATAAAGCACAAGCACAGCAATACACCGAGTACGACCTAAAGGCTGCTTATATTTATAATTTCTCGAAATTTATAAAATGGCCCGACCACTCATTTCCACAAGATACCAGTTCATTCCAAATCACTATTTTAGGCGATAGCCCAATTACTGAAGTACTTCATAAAGCAATGAAAGGACGTAAAGTAGGCTCAAGAGATATTCATATTCGGGTTGTGCATAAAGTTGAACAAATTGGCAGTCCTCATATTTTGTTTGTCTCGAAAAACATGCAAAAAATAATACCCAACATTGTGAAACAATGCGGTAACAAACCCATACTAATAGTGGGCGATGTACTCGATGGCTTCTGTCAGAGTGGTGGGGTAATCAACTTTACGCCCAAGTCGTCAAAATTTAGATTCGAAATAAATAACGAAGCTGCGCAACATTTTAATTTAAAAATCAGTTCAAAACTTTTAGCCCTATCAAGGATAGTAACCAGCGATGAAATTAAGTTTTAAATATTATTCAATAAAAATAAAACTGATTGTCATGATGCTTTTAACAAGCCTCATCGCACTGGTAATTGCTTTTAGTATATTCTCGTATTACGATTCGAACGATTATATGGAACGGAAAATTAAAAACCTTTCCATATTAGCTGAGTCAATTTCGCTCAATTTAATTGCTTCGATAAGCTTTAACGACGCACATTCGGCAAGCGAAGTTATTAATACGTTAAAAGTTGATCCTCAGATTTTACAGGCAGGTATCCATTTGCCAGACGGCTTGCTTTTTACTGAGATTAAACTCGATGCAGATGATTATATCAGCATACCATCGAACACACGCCTCGACACCGCATTTCTGATTAAACAAAACCGATTGCTGATTATTAAACCCGTGTACGACGTCATGGAAACCAATAAGTTGATTGGTAAGTTTTATATGATAGTTGATACCAGCGATGTGTTCGATCGTATGAAACAGTTTCTAACTTTAATAGGAATAATATTGATGGTTTCGGGTGTTATTGCATATTTTATTGCCAACATTCTCCAACGAATTGTTTCGAATCCAATATCAAAGCTATCGAGCACCATGCGTGACATCGCCATTCATAAAAGTTTCGACTTTAGAATCGAAGAAAAACGAAACGACGAAATTGGTTCGCTGACCGACAGTTTTAACAACCTTCTCAACCAAATCCAAAATACCAATCAAGCATTAGTTTTGGCTAAAGAGCAAGCCGAACGCTCGGCCAAAATTAAAGAAGAGTTTTTGGCCAACATGAGCCACGAAATTCGTACACCAATGAATGGTATAATTGGCATGGCGGAATTGCTCGAAACGACAATCCTTAACGAAGAACAAAAAAATTATCTTTCGCATATCAATGTATCTGCCGAAAATCTTTTGGTTATTATTAATGACATTCTTGATTATTCGAAAATTGAAGCTGGAAAAATGGACATCGAATCCATTTCGTTCGACTTTAACCAAGTGCTAAATAATGTATATGAGTCGTTAAAAATTAGAGCTCAAGAAAAGCGCCTCGACTTAATCTTCGATATTAGCCCATTAATTCCACGATTCGTTGCTGGCGACAAGGTACGCCTTAGTCAAATTCTAATCAATTTAATTGGCAATGCTATAAAATTCACCCATTCAGGCCATATCAAAGTCAATGCATTCCTCGAACACGAAACCTTAAAAACACATAAAATTCGCTTCGAAGTAATCGATACAGGGATAGGGATTCCTAAGGATAAAATTGATACCATTTTCCAAAGTTTTAGTCAAGCCAAAGCAAGCACGACCAGAGAATTTGGCGGCACAGGTCTGGGATTGAGCATTTCGAAACAATTGGTTGAGTTACAAGGTGGTTACATCAATGTAGAAAGCACCGAAGGGCAAGGGAGTAAATTTAGTTTTAATATTTTATTTAAAAAATCTGAACAGCAAAATAGACCTCAAAAAGTCAATATTCGAAACGAAAATAAGGGCTTTGACAACAATGACCACATCAATATTCTAGTAGCCGAAGACAACAGAATTAATCAAATATTAATTAAAAAAATATTGAGCAATTTCCGATTCAATGCTACATTGGTCGAAAATGGTGCGTTGGCTCTCGAAGCATTGTCGCAAAATCAATTCGACATATTATTGCTCGATATCCATATGCCAGTAATGGATGGCTATCGAACAGCCGAATCGATCAGAAATGGTGGGCAGTTTTATAAAGATATCCCAATTATTGCTTTAACCGCGGCGGCTATTAAAGGCGAAAAAGAAAAATGTTTTGCTCACGGAATGAACGAATATGTGACCAAACCATTTAAAACAGAAGTGTTGATATCGACCATTAGAGCACTTTTGCCAGAAAAATACAGCATTGAAGAGCGTACAACCAGTTCAAAACAAAAGCAAGAAACTTCTGCTCTGAAAATTCTGGTAGTAGAAGATAACAAAGTCAATCAGATTTTGGTTAAAAGCATGCTGACCAAAGAAGGTTTTGAAATTAGCATTGCGGAAAATGGAAAACAGGCAGTGGATATTCTGTGCAATGAACGATTCGACTTGGTTTTTATGGATTTACATATGCCTGTGATGGATGGCTTGCAAGCTACTAAATTAATAAGAAGTCATTCTAATTGCATAGGAAAAGACATCCCAATTATCGCATTAACTGGTGCTAATACCAATAACGAACACCAAGAATGTCTCAATGCGGGCATGACCGATTTTATGACCAAGCCCTTTAGACAAAAAGAAATATTAGAAATCATATCAAAATACACACGCCATGAACGCACTTGATTTAAGCTACCTTTATTCTGTAACTGATGGGGATAAGGAACTAATAAAGGAACTTATCGAAATTTTTATTTCACAAATTCCAGAATTTCGCAAGGAATTTAGAACAGCTTTTCAAAACAAAGATGCGGATGCTTTGTCGAAAATTGCACATAAAGCTAAATCGTCGGTGGCTATAATGGGGCTGACCGAATTAACTCAAGCCCTTAAAGATTTAGAGCTAGAAGCCAAAGAAAAAGGATTCTCTGATGGACTAAAAAAATATTTAGATCAATTTGACCACGATTGTGCTCAAGCCGAACAAGAGCTTTTGAAATTAATTTAGAAAAATCGATTATAAATGGACGAACTCAGAGATTTTCGATAATCTTTTCTACCGCCCCGCGGCTGCTTTTGACAAATTGCTCGGCATTGTGTCCCATTTCAGTG
>DYOK01000107.1 GCA_020720565.1 Acetofilamentum sp.
TAATATGATGCTTAAATTCATCGGGCAATGTACTTTTGTACGGTGTATTTGGGGCATGGTAAAACGGTAATTTATTTAGGCTTTTGGACTTATCCAATATTTTAAAAGATTGTTTGTCAGCATACTGCGACATAAATACACAATTTTTATATTTTTATAACTTGGAAGGTCAAAGACCTTAATCTATGTCAACACCCATTCATCCAGCAGAATTTATTATCGACGAATTGTATTTTGATACGCAAGATGCGCTTATCGACCCATCGAAACTGCAGCATTGGCAAGGTTTATCGGGCTCGGCTCGGGCATTAAAATTGGGACGTCTGTTTAAAAAATCGAATGCAATTTTTGTGGTGGTGCTCAACGATAAAGAACAAGCTGCCTATTTTGCCAACGATCTTAAAGCGGTGGTTCATGCCGAAGACGTCTTGTTTTATCCATTTTCGTATAAACGTAGCTTTAAAGAATCTTTGGCCGATGCATCTTCAATTGTGTTGCGTACCGAGGTGCTTAGCCGATTGCAGTCGAATGGTGCCAAAGTTATTGTGGTGACCTACCCAGAGGCACTTATCGAGCACGTCCCCAATTCGAAATCGCTTAAAAACAGTGTGCTCGAAATTAAAGTCGGACAAATGTTATCGATCGATTTTGTTCAAGAAGTGCTCGAAGACCAAAGCTTTGAACGGGTCGATTTCGTGTTTAAGCCCGGACAATACGCCCTGCGAGGGAGCTTAACCGATATTTTTTCGTTTGCACACGACAAACCCTACCGAATCGATTTTTTTGGCGATGAGGTCGAAACCATCCGTAGTTTCGATATCCAAACCCAATTGTCGATTGATAAAATGCCATCGATTGATATTGTACCAAATTTACAGGGACATGCCGATGTCGAACAGATTCCATTTTCGAATTATTTGCCCGATTCGGCATTTTGGATCAGCGAAGATTGGTACTATCAAGTAGATCAAATACAAACTTTGGTCGAGAAAAATAGTGACGATGCTGCCATATCGAAGCAATTGGTCGATGCCGCTTCGATGTGGAGCGACCTAGATAGATTGTGCCGGATCAATTTGGGTGGTCAGCGCATCAAAGGAGCCACCGAAATTAAACACCAAACCGAGCCACAACCAGCCTTTAACAAAAACTTTGATTTGTTAATGGCCGACTTAAAACAAAAGCTTGCCAATGGATATCGTGGCATGGTGTTGTCGGAGAATCCCACTCAGATTGACCGTTTATCCGATATTTTGCAAAGTAAACATGTCGAAATACGCATGGCTGCCGTATCGCAAAATTTGCACGAGGGATTTGTCGATCACGATCTAAAACGCTTCGTATATACCGACCATCAGATATTTAACCGATTTCACAAGCATCAAATCAAAACCAATGTGGGTGCCGAAAGCACCATTACATTGCAAGAGCTTAACGAATTGCAGCCCGGCGATTATGTGGTGCATCAAGACCATGGTATCGGGAAATTTGTAGGCTTACAAACCATCGATGTCAACGGAAAACCTCAAGAATCGATTCGATTGATGTATCAAGATAACGATGTGTTGTTCATTAGTATCCATTCCTTACACCGTATTTCGAAATATCGCGGCAAAGACGGCACACCACCTAAAATTTACAAACTAGGTTCTGGTGCATGGGCTAAAACAAAGGCCACCACCAAGAAAAAGGTTAAGGATATTGCCAAGGATTTGATTGCTTTGTACGCACAACGCTTGCAAGAACCTGGTTTTGCATACAGCCCCGATACTTATTTGCAAGAAGAACTCGAAGCGTCTTTTATGTACGAAGATACGCCCGATCAATTTAAGGCCAGTGTTGCGGTTAAAGAAGACATGGAGCGTCCCGTACCTATGGATCGATTGGTGTGTGGAGACGTAGGATTTGGCAAGACCGAAATAGCCATTCGAGCCGCTTTTAAAGCCGCCACCGAAGGGCGACAAACGGCTATTTTAGTACCCACCACTATTCTAGCTTTTCAGCATTACAATACATTCCGCCATCGTCTTAAAGACTTTCCTGTAAAGGTCGAATACATTAGCCGATTAAGAACCGCCAAGCAACAAACCGAAATTAAAAAAGAACTTAAAGAAGGCAAAATTGATATCCTTATCGGAACCCATCGGATTGTAGGTAAAGATATGGAATTTAAAGATTTAGGCTTGTTGGTGGTCGACGAAGAACAAAAGTTTGGTGTGGCCTTGAAGGAAAAACTTAAATCGATTAAAGTTAATGTCGACACCTTAACGTTGACCGCAACGCCGATTCCGCGAACCTTACAGTTTTCGCTCATGGGGGCACGCGATATGTCGGTTATAAACACCCCACCGCCCAATCGATATCCTGTTCAAACAGAACTTCACATTTTTAACGAAGCGGTGATTCAAGAGGCCATTCGTTACGAAGTGGCCAGAGGCGGGCAAGTGTTTTTTATCCACAATAGGGTTCAAAACATTAAAGAAGTTCAGCAATTAATCCATCGACTTTGCCCCGAAGTGACTTCTGTGATTGGGCACGGTCAAATGGATGGGGCAGAACTAGAAGATGTTATGCTCGACTTTATGGATGGAAAATACGATGTGCTTATTGCCACCACCATTATCGAATCTGGTCTCGATATTTCGAATGCCAACACCATGATCATTAACAATGCACATAATTTCGGATTAAGCACATTGCATCAATTACGCGGTAGAGTAGGACGTACCAACAAAAAGGCATTTGCCTATTTGTTAGCCCCAGACCCTTCGGTACTAACCGACGAAGCCCGTCGTCGATTAAAAGCCATCGAAGATTTTTCCGATTTAGGAAGTGGTTTTAATATTTCGCTCCAAGACCTCGATATACGTGGTGCTGGCGATATTTTAGGTGGCGAACAATCGGGCTTTATTGCTGAGATTGGATTCGAAACCTATCAGAAAATTTTGCAAGAAGCCATTCAAGAGCTGAAAGAACAAGAGTTTAAATCGGTTTACGAAGAGCAAAAAACCATTTCGGCAGAGGAGCTTAATCAATTGCAATTTGTTAACGACTGTCAGATCGATACCGATTTAGAACTTCGTTTCCCCGACGACTACATTCAAAATATTGCCGAACGCATGCGTTTATACCGCGAACTCGACAATTTGCAAACCGACGAGGAGCTCGAAGTTTTTAGCCGTCAACTCGAAGACCGTTTTGGACCCATGCCTTCGGTGGGTCAAGATTTGATCGAGGTGGTTCGCTTGCGCCGATTAGCCATGTCGCTGGGCATGGAGCGTCTGAGCTTAAAATCGGGAAAAATGAAATGCTATTTTGTGGCCAATTCCGATTCGATGTTCTATCAGACCGAACGATTTGGAACGGTTTTAAAATGGTTGCAATTTTCGCGTAAAGGCGATTTAAAAGACGTAAAAGGTCGGTTAATATTAACCCTAGAATCGATCAATCAGATTTCGAAAGCCTACCAAGTCTTGCATCAAATTTATACATTTGAAGTCAAAAATGTTTAAATTTAAGTGTAGAGAAGGTCTGCTCGACAAAGGGGCGACAGCGCAATTTGAATTGTGCTTTAAGTACTAATAATATAATGTTGGGTTTTTATTTGAATATGAAATTGTTTTACTGTATGTATCAAAAATTATAAATAGGTCAAAGACCTTACATTAACATTACCAAGAAAAAATTAACAGGTCGACGACCAAAAACAAAATATTGAATTATAAATGGGAAAGAAAAACGTTCGGAAAATAATCGAAAATATAGAGATTATCGACATTGCGGCAGAAGGGAATGCTCTGGCCAGACACGAAGGTAAAGTTATTTTTGTATCGGGGGCCGTGCCCGGCGATGTGGTCGATGTGGAATTGATGCGAAATCAGAAATCGCATGCCGAAGCTCGCGTTGTTCAGTTTAAATCTTACTCAAAAGACCGTGTTGAACCCGAATGTGCTCACTTTGGCGTGTGTGGTGGTTGCAAATGGCAACAATATCCGTACGAAAAACAAATCGAACACAAACACAAACAAGTACTCGATCAATTCAAACGTATTGGGCATATCGAAATTGGCGAAATACTGCCGATTCTCGGTTCGGCTTCCATTTTTAATTACAGAAACAAATTAGAATTTACGTTTTCCGACAAACGTTGGCTTACAGTGGGCGAAATACAAGACCAGACCGATATTGTCGAACGTCGGGCCTTGGGTTTTCACATTCCAAAGCTTTTCGATAAAGTGATGGATGTTCAAAAATGCCATTTGCAAGGGGGCTACTCTAACGATATTCGAAATGCCATACGAAGCTTTTGCTTCGAAAATGACTATACTTTTTTTAATATCCGCGAGCAACATGGTTTGATGCGTAACCTCATTATTCGCAATACCATGGATGGCCAACTGATGGTAATTGTATCATTTTTTGAACCCGATACCGAAAAAATTGAAGCATTGATGCAGTTTCTTAAAGCGACGTTTCCGCAAATCACTTCGTTGATGTATGTGGTCAATCAAAAACGTAACGACACATTGCTCGACCAAGAGATTATTACGTTCCACGGTGCCGATACCATGCTCGAACGAATGGAAGATTTGACATTTGCAGTGGGTCCAAAATCGTTTTACCAAACCAACGCCCCTCAAGCATTAGAATTGTACAAAATTACCCGTGAAATGGCACAGTTAACAGGCCAAGAAGTGGTTTACGACTTGTACACCGGCACCGGTACCATTGCTTTGTTTGTGGCCAAACATGCCAAAAAAGTAATCGGCATCGAATATGTCGAAGAAGCCATTGTCGATGCCAAAATCAATGCTAAAGCCAATGGCATACAGCATGTCGACTTTTTTGCCGGTGATATGAAAGACGTGCTTAACGACGCTTTTATTCAAAATCACGGCACCCCCGACGTCATGATCATCGACCCACCACGTGCCGGCATGCACAAAGATGTGGTCGATACCATTCTAAGAGCACAACCACAGCGAATTGTTTACGTCAGCTGCAACCCGGCCACACAGGCACGCGACATCGCCCTGCTCGACGAACAATATCGGACCGTCAAAATTCAACCTGTCGACATGTTCCCGCACACCCACCACGTCGAAAATGTGGCATTATTGGAACGTCGGTAATATGCAAAAAGGTATTAATTCGTAACGAATAGTCGTTTTATAACATTTCAAATTACATTATTAACAACCCCTCGAAATGTGCAAATGATAAATTTTTTCGATAATATTGTTGTTCCCATAAAAATTTACAACTTTAACGGCTCAATAAAGCACTATGCAAACCGAAGAACGAATCAAACAATTGGTCAACGATTTACCCCATCAACCTGGGGTGTACCAATATTTCGATAAATCGGGAACTATTATCTATATCGGGAAGGCAAAAAATCTTAAAAAGAGGGTGTCCTCGTATTTTAACAAAATCCAAGAAAGTGCCAAAACCCGTATTTTAGTTCGGAAAATTGAAGACATTAAACACATTATTGTCGATACCGAAACCGATGCTTTATTGCTCGAAAACAGTTTAATCAAAAAATATCAGCCAAGGTATAATGTGTTGCTTAAAGACGACAAAACGTATCCTTGGATTGCCATCAAAAGCGAGCGTTATCCTCGGGTGGTTTATACCCGTCAGATGGAAAAAGACGGAAGTACGTATTTTGGTCCTTACACGTCGACCTATCTGGTCAAAACACTGTTGGCCATGATTAAAAAACTGTATCCTTTGAGAACTTGTCACCACGTGTTAAGTGCTGATAATATTGCACAAGGTAAATTCAAGGAGTGTCTCGATTATCATATCGGCTTATGTAAAGCACCATGTATCGGATTGCACGATGAGGCCGATTATGTGCGTAACATAGCACAAATCAAACATATTTTACGTGGCAATTTGTCGGTTGTAAAACATGAGTTGACAGCCCTGATGCGTCACGAAGCCGAAGAATTGAATTTTGAAATGGCGCAGGTTTATAAAGAAAAGATTGCTACCATCGAAAATTATCAAAACAAATCGACAGTGGTAAGTCAAACCATTAACAATGTCGATGTATTTTCGGTGATAGAAGACGATAAATATCTGTATGTCAATTATTTTAAGATAATTGATGGTGCCATTTTACAGTCTTACACCATGGAGGCAAAGAAAACCATCGACGAGCCTGTGGGCGATATTCTGATACAAGCTATCTTGTTTATTAGGGAAAAATTTAATTCTTTATCGAAAGAAATTGTGGTGCCATTCGAGCTGGAATATGCCCTCGACGGTATTTTGGTTACCGTGCCAAAACAAGGCGACAAAAAGAAGTTGCTCGATCTGTCGTTCAAAAATCTGAAGTATTACCAACGCGATAAACTCAAACAACGCGAAAATGTCGATCCCGAAAAGTATGGTAATCGCAAATTAATACAAATGCAAACCGATTTACATTTGAACGAAATACCGTTGCATATCGAAGGCTTCGATAATTCGAACATTCAAGGCACTAACCCTGTCGCCTCGTGTGTGGTGTTTAAAAATGGAAAACCATCGAAACGCGATTACCGACACTTCAAAGTTAAAACAGTCGAAGGTCCAGACGATTTCGCTTCGATGGAAGAAATTGTTTATCGACGTTACAAGCGTTTGATGGACGAACAACAGAGCTTGCCTCAGCTCATTATTATCGACGGTGGAAAAGGACAATTAGGTGCTGCTTTAAAAAGCATTAAAGCGCTCGATTTATATGGGAAAGTGGGGATTATTGGCATTGCCAAGCGGCTCGAAGAAATTTATTTCCCTGGCGATTCGGTGCCTTTGTATTTGGATAAAAATTCTGGTACACTCAAATTGATTCAGCAGGTACGAAATGAGTCGCACCGTTTCGGATTACTGTTCCACAGGCAATTGCGGTCCAATAATTTTATACAGAGCGAATTAGAGCAAATCGAGGGCGTTGGCGAAAAATCTATCGAAAAACTTTTAAACCATTTTGGCTCGGTCGAGCAAGTTAAAAAAGCCGGTCTCGACGACATTCAAGATTGCTTAGGAAAAGAGAAATTATCGCTTCTGGTTTATCAACATTTTCATCAATCGGATTCGGGAGTCTAAATCTACCTTGGGTCTTCGGGCTGTTGGTATACTTTATATAAATATTTTACCCCATAAAAAAAAGGGGAACACGTCCCCTTTCTGGTCTACAAAACTTAGCCTATAAGGCTATTTATTTTTAGATGGCTTGTTCGAATTTTTAATCGAATTCGACATTCAATTGGCTGATAAGGTAAGGATTATATGGGGTTAAGCTTCCAATTTTATTTTGAATAGTTTGGTACGATGAATTTGGAGCTGTTTCGCCTTGAACAAAACCACCAGCATTAAAATAACCAGGAGCTTCGGTGTGATATAGGTAGCGATCGATATCTGCTTGAGCGTACCCTAAAGTTGCAATTTGATTACTAAACACAGTTCGTATGGCATTGTCAACTAAAATGGTTGTTCTATTAGTGGAGTTCAAAGTGTTCGAGGGTAAGCCCACTTCGGCTACGCCAATATTCAATGTGCGGTCAGAGGCGGCTACAAAGGCCCAATCAAAACCAGTTTGGTTGGTGAAAAAGTTAGCGTTTGGATGGTCAGAATTTCCATATACTTCGACAATATCGCCAGTTCGACCCACAAACATTTTGATGTTTTTGGCATAAAAATGATCCATATTCACATTGTTTAAGTTAGCGATACTTACAATCATGTGTTTTTCGTAACCCATATTGCCAGTTTCACTGTAATCAACTCTAATTATAGCATCAGCTTGATTTAGATTTTCGTCTCTATCGATGTTGTAGGGTTTTAATATTGCAATGCCTTCGATTGAGGTTCGATTCCAAAACACTTGCAGGGCTTTTCCTCCGTCGGCATTGGTTTCGGATTGTGCATCGGTCACTGAAAGTTTAAACTCGTAGGTTTTTCCTTCGAATACTTGATTTTCGACAACAACCAAGTTTTTAGCTCTTTGGTCTTCGTTGCTGGTGTATGTCAAACTCATGGCATGGTTGATCTGGTATACCGATATGGCTGTTATAATCGACTGAACCATTAAACCGGCCTCTTCACCAATGTGAATAAAACCACGTAAATTGCCATAAATCTGATTTCCATTAAGTGTATCGGATTGCGTTGCACGGCTTGAGCTCCCGCTACTGATGGCATCTGGAACATCGATTGAGAATGTGCTTGGAAGAATACTTTTGGTTTCTTCTTGTTCTTCGTTTTTGGTACATGAACTGGTCCAAAGTACGGTGGCCATTAGGGCACTTGCCCAAATCAATTGTTTTTTCATATTTCTAAATTTTTACGTTTTTAAATGTGGATGATATTTTCTCTTATGTCTGATAATGATACACCAATGATATATGCTTACCCCTATTAAGTTGGTGAAAAATTTATAATAATTTTCCAATACATAGATATTCAATACATTACAGAAGTGCCTCGGCGGTATTATTTCAAAATCCTTTCGATTTCTCTAATGTAAATCTCATTAGAATTAATCCCATTGTGTGATTGTCCTTTAAGGGGAAAGAGGGTATCGCCAGTTTTAAAATGTGCTTTGAGTTTGACCGAAGACTGATAATCGATTACTTCGTCTTGGTCGCCATGAAAAATAATGATAGGGCATTTCACCTTTTCAATGTATTGGTCGGTGCGGATTTTATATCGAAGCATAAATGAGGGTACAACAGGCACATATTGATGGCTTAAATGGCTTAAACTATAATAAGGTGCTTTTAAAATAAGCCGTTTGGGATGATTTTCCGAAGCCAAATGTGCAGCCAAACCAGAGCCAATCGAAAAGCCGATAATGCTTATTTGATCTTCCTCATAGTAATGTGTTAATGAATCATACACAATTTGAATGTCGTTAAAAAGCTGCTTCTCGCTCTCAATCTGTCCGTCGCTTTTCCCAAAGCCGCGGTAATCTAAAATAAAAATATCGTATCCATTTTT
>DYOK01000108.1 GCA_020720565.1 Acetofilamentum sp.
CATTTTAGTATCCTAGGTGTAGAACAATTAGGGTTAGTAGAGGCAAAGCAGGATTGTTTTTATATAAAATTAGAGGGGTAAAATTTAAACCTTCAATCTACCTAGCGTTAGATAGATCGGCCGAGGTTGACCGACAACTCAACAATCATAATTCAATAATCTACAATCGAAAATTAACCAAAAGCTACTCGAACGGACAGGCACGGTTTTACTGGATTAGTCGAACATGTTTTTGGAATTTCGTAGAAAATGACCATGTTCATTTTGCAATTACTCGCTCCAACCTCCACCAACGGCTTTGTAAAGCTGTGTGGCTGCATTAAGTTTTTTAAGTTCAATTTGTGCTAAACTTAATTTGGCAGATAGGGCATTGTCTTTAGCCATCAATACTTCTAAATAATTGGCCATTCCTTGCTTGAGCAGTTCTTCGGAGAATGTGGCAGCAGATTCTAAGGCCACGCTTTCTTTCTGTTTTATCTGCGAAATTTCTTCTAAAGTGCTTAATTGAATTTTAGCGTCGGCTACTTCTGATTGTGCAATTAACACAGTACTTTTAAATTGCAAGAGTGCTGCTTCTTTCTGATATTGCGAAGCTTTATACTGTGTACGAACCGCTCTTCCGTTTAAAATGGGTTGAGTTAACGATCCTAAAATTGAAGCAAATAGTGCATCGGCACTAAATAAATTTTCGAAATTGAGACTGTTTAATCCGCCAGAAATTCCAATCGAAATATTGGGATAGAATCCTGCTCGCGCTACATTGGTCATCGCAAAGGCATACATGAGCTCGTTTTCCGAAGCCATCACGTCGGGGCGATGTCTAAGTAAAGCAATTGGCCAGTCGGTGTTAAGTTTGCTTTTAGACTGTTCGGCAAGCGTTAAACGATCAATCTTGCCCATTGGAATGGATAAAAGCACACATAAAGCATGCTCTTGTATGGTTATGGCATTTTGGCTTTCTACGAGCATTACTTGTACCGAGTGCATTTGAGCTTCGGTTTGCAAAACGGCAACCTCGGTTACTGTACCAGCAATTTTAAGTGCCTTGATGGTTTCTAAACTAGCTTGTCGGTTAGCCAGTGCTTGAGTTAATATTTCGACTTGCAAGTCGAGTGCTAATAAATTGTAATAATAACCAGCTATTGCAGCCACCAATTGCGATTCGGCGAAACGTTTGGCATTGACCGATTTTAAATATTGTGCTTGTGCGGCTTTCTTCTGATTATGTACTTTGCCCCAAATATCTAACTCCCACGATAAATTCAGCCCCAATTCGTGACTCGATATCCAAGAGCGTTCACTTTTACCAATGCCATTTGCACCTTTTAGCGATGGGTTAGTCGTACCCCCTTGTGCATACGCCGACAGGGTGGGCAAATAGCCAGAGCGTGCTTGTGCCAAATAGGCTTCAGAGGCTTTGAGCTGTTCGATAGTCGACAATAAATCTAAATTGGATTTTAAACCAATCTCGATAAGGGTTTTCAGCTTGGCATCGGTAAAGAAATCGTGAGGACTTGGTAATTTCGAGGTATCTGAGGCGGTTTGACTGCTGTCGGCTGTTGGGTCCACAGACGACAAGTCGGGGCGCTGATAGGGTAGAGATACTAAGCAAGATTGCATCATTAAGCCCAAAGCTACAATAACCAATATTCGAACTTTATTATTTATGATGGACATATGTTTAAGTTTTTTTTGACTTTTGATTCTGTTGAAATATTAATTTTTTATTTAGGTATTTCCCGATTAGAAATTTTTTATAATTCAAAGATTAGCAAATACTTCTTTATGATTTATGCCGTATTTATCACTTCTGACAAATTTTTTAATGTGTTTCTTGCTTGTCGGTTGTGTGAATTATGGGCTTAATTTTCTCTTGTAAAGTTTGGAACACCACATACAATCCTGGGATAACCAATAAGCCGAAGAATGTTCCAATTAATAAACCTAAAGCTGCACCTGTGGCTAGCGATCGGTTACTCAATTCGCCTACACCTTTTGCTAATACCAATGGCATCAGGCCTAAAATAAATGCAAAAGAAGTCATTAAAATAGGACGCAATCGCTCTTTGGCTCCATTAATGGCCGACTCAACAATGGTATCGCCCAGATTTCTCCGTTGTAAAGCAAATTCGACAATTAAAATAGCATTTTTGGCCAGCAAGCCAATCAGCATAATAAGAGCAATCTGAAAGAAAATATTATTTTCCAATCCTGCATATTTTTGCGACAAATAAGCACCCATTACGCCAAACGGAAGACTTAGTATGATGGCAAACGGCAAAATATAACTCTCGTATTGAGCGGCCAACAAGAAATATACAAATACCAAGGTCAGCAAAAATATGAGCGCAGTTTGCGAACCAGCCGCAATTTCTTCGCGCGTTAAACCTGAGTAATCGATTCCGTAGCCATTGGGTAAGGTTGTTGCAGCGGTTTCTTGTAATGCTTTAACCGCATCGCCAGTAGAAAAACCAGGGGCAGGAGCTCCGCTGAACGAAGCTGAGTTGTACAAATTAAATCGAGTGACCGTTTGTGGACCTAAAACACGCTCCAATTTCACATATTGTGTGATGGGCGACATGTTGCCTGACGCATTTCGTACATATATGTTATTGAGGCTATTTAAATCTTTTCGGCTTTCTGGCAAACTTTGAATCATTACCCTGTATTGCTTGCCAAATTTGGTGAAATCAGCAGCGTAATTACCTCCGACATAACCGCTTAATGCTGAGAATATTTCGCTAATCTTCACGCCTTGAGCTTTGGCTAAATCGGTGTTTATTGTCATTTGATATTGAGGATAGGCGGTACTAAATGGCGACATGGCATATAAAATCTCGGGTCTTTGACTTAGAGCCAATATAAATGCTTTGGTGTTGGCATCCAGTGTGGTATGTTTCCCACCAGAACGGTCTAAAAACTGAGCTTCGAAGCCTGAACCTAAGCCAAAACCAGGAACACTCGGCGGTCCAAAGAAAATCATTCTGGCTTCGGGTATTCCCACCGATATACCAAAAAGCTGTTTTACAATGGCATCGGAACTTTGCTCTTTTATTCCGCTTCGCTCTTCGAAACTACTCAGGTTAATAAGTGCAAATCCAAAGTTATTTCCTGCACCTGCCACTAAACTATTTCCTGCTGTAAAGCTAAAACTTTTAATCCCTGGTATTTGAGATGCTTTAGCTTCTAAAGTTTTCATGGTTTGATAAGTACGGTCTAGTGTAGCACCTGGAGGTAATTGAACATCGGCGAAAATTAAACCGCGGTCTTCGTTGGGTACAAAGCCAGTTGGAGTAGTGGCATTAGCCCAATAAATGGCCAGACCAGATGCGACAACCAAAATGGCCATAATCCATTTTTGTCGGATAATAAGACCAGTAATTCGTCCATATTTGTTACTCATGACCTCGAAACCTGTATTAAAAGCGGCATAAAAGCGTTTGAGAAGATTGGTCGATTCGCCTGAGTTTTGATGAGGTTTTAGTAACAATGCACACAAAGTTGGACTTAATGTGAGTGCATTTATTGCCGAAATAACAATGGCCACGGCTAATGTTATACCAAATTGTTTGTAAAAAACACCTGTGGGACCCGAAATAAATGTCACTGGTATAAATACGGCAGCCATTACAAGGGTAATGGAAATAATTGCACCCGAAATGTCGTTCATAGCCGACATGGTGGCTTCTTTGACCGTTAATTTATGGTTGTTTTGCATTTTAGCATGAACAGCTTCGACCACCACGATGGCGTCGTCTACCACAATGCCGATGGCCAATATTAATGCAAATAAGGTTAACAGGTTTAACGAAAAGCCAAAAATATTTAATACAAAGAAAGTTCCTACAATCGACACAGGAACTGCAATTGCGGGAATTAAGGTAGAACGGAAATCTTGCAAAAAGATGAATACGACCAAAAACACCAACAAAAAGGCTTCGATTAAGGTATGGATCACATTTTCCATCGACGCTTCAAGGAAATCGTTAGAATCGTAGATAATCAAATACTCTATTCCATCGGGAAATTGTTGTTTGGATTGCTCGAGCGATACTTTGATGTCTTTAATAATTTGTTGAGCGTTTGAACCTGGGGTTTGATAAATGGCCATGGTAAGCGAAGGCATTTTGTCGGTTTCGCCTTTGGTAGCAAAAGAAAAAGACGAGAGCTCTACTGTGGCCACATCTTGCAAACGCAACAACTGACCATCTGTACCCGTTTTTAAAACAATCTTCTTAAACTGTTCGACCTCGTTATATTTCCCAGAATATTTGATGGTATATGAAAACGATTCACCAATATTTTGTCCCAACTGACCTGCCGCCACTTGTGCACTTTGCTCGTTAATGGCAGCAATCACGTCTTGTGGCGTAAGTTGGTAATTGGCAAGTTTTTGAGGTTCTAACCAAATTCGCATCGAATAGTCTTTGACTCCAAAAACCGAAGCGTCGCCCACACCATTAATCCGTTTTAGTGCTGGTATAATGTTGATATTGAGATAATTTTGCAAAAACGTCTCGTCGTATTGTTTGTTTTTCGACAAAAAAGACAAATACATCAAGGAACTGGTTTGTTGCTTTTGAGTCACTACGCCTGCTTTAACGACTTCGGCTGGCAGCAGAGCGTTGGCTCTGGCAACACGATTTTGAACATTGACCACCGCCATATCGGGGTCGGTTCCTTGCTTAAAAAATACGCTGATTTTGGCAGATCCATCGCTTCCTGCAGTAGATGTAATGTAATTCATATTTTCAACACCATTCACTTGTTCTTCGATGGGGATGATGACGCTTTCGAGCACCGTTTCGGCATTGGCACCCGTGTAGTTAGCCGAAATCACTATGGTTGGCGGAGCAATATCTGGATATTCTGTTACTGGAAGTACGGTTAATCCAATATATCCCAAAAGAAGAATAAATATCGATATCACAGTCGATAAAACGGGTTTGTTGATAAATACTTGTATCATAACTGGAGCTATTGAATGGGTTTTAAGGTCTGTACCAAACTATCGAGGGCAACAGGTTTTGAAGTGATAGGCATACCAGGTCTGAGGTTCATAATACCAGAAGCAACAATCATATCGCCAATTTGAATTCCAGTTTTAATAATAGCATAATTCTGAACTCGATCAATTATTTCGACGGGTGTCATGCGAACGGTATCGTTCACCACTTTATAGACATAAGTGAAGCCTTGTTGCTCGAAAGTCGCACTTTCTGGTACTACTGTTTGCATACCGTAATATCTTGGTATTTTAATTTTCCCAGAGTTGCCATTGTTGAGCATTTTATTTTTGTTTTCGAAGGCCACTCTAAATTGTATGGTTCCAGTGCTTGGGTCAATTTGACCGGTTCCTGCTTCGACTTTGCCTAGTTCGTCAAAGTTTTTGCCATTGGCCAATTCCAATTCGACGGGTGGGATTTTAGAGATTTTTTCGTCGAGGTCTTTCCCTTTTACAATTTGAAAGAAGTTAATATATTGAGTCTCGTTTAGCGAAAAATAGGCAAAAACTCTCGATATGTCTGAAACTGTAGTGAGTGGATTTGGATTGTTTGGGCCAACCAAAGCACCTTGTTTATAGTTGATTTTACCAACAATTCCATCGATTGGGGCTTTTACATTAGAAAATTTAATGTTTTCATTTATGCCTTGATAATTGGCTCTCGATACATCTAAACCCGCCTTGGCTTGGCTTAATTGACCTTTGGCTTTGAGCAAATTGGCTCTGGCTGTTTCGAGTTGAATTTCGCTAATAATACCTTTCTCTACCAGTGGAACCAATTTGTCCACTTCGACTTGTGCCGCTTTAACTTGGGCTTCGGCGGTTTTAATATTAGCTTGAGATGCCGTAACTTGCGATTGAGCTGCACCAGCGGTTTGGTCTAAAATATTGGTTTCTAATTTAAATAATAATGTCCCAGCTTTAACATGTTGTCCTTCGTCAACATATACTTCTTTAATGTAACCGGAAATTTTGGGACGAACTTGATTGTTATTTTGCCCCGATATCTCGGTTGGGAATGTATAATATCCGCTTAGTTCTTTCTGAATGGCTTTTACCGTAGGAAATGGCATGGCTGTAGAAACCTGTGATTTATCGCCAGATTGGCACGAAAACAATAAAACACTTGGTATTGCGAAAAGTAGTAATCTTGATTTTAACATAACTTGACTGATTTTTGAGTAAATTGACTTTTTGTTGTTTTGGATGGGGTTAAGATGAAGGTTTTTGAGTCAGAATAATATTTAAAGCTCGTAAATTAGGGCAATACCCTTAAATCCATAATCGCCTTGATTACGCAGTTGCCCCCAAAATGTGATTGCCTCTGTAATAATGAAAAAAAAGCCCCAAAGGGTGACCTGTTTTGTGTTTCGAAAAGAAACGGTATCCGAAATACGCATTGATAGTAAATACATTACGCTCTTTTAAGTCTTTTTCATACCAAAGCCACGATTACTCACCCTGTAACGCCCTGTGATTCGAAACGAATGGTTATTGGTGTCCTGGTTCAACGCATCGTTAAGAGTCAATTGTACTTGAGTAAATTCGTACGAAACGTTAACTCGAGTTAATGGATTGCCCGATTGCTTAATCATCAGTGCGAATTCGTCGCCCAAATGGGTGCATTCGTGCATTAAGGTGATAATTGAAAACGATATGTTTTTAAGCCAGCCGTTTGAGTTAAGGTGGCGTACTCCTTTTATAGTGGGTGTGTCAAAACGATAATCGACATCGATAACAGCGGCTGTTATGGGCTCCCACATGTCTTCGAGAATATGGACACTTACGGGGATAGAAATACCCATTTCCCATTGTGGCTTCTTGTTGGTGATTTTACCCAAATCGAACGAAATCAATGGTGCATCAAAACCTAGATGCAAATCGACTATAGGGAGTTGGTAAAACGAAAACCGCTCGCTTAATTTATAGGCACTATGGTCGCGATGACACCCAATTTCCGCTTTATTCATTGGGCTGTGAACCTCCGAAACAAATGGCTTTGAGTAGCTAATAGGTTTAAAAAAGGCATCAAAAAACGAACTTGTATCGGTTTGAGCAGTCAGCATTGTACTTGCAAAGAACAGCAAAAAAGTAAGGTTTTTCTTCGACATAAGTTGACTTCATCAAAACTTAATAAGTATGAGAAAGGCCAAAATTTAAGGCGAAATAACTAATCGCTAGTGATTCTGATAAATTTGTCCAAGTATAATTGTATCTTCCAGAAACATTTAACCCCCAATCATTATCTTTACCAAAGAGAATAACCATCCCGACTTCTGGGGTTATTCCAAAATCCCAATTATCTTCTTCTAACGAATAAGACCCCACTTGTTGCCACAAAATATTGTATTGAGGTCCAAACTGGAAACCAACATAAGGTTTTAAGATTTCAATTTTTATTTTTGGATAGAAGTGTGCGTTGGCCATTATACTATTAGAGTAGAGCGTCCTAAACATGTCACTTGTGATGGCCCCACCATTAAAATTTATTGTATTGCGACCAAATTCGTGATAAAATCCGTTCCAGCCATATAAAAACCCAACAGAAAAAAGGTTTTTGTGAAAGAGGTATCTTCCTTCGATTTGCAAACCAGAATAACTTGTTTCGGGTATAAATGTGTAAAAATCTGAGTTTGGAATTGAGATGGAGTAATTAAAATTCCACATCCATGTTGGTCTAATAAACGCTTCGAAATCTTCGATTATCTTGGTTGAATCCGTATTTTGTGCCTTGACAAGCAAGCTACTTAACATTAAGACTATAATTATTTTTTTCATATTTACAATTATTTATTTAAATAAGTTGATTGAGAAAACGATTCGTTAATACCTCTGTTTAGTCGCTCTTGGTCGTATTTCAAATCGGAACTAAGGTAACCCTCGATAAATGATTTCCAAACAAATTTTATTTTTGGGACAGAATCTACAGGAGTAGCTTCAATTTCAGCTTCGGTTTTACCTTCAAAAAAATGCCAATACTCACGAACAGATTGACCTTCGGCCATTTCTACTGTCAAAACCCCTGTTTTGTAAGTTGAAACGACGTAATAGCCACCCCAACCCCAACCCCAACCCCAGCCAGGATAATAGTAATCGTAATAATCGGCGCTTCGTTCGCCAATTGTGCTATTTGTTTGATTTCTTGCAGTCTCTTGTTGAGGAGTTTGTGGGCTTAAATAGATATCCCAACCTATACCCCAACCCCAACCAGGATAATAACCACCCCAACCGTAGCCTGGATAGTACAAAACATCATGTGATTCTGATAGAATAACGACTGGGTTTAAATACAAATCCGCAGTAGTATCGCCAACTGGCAATACTGTATAACCTAGAGTGGTGAATTTAGCTTTGTAAGTTTCAATTATTTTGTCGCTTGTACCACCATCTTTATAAAAATCAACAACTTGAGCAATGCTTAGGTAATCGTGTTTCAAGGCAACGGTATCGTTAATTACAATTGTTGAATGCGGTGCAAAATCAAAATCTGGATTATAAACTGTTAAGGTAACATCTAATTCGTCATAGTATTCTGGCCCTTCGTTTTTGTTGCAAGAACTTAATGCAATTGTAAGCATTAAGGCTAATTGAAAGAATAATGTTAGTTTCATATGATTTAATTTAATTAATAATGTGTTATTATTTAATTCACAGGCTGTTTGTCGTCTGTTAGTGTGATAAATGGAAAAGACAAGAAAATTTGAAAAGTTGAACCTTTGCTTGAACGATAAGATGTATTTGAAACCATGTCAGTTATCCCAAAATTGTAGCGTAACTTTAAATCGAGTCCTTTTCCTTTTCGGGCATTAAAAAATGAATAGCCTAATTCGACTGGCACTGTAAAATAGAATGCTTCAAAATCTGATTTAAAACTTTCTACAATATCAACAGTATTTCCACTGGCAAGT
>DYOK01000109.1 GCA_020720565.1 Acetofilamentum sp.
TCTTTCTGAAAATCAATATTTTTATGTTAACTTAAAGAAAAGAAAACCTGAAGTTTGGAACGCCAGGTTTTAAAACTGTGGGTTTTTTAATATTGGATTAATTACCTCAAATAAAAATACGTTATGAGTTTTTAATGTAAATTCGTAATATATAGCTGAATACAATATTTATTAGAGGTCGAAGACCTTATTTTTTATTGCAAATTAATGCTTTTACTTTCAAATTTTGTAACACTTGATTGCTGATGCGACCCGAATCGAATAACTGTTTCAATCGAGCAGGGTCTTTTTGCTTAGCTTTTAAAACGGCGGTGTAGAAGCAGTTCGAATTCACTCTGGTTTCGGAATGGGTAGCTAAACTGATGTATGTGAACAGAATTTCGTCGAACACTTCGCCATCGCGTAAAAAAGGCTCAAGTAATTTGGCGGAGTAGTTAAAGTCGTTATGAGCGATAAACAAATACGACAATTTGAGTGCGTTTTTCCAGTTCATTTCGTCAATGTCGACCAACTCTTTAATTTTTTCTAAGCTTCTAACCGCCAATTCGGGTGTTTCTGGAACGGTATCGACTGCTTCGATAACCCCAAAAAGATATTCCAAATTAAGCCCGTCGACCGTTTGTTCGGGTAGTTTGGTTTCGTACAATTTATTGATACGTTGGCGCAAATCGTTTACTTTTTTCTCGTCGGCTAAATTGGCCGATTTAATATCGCAATACACATCGTTAAAGTGCAAATATTGATTAGATGGATCGAGATTAAACAAGGTGTTGATTTTCTGACACATCTCATCGTCCATTTCGACTTGCTTAATGTACTTGAGCAGCCAATATTTATTCATCAGAATACCAGAGAAAGCAGCATTTTCAGGAATCACTTGCCCAGTAACCGATTCGTTGGTGTATGTGCCTGCTATAACTTTTTTGATGATGTACTTCTGAATGGCCAAAGCTTTTACTTTATCGCCAGCCTCTACAGATTTATTGAATCGATTTAACACGTAGGCTTCTTCTTTTTTACCCGTAACATCGTATGTAATTTCGAGGGTTACTTGAGCATAACGATGTTTTTCGAGTATGGGTTCCAAAGTTTTGGTTAATCCCTCTGCTTTGATATAGGACTGAGCTTCTTCGATGGTCATATTGGCCATATTGGCATATTCGGTGTTGGCGATATCGGCTTTAAATAGCTCCCAATTTTCGTCGGTATTAACGGTAGCTTTTTTAAGGTTTTTATGAGTCGAAATAAAGCTTTTTAAAGCAGATTCGATACTTTCGCCTCTATTTTTTTGCAATCTTTTGTTCGATTCCACATCGCCTTCTATCGACGAAAAAGCGTCAATTGTAATGCGGTTGATAATAAAGTCGGGTTCTTTCAACGATTTGATAATGGGCTGAATGTCTTCGTTGTTATAAGTGAACTTATTGCGTTCGAAAGGTACTCTAAAGCTTAAGGTACTGTTTTCGGCAACCGGTAAAAACTGTGGTACGCCATCTGTACTAGTGGTATCGAATAGAATATCGAGTTTTGAACCATTTTCGATACCCGCGTCCTCTTCGTAATTGGGCATAATGTCGGCACAGACCGATTTGTTTTGTATCACAATTAGATTTAAATCGATGTTATCGCCCAAACCCTTTGGAATGGCAGCCAATTTAACTTTAAGTTTGGTTTTACGTTCTTTTTTGTCGGTATACAGATTTTTTTTGAGCATTTTAGCTGACCAAATGGGTTTAAGCAAAATACCTTTCCAAGGTTTGCTGTTGTCCACAATGTTATCGCCACCACAAGCAAATTGTTCTTTCTGAACGATATCAACTGCAATACCATCTTTAGAAGCTTTCATTATTTTCTTGAAAGAGGCATATTTATCTGTTTCGAAATAAATGATGCCATCTTCGAGCACTAAGCCATCTTGCAAGCTTGATAGGTTTTTGTATTGATCTACTTTTTTACAAATTTTTTCGTCGTATGGTTTTAATCCATATTTCTTTTTCGAAATGGGCACAGTTAATTCGGCAACCCGATCAAAACCGCTTTTAAACGATTTGTAATTTCCTACTACAACTGATAAATATAGTTTACTGCGATTGGCATCGAAGTCGGCACAAAGGCCAGCAAAAATCATTTTAGGATTTTCAAGCGTGACGGCTGTTTTTTTGCTTTTTAGCCATTTGGAAGCAATTTCTTCGGCAACTTGCTCGTAGGTTTGAGCTTTGTCGCCAGTTTTTACACTGTGTTTGTAAACCAGCTCTTCGCCAAAAGCCGAACCACCAGCAAAAGCTATGCGTTGAGCGGTTGTTTTGGTTTTCCCCGATTGACGAATTTCGGCTTCGCCATATTTGGCCATAAACTTAACTTGATTTTCCGATGCTGCATATAAAATGTAGTTGGTATCGAGCGGAGCAGTTTGTAAGCCTTTGCGATGCAAGTTTATTTTTTCGAAAATAAGCCGCTCTAAAAGCGTATCGTTGAATGAGGAGGGTTCGAGCGCTTGTTGTTTAGAGTCGGTACCAGATTGAGCCCAAAGCCCAAGAGAAACCATTAATAGAGCAGTGGAAAGTAGTAATTTAGTCATAGTAATACAAAACGTTTTTTAAATTAAAAAAGCTATTAATATTTTCTGTGTAGCTAATAATTTTGTCAAAAAGCTATTTTTTATCAAATTTTGAAATTTAACAAAAAAAGGAAAACTTAGGTCAAAATTTTGTTCGACGAAGTTAAACATTTTTAGAGATTTTGCTTAAATCCTAATTAGAAATTTTACACCAAAAAAAACAACGATTTTTCGATATAATGCAACAAATTACAAGACACGACTTGCTTTTCGAGTCCTATTTTAATCACATATTGCTCTTGATTCAAGTCATAAATTATTGGTGCTTTGTCAAAAAAAATAGCCAAAATAATAGGCTTAAGCATTTGTGCAGGTAATATTTTTTATAACTCATTGTAACACAATTTGATATTTCGTGTAAAAAGGCTTGTAGTTTTTTTTTTGAAATTGCTTTGATTATCACATTTTTTTTACTTTTGTCAGCCTAAATAAGTGAAACTATAGGGTAAGAAAAGAAGTACACGACAAATAAAAAATTAGTTTTTTCATTGTATATAATCTATCTAGCACTTATATTTAAACTTTTTTATTACAGCATTATTTTCTACACCTAAGGTCTTCGACCTATTTCTTAGTTTTATAGCGGGCAATTTTTCAAGCTCTTAGGTGAATAAAAACGACATTAAAATATTCAATTTGCTTATTTAAATACTTGAGGCCATAAAAAAATGAAGAACACCTATTTTGATTTGATTGATCAGAGCTACTACTTTCCACAAGAGGGCTTCGATTTACGAGACGGGAATTTAACTTTCCACGGAATCTCGCTTAAACATCTTATTGAAAAGCATGGTACACCTTTTAGATTTATCTATTTACCCAAAATTGGTGATCAAATAAAAAAGTCTCGAAATTTATTTAATAGAGCACTAAAACAGATTGATTATCGCGGCACTTATAATTATTGTTACTGCACAAAGTGTAATCACTTTCACCATGTCATTAGCGAAGCGCTAAAACATAATGTCAATTTAGAAACCTCATCTACCTTCGATATCGATCTTATTATCAATTTATTACGCGAGAAAAAGATTAAAAAAGATCGAATCATTATTCACAATGGATACAAAACAGACGATTATCTTAAAAAAATAATCGAGCTACAAGATCTTGGTTTTAAAAATTCGATTATCATTTTTGACAGCGTAAAAGAGATTGACCGGTTACAAGCCTTAACCGATCGAAACAAAATCAAAATTGGTCTAAGAATGGCCATAAACGAAGAACCTCAATCGGCATATTACACCTCTCGTTTAGGAATTCGTCATAACGAAATGATGGATTTTTTTAATAAAAATATTAAAAATAACGATCGTGTCGAGCTTAAAATGTTACATTTTTTTGTCGACTCGGGCATTAAAGACAGCTTATATTATTGGGGTGAATTTAGCAAAGCCCTAGGTTTATACATCGATTTAAAGAAAAATTGCGAGTCGCTAGACGCATTCAATTTAGGTGGGGGCTTTCCTATTCGCAACCACTTAGGATTTGAGTACAATTACGAAAATATGATTGTCGAAATTGTGAAAAGCATCAAAGAAACTTGCGACCGCGAAGGGGTGATGGAACCCGATATTTTTACTGAGTTTGGTAAATATACCGTGGGCGAAAGCGGTGCCATCATTTTTAAAGTACTCGAACAAAAGCAGCAAAACGACACCGAAGCATGGTATATTATCGACAACAGCCTTATGAATACCATTCCAGATGCTTGGTCGATTCACGAAAAATTTATCCTATTACCCATCAACAAATGGAACAATGAGTACCAACGTGTCAACATAGGTGGTATTTCGTGTGACCATAGCGACTATTATAATTCCGAAGATTTAAACCAAGAGATATTATTGCCCAAATACGACGATACCGACCACGAACCACTCTATTTAGGATTTTTCCATACGGGGGCTTACCAAGATGCCATTAGTGGATACGGCGGGATTAAGCACTGCTTAATTCCATCGCCCAAACACGTCATTATCGACCGAGACGACAAAGGTAATATTATCGATTATGTTTATCGAAATGAACAAAGTGGCGAAGAAATGTTTAAAATTTTAGGATACAATTTATAATGGAACGAATATACGCAGGCATTGATACCGGGTTAAACGACCTTAATAACGCACAAATTTTATTACAGTCGATTCCTTACGACGGCACAAGTACTTGGGGTAAAGGTGCCGACAAAGGATTTGGAGCTTTCCTCGATGCTTCCGATAACATGGAAGTTTATGATATCGAAACCGATTCGGAAGTATACACCAGAGGCGTGCATATCTTACCTATAATTTCAGAGAATCAATCGGCAGAAAGTCTGTTCAATGCGGTATATCAGAAAACCAAAACTTTGCTCGAGTCTAACAAATACCTCACTTTTTTTGGCGGTGAGCATTCCGTGTCAATTGGAGTGATTAAAGCGTTTTACGAGAAGCATCCCAATTTAACTGTTTTACATTTAGATGCACATGCCGACTTACGCAAAGATTATCATGGTACACCATACAATCACGCATGTGCTTTGCACGACGCCTCGAAACATACCAATTTGATACAAGTTGGGATTCGCAGCATGGATACTTGCGAAAAAGAGTACATGGACTATAGCAAAACTTATTTTTCCGAAGCCATTTTCGAACGACACGATTGGATGCAAGAATCAATAAATCAGATGACACAAGATGTCTATTTGACTATCGATTTGGATGTGTTTGACCCATCTATAATGCCGGCCACGGGCACACCAGAACCTGGTGGAATGCAGTGGAATACCGTAATTCGATACCTTAAAATGGTGTTCCAACAACGCAATGTGGTCGGCTTCGATATTGTAGAACTGGCACCAATCGAAGACGAAAAAGCTTCAAATTTTTTAGTTGCAAAACTTTATTATAAGCTTTTATCGTATAAATTTGAATTGTAAGGTCTTCGACCTTTTTATTTTTTTAATTGACATTTTATCAGGTGTTTAGATAAATAAAAGAAGACCTTAAGTATGATGCATAATTTAATGTTGTATTTTATTAAGATAGAAGATTAACAAATAGTATAGATACAATAAATAGGTCGAAAAGCTTTATATTATTAAAAGTACTTAAATATTTTAAAAAAGCTCAAAGAGCAAAACAATATACATATGGACAAAAAAGGACCGATAAGTCAATTTATTGTAGAGCATTACAAACATTTTAATGCAGCAGCTCTAGTCGATGCCGCCAAAGATTACGAAAAGCACATCGATAGTGGTAAAAAAATGATGTTAACTCTAGCAGGTGCTATGAGTACCGCAGAGTTGGGAAAATCGCTTGCCGAAATGATTCGTCAAGATAAAATTCAGATAATTTCTTGCACTGGAGCCAATCTCGAAGAAGACATTATGAATTTGGTGGCCCACTCATTTTATAAAAGAGTGCCCAACTATCGCGACTTAACCCCAAAAGACGAGTGGAATTTGTTGGAAAACCATCTGAACAGAGTGACCGACACATGTATACCTGAGGAAGAGGCTTTTAGACGATTACAAAAACATATCCATGCCATTTGGAGCGAAGCCGACCAAAAAGGCGAGCGCATGTTTCCGCACGAATACATGTACAAAATGTTAAAATCGGGTGTATTGGAGCAGTATTACCAAATTGACCCCAAAAACAGTTGGATGTTAGCTGCTGCAGAGAAAAATATTCCGATTGTTGTACCAGGATGGGAAGACTCAACCATGGGCAATATTTTTGCCTCGTATGTGATCAAAGGCGAAATTAAAGCCAGCACCATGAAATCGGGTATCGAATATATGGCATGGTTAGCCGATTGGTACACCCAAAATGCAGGCACCGAAGGTATAGGTTTTTTCCAAATTGGAGGTGGCATCGCGGGCGATTTTCCAATTTGTGTAGTGCCAATGCTGTATCAAGATATGGAACGTTACGACACACCATTCTGGAGCTATTTCTGTCAAATATCGGACTCTACAACCAGTTATGGGTCGTATTCGGGAGCCGTACCTAACGAAAAGATTACTTGGGGGAAATTGGATATCGACACTCCAAAACATATCGTAGAATCGGATGCAACTATTGTAGCACCTTTGATTTTTGCTTACGTTTTAGGGTGGTAATCAGAAAAATTGTAAAGTTAATATTCAATAAGGACATTAAAGATTTCTTTCATTTTATAGGACAACAAACTAGCTTTAAAAAACACATTTCAATAAATATATGGCAGTCAACAAATTAAAAGTTATTCAGACTTACGAAAAACTATCAAAAGAGCTTCAGCGTGAGTTCAAACAAATGTATACAGATGGGTACAGCGAACACCTTGTCGAATTTACTAATGCAAAAGGTGAAATCGT
This sequence comes from Acetofilamentum sp., assembly GCA_020720565.1. Taxonomy (GTDB): domain Bacteria; phylum Bacteroidota; class Bacteroidia; order Bacteroidales; family JAFGXI01; genus JAFGXI01. The sequence goes on from DYOK01000109.1 coordinate 6,969, forward strand.
TTTGGCATTACCTTTCGAAACCGACGATAAGTATTATTTGATTAAAATGTCGCATCGTAAAATTCAAACTGTTTCCGACGATTTAGATCAAGAAATTGATGAAACAAAGCTCGATGAGGAATTAAAATCAAAATATAAAGAAGAATATCCAGAGGAAGAAGAAGAGGAAAAAACAGACGAGGACGAGGACGATTATGATGATGAGGATGATGATCCTGCTGATGAGCCCTCAGACGACGACGACGATGACGAAGATTAACCATTAAGTCGTGAACATTGGAACAAAACCAAGACAGCATCAGAATCGATAAGTTTCTTTGGGCCGTACGCTTGTACAAAACCAGAAGCTTAGCTTCTGATGCCGTCGATGGCGGTAAAGTGCATTTAAATGATGTCAGAACTAAACCTGCCAAAATTATAACGGTAGGCGATCTTATTAAGATTCATCGGTCGCCAATTTATCGTACTTATAAAGTGATTGCTACACTTAAAAATAGAGTTGGAGCACCACAAGTTGTGCAATATATACAAGAGGTTACCCCCCAATCGGAACTCGACAAACTTGAAACCAGTCAGATGTCTGAGGTGGTTTATTACCGACCCAAAGGCACAGGACGCCCCACTAAAAAAGATCGCCGCCAACTAGACGAGGTTTGGGATTAAGGTCTTCGACCTATTTCTTGTTTTTGTATCTAGCTCTTCATCAACTTTCTAGTATTATAAAATACGACATTAAATTATACATAATATCGATTATTGCACATCACGAATAGTATTTTTCATTTAATTCTTCGTTAACTTTTCGAAAGTTCATTCTGCAAATGTTCAAAAACTAGATATTAAGAACAGGATAAATTGATAACCTTTTGATAAGCCCTGAATATAAAGCGGTTAAAAAAGATTAACGGACTATTTCAATCACAACTTACTTTTATTAAGAGAACAATCCTATGCTAGCTGCAAAAGAGAAAAAAACTTCAAACATTATTGAGTACCTACTCTACATGTGGCAACTAGAAGATTTGCTCAGGTCGTTTAAGCTCGACAAAAGACAAATAGAAGAAAAGATTGTATCGCAATATCAAGTAACACCCGAACTTAAAGTCGAGATATTGGCGTGGTACAAAGGTTTGGTACAGCAAATGATTGACGAAGACCTCTCTCAAAAGGGTCATTTACTGTTTCTTCAACACACCATCGACGAATTGGACGATTTGCATCATTACTTAGTTCAAAAGCAGAACCCCGATTATTTACAACGTTATAGCTGGGCCAAAACACACATTGTGGCATTAATGCAGAAAGGCCTTAGAAGTGAGATAACCGAAGTTGAAGCGGGGCTCAATGGTTTATACGGATATTTAACGTTAAAACTGCAACAGAGAGCTGTCGGCGACGAAACCCAATTGGCAATAGATAGAATTGGGCAATGGTTGGCATGGCTGAACAAAATTCATTTTCAAATTGCCCGAGGCGAAATGGAATTGACCCCCAACGACTGAGCTACGTCACAATCGATCTGCCAAACACCTGTTTTTGGATACGAGCGTGATTTAGAATCCCGAAATTCAAGTAATAAATGCAATTTTTAGAACTCCCGTTATGATATTTGTCAAGCAAAAGCAAGGTCTTTAATGCTTTCAACAAATCTGCATTTCTCAATATTTATGCCTTGCACACTTTCTAATTCTTTTAAATCACTAATGAATTCTTTACCAATTTAAATAAAACTCACATGCAAAAATTTTTAATTATCATCAACGATGCACCCTACGGAACAGAAAAAGCATATAATGCTTTGAGAATGGCAATGACACTTCAAAAAGAACACGGAGAAAATGTAGAAATAAAAATATTTTTACTTGCCGACGCTGTTTTCTGTGGTTTACCAAATCAGAATACGCCAAATGGTTATTACAACATTGAAAGAATGCTAAAAGTTG
>DYOK01000110.1 GCA_020720565.1 Acetofilamentum sp.
GTGGCTCGCTTCAAACTTCATCACGGCTTGACCGTGATGTGCTCCGAAATCGGCAACAAAAACATACCGCTGTCCGCTTTCTTCGGTATTTTGATTTATAATTTTGCCTTTAAATTTTTAAAAAGGTCTAAAAAGCATTGCTGTGTATTTTGTAATCTCTGAGTTCGTAGGTGTTTTCAGTTGTTTTACGAAGGGAAAGTATTTAAGCATTATGTTTATTGAATGTCGTATTTTATTCAGCTAGATGATTGATAAGCTGCTAGTTACAAAAACAAGAAATAGGTCGAAGACCTTATTTGGAAGATTAGATTTTTTTTGTAACTTTCAGAGCCTTAACCGACCACTTTGAAAACACTAATAAGATATTCCGTTTTTGCAATGTTTTTGTTGTTGCTGTCAACTTCAAATGCACAATCGTATTTTGTCGAAAACAAAGGGCAATGGCCCGATTCAGTACGTTTTCGCTTGGGAACAACCCAGCAACAAGTCTATTTCGAAAACCAAGCATTCACTTTTAATCTTATCGATGGAGAAGCCTTTTGGGGTAGTTCGGTTCACCATGGTGCACACGAAACAAAACCAAAAAATCTTGAAAGAGTCAATGCACATGCCTACCAGATGAGATTTTTGGGTGCAAACCCCCAATCGGAATGTATTGGTGTGGATGCACATTCTACGTACGAAAATTGGATGATAGGCAACGATCCTCGCCATTGGGGTATTAAGGCTGGTCGATATAACGAGGTGTTTTATAAAAATTTATATCCTCAAATCGACGCCAAAGTTGGACTATATCCACAAGGGCTAAAGTATGATTTAATTATTAAACCAGGCGGGCGTGTTTCCGATATTGTTTTGGGAGTGGTCGGAACCGATAAAATAAAAATTCTCAATGGCGATTTAATCATCGAAACTTCGGTTGGACGAATCATCGAAAAACGACCCTATGTGTACCAAAAAATAAGAGGTCGACTTATCGAGATTGAAGCCATGTATCAATTGGTCGATAAAAAAGTAACATACAAATTATTAGACGATTACGACGAACGTTACGATTTGATTATCGACCCCGTTTTAATCTTCTCAACTTATAGCGGGTCAACTTCCGATAACTGGGGGTTTACCGCCACAAGCGATTTGCTTGGAAATGTCTATTCGGGCGGTATCGTTTTTAATACAGGTTATCCAAGCACTTTGGGTGCTTATCAGTACACCTTTGCGGGTGGAGAAGCAACCAGTGGCACATATTTGGGTTGCGACATCACCATTTCGAAATATTCGCCCGATGGAACGACCTTACTTTGGGCGACTCACTTGGGCGGTACCGATAGCGAAGAAATGCCACACAGTTTGGTGGTAAACAGTTTTAACGATTTAATCATATTTGGAACAAGCGGGTCGTCTAATTATCCGGTAAGTATAGATGCATACGATCCTACATTTAATGGGGGTACTTCGGTGGTTTACGATGGCGTAGTGCCATTTAGTAATGGAACCGATATTGTGGTGTCTCGTTTGTCGAGCGATGGGACTCAACTCGTTGGATCAACCTATGTGGGGGGGGCGGCCAATGATGGTCTAAATTACAAGCCTTCTTATGCACCCTATTTGATGGATGGGAACGACTCTTTGTATTACAATTATGCCGATGGTGCTAGGGGAGAGGTTATTGTTGACGATAAATCGGATATTTTTGTGGGAACAACCACTTTTTCTTCTGATTTTCCAACTATGAATGGATTTCAGCTTTTTTCGAATGGGCAACAAGATGGTGTGGTCTTTAAATTAAGTTCCGATTTAAGTCAGATGCGATGGAGTTCGTATATTGGAGGCTCGAATAACGATGCGGTTTATTCGTTAGAAATAAATGATCTTGGCGAAACCTATGTCGCAGGTGGTACCTCGTCGAGCAATCTTCCGACAACTACTGGGGCATATAGAATCAATTATCAAGGAGGAAGTGCCGATGGATTTGTGGCACATATAAGTACCAACGGAGGCACTTTATTGGCTTCGACCTATTTTGGGTCAGCCCAATACGATCAAGCTTATTTTGTGCGTAGAGACCGATATAAAAATGTATATATATTTGGTCAAACCAAAGCCACAGGTAATACATTAATTTTTAATGCGGCTTATAATCAGCCCAATAGTGGTCAATTTATTGCAAAATTTTTACCGGGTTTAACCACTCTAGATTGGAGCACTGTATTTGGAACTGGAAGTGGAAAACCTAATATCTCACCTACAGCTTTTTCTGTGGATATTTGTAACCGAGTTTATCTGGCAGGTTGGGGCAGAGAATGGGGTGGCGATTTTAATTCACAGTGGGGAACTACCTTTGGAACGGTTGGGATGCAAATTACACCCGATGCCCAACAAAGTGTGACCGATGGGCAAGATTTCTATTTGATGGTCATGTTTGGTGATGCATCAGCGCTCGATTATGCATCATTTTTTGGTGAACAACATTATGGTACAGGATATTGTGGCCACGACCACGTCGATGGAGGTACCAGCCGATTCGACCGAATGGGTAATATCTATCAATCGGTTTGTGCCAGTTGTGGCAATGCGGGTGCAACAGGAAGCACAGCGTCTTGTAACGAATTTCCAACTACCACAGGTTCGTACTCCGAAAATAACGGTGGATACCCCAACTTAAATTGGAATTGCAATAATGCGGTATTTCGATTTTCGTTTGCTGAGGATATTACTGTGGCCGACTTTTATGCAGAGCCATTGGTTTGCGAGGGTACTGCGGTGCCATTTACTAACACTGGTACTGGAGCCAATTATTATTGGAATTTTGGCGATGGATCGCCAGTTTCGAATGCTGTGAATCCCACACATGTGTTCCCGAGTCCAGGCATCTATCAGGTTACCCTTATGACAATCGATTCAAATACTTGTAATTTATCTGATACCATAGTTAAAACCATTACCATACAAGACCACTATCATTTGCACGAAGCCAACGATACGATATGTCAAGGGGATGACATCACCATTGGAACCGTACCAGAAAGCAATCATTCTTATCAATGGTATCCTGCATCGGGCTTGTCAAACCCATTTATTTCGAATCCAATAGCCTCTCCCAATGTAACAACTAATTATGTATGTGTGATAGACGATGGAATTTGCTTGGACTCGCTTTCTCAAACTGTTGTGGTGAGAACAGCCAACTACACCATTCAAGCTCATCCAGATACTTTGATCTGTTATGGCGAATCGGTGCAGCTCAGTGTGAGTTCGACTACAACTTTGAGCCAAGTGGTTTGGGCGACTGACCCTGCATGGACTCAAATAATCAATACAGGTGGCCAAGCCACAGTAAATGTTCAGCCTTCGCAAACCACGACATACTATGTTCAAACATTGGAAAGTGTTTGCCAATTAATTCAGACCGATTCAGTTGTCGTTCAGGTCGATAGAGCACAGATCGAAATATTAGGAGAAGATAGTGCTTGTATGGGTGCTATTGGAAGCTATTCTGCACAGATCCAAACAGGTTCTATCAGTCAAATTATATGGCGACCCAATGCTCAAGTCATTTCAGGCCAAGGAACTAACCTCATTACGGCCAATTTGAATATGAATTTTTGGTTGGTTGCCGAAGGCGAAAATAATAACCAATGTGCTTTCGAAGATTCGATTTATATTTTTGTAGACCAAATTGACTTAACTGCTACACCGACCTCTTTGTTGTGTTTTGGAGAATGTACTGGTAGTATTCTTCTTACGCCTCATGGCGTTCAAGCCTATAGTTATTTTTGGAACGATGGAAATACCAGCCAAAACCGATACAATTTGTGTGCAGGAACTTATCGCGTAACACTTACCGATGGCCTATCGTGCACCGATACGATGCAAGTGAACATTAGCGAACCAACGGAATTGCATGTTCAAATCACTAATGTTAACTCCACTGGATGTGGTTCGGATTGGAATACAGGAAGTGCACTCGTTCAAGCGTCTGGAGGTACGGCTCCTTATCAATACCTATGGAGCCATGGCGATACCGATTCCTTAGCTCAAAATTTATATGTGGGTACTTTTAGTGTTACAGTTACAGATGCAAATCAATGTCAAAAAACACTAAGTGTTCAAATTACCGATTTATCGCCATTACAGACCGATTTAAATGCGATAGGCGTGTCGTGTCACAACGAATGCGACGCCCAAATACAGGCAGTTATTGTGATTCCTAGCACCTCGCCTTATTCGTATGCTTGGTCAAATGGCGGGAGTGCTTCTTCATTAACTCAGCTTTGCAGTGGCAATTATACGGTTACAGTTCAAGATGCACAGCAATGTGTTAGAATTATGTCGGTTTTTATTTCTAACCCTGAACCAGTCGATGCTCAAATCTCAGCTGGTCACCAAGCGTGTCATGGCGATTTGACTCAATTAACCGCATTGGTTACAGGTGGTTCTTCGCCTTATTACTTCGAATGGAGCACGGGATCTCATACCAATCCCATTACACAAGTTGGAGATGGGACTTATCAATTGACAGTAACCGACGCACACGGATGTACCGATACCACTCAGATTAGTATTGAGAGTCCCGAACTCATACAAATCGACACCGCCACAACATTGGTTAATTGCGATGTAGCATGCAATGGCTCAGCACAGATCGATTTAATCGGTGGCATACCGCCTTATCAATATTTGTGGGACAATGGTTCGGTTACAAGCCATACCTCTGGCCTTTGCAAAGGTTTACATACGGTAAGTGTTCAAGATGCGAATGGTTGTGTTCTGGTCGATAGTGTTCAAATCAATGTAAATCCGAATGGAGCGCCTGTTTCAGCTAGTTCGAACCCTTATTCCATTTATAAAGGCGAAAGTAGCCAGCTTACAGCCACATTCGATTCGACTTATACCTATATTTGGACGCCGATTCATGCTTTAACTCAGGCCAATATTTGGAATCCTATATCAAAACCTTATTCGACTATTATTTATCAGGTGCAAATTACCGATGTGTATGGATGCGTGAATTCCGATACCACCATTGTAAGGGTTAAAGATTTTGTTTGCGACGAGCCTTACATATTTATTCCCAATGCATTCTCACCCAATAACGATGGACAAAACGATGTTTTATTGGTCAGGGGCGAAGTCATCGAAACGATGCATTTATCAATTTATGACCGCTGGGGCGAAAAGGTGTTCGAAACAGAGCATGTTAATCAGGGCTGGGATGGGATATATCAAGGCAAACCGGCCGATCCCGCCGTTTTTGTCTACCATTTGACAGCCACTTGTGTCAATAAAGCAGAGTTTAAAAAACAAGGCAATATCACCCTGATTCGATAGAATATGCGACATAATCTATTTAAATACAACTTTTTAGTGTGGCTTTTGAGCTTGGAGGTGTTAGTGTTCGCTCAAGATATTCATTTCTCACAACTCGAACGTTCGCCTATCAATTTAAACCCAGCCGAAACCGGACGGTTTAATGCTCAACATCGTTTGGTTGCCAACTACCGCTCGCAATGGGCTTCGGTAACCATTCCATACAAAACATTTTCGGCTACATACGACCACCGACGTGCTAATGTAAAAAATTGGCCTGGTTTTTTGGGTTTAGGGCTCGGCTTTAATAGCGATGTAGCAGGCGATGGACATTTTGGAACCATACAAGTAAAACTTTCGGGCTCATACTTAAGAACCCAACTTTTCGATAGTCTGTTAAATGTATCGGGCGGTTTTCAAGTGTCGTATAATCAGAATACAGTCGATTTCAATCGTTTGTATTTTGATAATCAGTTCAACGGTAGCCAATACGATCCCAATCTGTTGAGTCAGGAAAATTTCCAAGGTGACCGTTTTTCCTACTTCGATTTTTCGTTGGGCTTGACTGCCGATTATTATCTTTCTGACAAGCTGCCTTTACATTGGGGTATTGTTTTTCACCATCTAAACCGTCCTAAATTGGCTTTCGCCGACGCCGAACAAAATCGCTTAGAAGGAAAATTTAATACTTATTTGATGCTCGATTGGACCAGTTCAAAATATTGGAGCATTCAGCCCAATTTATTCTACTTTAGACAGGGCACATACGACGAATTTTTTATGGGTTTGATGTTCGAAAAAAGGCTCAATCACATCGATTTTAGAGCCATAAACTTTGGACTTTCAAATCGCTTTGGCGATGCCGTAATTTTTAGACTTGGATTCGATTACCGCTCATTTGATATCGGCTTTTCGTACGACCTAAATTATTCAAGTTTAAGAGTAGCCAGCAACACCATTGGGGCAATCGAAATTTCGGTGATTTACCTGATGTACAAGCGTGAGCCCTACATCGATAAATTTAACAAACTCTGCCCCGTCTTTTTGTAAGCAATAGATTGTCTTTTTAATAATTAAAAATTCAAAATGAAGGATGTTGGATAATTAAAAAATTAATAATTCTACTACCTGCAACTTTCAACCCGTCTACAATTGGGCTTTGAGAACCTCAGCCCTCGATTGCCTAAGTTCAACAAATAAACACATCAACACCGATGCTCGGGACACGCACATCAATCTGCCTTCGGCAGACAGGCACATCAACAAATAAAGGAATAAACCTTTCTATTTCTTAGTTACCTTAAATTCTGTTCTGCGGTTGTTGGCTCGTCCTTCTTCTGTTTCGTTGGTATCGATAGGTTGATCCATGCCGTATCCTTTTGCAGTTAAACGAGCTGCCGATATACCGTGATTAATCAGATATTTCTGAACTGTTTTAGCTCTGTTGTCGGAAAGCGTCGCATTGTGGGCTTTGCTACCTTGATTGTCGGTATGACCTCCAATTTCGATCGAAACATTGGGGTTATTGTTCATAAATTCAATCAACTTTTCGAGCTCAATTTTTGATTCGTCTTTAAGCTGGTACGAGTCCAGTTCGAAAAAGATGTTTTTCAGAATCACATGTGCCCCGAGTTCAATGGGTTGCAATTTGATGTGTTTCTCGTAGGGTTTATCTTTGTGCCCACCAGTCATTGCAAAGTGTTCGGAATAAGGCATGTAGCCAGATTGGCTAATGTTTAGCATATAATTATGACCCGATGGGATACACAATAAATATTCGCCGGTTTGTAGTTCCGATTCAGGATTTAAAATAAGTTCACCAGTATTTAAATCGATTAATTCGATGTGCGATTTAACCAAGGCGTTGGTTTTAGTATCGCTTACGGTTCCAGTAAGGTAGTTAACATAATCGGGACGAGCTTCGGGGTAAAGCAAAAACTGGTAAATGTCAAGGCCGTTGTTGTCGTTGGCTCGGTTCGACGATATAAGCGCTAGTTCACCGTCGATTGACACAAACAAGCTTTGTTCGTCGTTGACCGTGTTGATAGGATATCCCAAATTTTTAACTTGGCTCCATGTGGTGTCGTTAAGGCGGGTGCTTTTGTATATGTCCAGCCCACCAAGTCCAAAATGCCCATCAGAAACAAAATACAAGGTTTTTCCGTCGGGATGAATAAACGGTGCCCATTCGATGCCATGGGAGTTAATACTGTCGCCCAGATTAATGGGTGTACTCCAATTGGTTCCATCGAAATGGCTCACCCAAAGGTCTTCTAAGCCATCGGTACCTGGTCGGTCGCTGGTAAAATACAAGGTTTTTCCGTCGGGCGAAAGCGATGGTTGACGCTCCAAGGCGTTGGTATTGATGGGACTGCCCATATTTTTGGGCTCGCTCCATCCTTGAGCTTGACGGTGCGAAATGTACAAATCGCATTTGCCTTTGCCATCGTTCCGATTGCAGCCGGTAAACACAAAAGTTTGACCATCGGCCGAAATAGAAGGCGCTCCCTCGTTGTTGGGTGTGTTTAATGGGCGACCCATGTTATAGGTTTGGCTCCATGTGCTGTCGTTTATTTTGTAGTTGACAAAAAAATCTTCGCTTAAATTGTCGCGGGTAGGTTCGAGTTGACGGTTGCGTAAAATATTCTTGGTGGTGTATAATTTTTTACCATCGGCAGAAAGCATTGGCCAGTAATCGTCGAAAGGCGAATTGATTTCGGTACCCATATTGATGGGTTTAAATGGCACGGGATGATCGTATAATTTTTTTGCACTTTTGGCCGATTTTAACGCAAATTCAACATTACGAGCCAGCATTTCCGACTGTATATCCATTTGGCTGGCCTCAGTAGCGAGTTCGATACTTTTCCCATATTGCTCGGTTTTAAAATATGCAATACTAAGCAAATATTGGACTTTTGGGTTGTAGTCGCGTCTTATGGTTAGTACTTTTTCGTAGCATTCAATTTCTCTTCTAAGATGGCCCAATTCAAAAAAAATCTGGGCTTTAAGCAGGTATGCCTCAACAAAATTGGGGTCCGTATTAACCGCGTCGTTTAGCGACTCGATGGCAATGTTGTATTGTTGAGAATTATAATTTTTTTCGGCGTATTCGAATTGTTTAATGGCTTTACCTTTCGTGGTAGAATAGGTTCTTTGGGCTTCGGTTCGAAGCAAGACAAGGACAAGGAAAAATAAAAGGGCAGCACGCATGTTGTTCAATTTTTTAGAGATGAGGTCTTCGACCTATTTATTGATTTTGTAAAGGTATTTTATCAGACGTCTAGGTAAATAAAATACGACATTATATGATTCAAAGTACAAAAACTGGCAGAAAAGGGAAAATGTCAATCGCCAATCTAAATTTGTACCAAAAATAGGAATAATTATGCAATATTTTGTTTTTTTTGAACGACAGACCATGGCTTTTAGACAAAAGCACTGTTTAAAACACAAAATTTTAGGTTTTAAATTTCTGTGCTTCAGTTTAAAGGTTGAGAAAAATGACTTTTATTTGTCTGGGTTT
>DYOK01000111.1:0-5426 GCA_020720565.1 Acetofilamentum sp.
TAAAGATTAATATTTCATGATCGAAATGGCTTTTTTAACTTGCTTTTGTTGCACCAAAAGGGCTTTATAATTGGCACTTTTTTTATCGGCCTCTTGTTCCATGGCTTGCTCTACTTTTTTAAGTAGTTCTGTCATGTCCAGTTTTAAATCGTTTTCGATTTCGGTTTTCGAACGTTCTTTTATCACGATAGCTTCGAGTGCTTGCGAAAGTTGATCGCCACGAAGGGCTTTTCCAATAATAATCCCATTTCCATCAATTAAGAAATTGGTTGGAATGCCTCTAACTTGATAAATTTTGGCAGCTTCCGATTTCCAATGCATTAAATCGCTGACGTGATAAGGCCAAATTAAGCCATCGTCTTTAATGGCTTGTTCCCATGCCGCTTTGTCTTTGTCGAGCGAAATACTATATACGGTATAGCCTTGCCCCGATTTAAAGTTTTTATCTTTATAGGTGTTGTAAACTTGTACTACATTCGGATTTTCGCGACGGCAAGGCGAACACCAAGCTGCCCAAAAGTCGATTAATACGATTTTGCCTTTTAAATCGGACAGTTTGTAAGTTTTACCATCGGGTGATTGGAACGACACATCGGGTGCCTTCTGTCCAATGTCTAAGCCAACAGTTTGAGCCTGAACGCTTAAGCCAGACAAAGTAAAAGCAAGTATTAAGCGATAAAAAATTTGTTTCATGTTAGATTATTGTAAATGTGCTTTAATTGCTTGTTCGAGTGCTTCGCCGCGTAAATTGGTGCCTAATATTTTGCCATCGCCATCGACCAAAAAATTTGATGGAATGTATTGCACATTATATTGCTGGGCTACTATTTGGTTGCCAAAAAAGTTGGTTTCCCATTCCAATTGATCGGTCTCTATGGCTTGTTTCCATTCGTTTTGGCCTCTATCGAGCGAGATTCCAAAAACTAAAAATCCTTTAGCGTTTTTGAATGTTAGGTTTTTGTATTCGTGATAAGCTTTGACCACGTTAGGATTTTCTGCTCTGCATGGTCTGCACCAACTGGCCCAAAAATCAATCAGTACCATTTTACCTCTAAAATCGCTTAATTTCATGTCTTTTCCATTGGCTGCGGTAAGCGAAATTTCGGGTGCAATTTGACCCACATTGTAACCTACGGTCGAATTTGTCTGTGGGCTTGAAGTTTCAGTGGTGTTGTTTTTAGTCCAACTCGAAAACCCAAATACAGCAATGGCTACCACTGAGGTCAGAATTAAAATTTTAATTTTCATGTTTAAATTGTTGTTAAAAGTGATGTGAATAGTTCAGTTTCAAAATTTAGGTTAAAACCTATTGAATATTTCCCCAATAAATAAGTTAAGGTCTTCGGCCTATTTATTGTTTTACTAACTTGCTATTTATCAATACTATAGATTAATAAAATACGACATTAAATTATTCTAACTACTTAAGGCGTTTTCCACTCCTTTCCAAGATAAAAAGTGAGACTGCTAAATTAATACTTTATGTTGTAAAACACAAACAAAACAATTCGCCAAGAATTATGCCTTTTTTTAATTACGATACTGAGCTTGCATGATTAAAACCTTGGGCTTCCAAAATCAGATTAGTACCATCACGCGCGACCAGTGCACATTGCTTATCGGCTTCGACCATGTGACCAATAATTTGTATTTCGGGGTACCGCTTGATGGTTTCGAAATCTGTCATGGGCACTGTAAATAGGATTTCGTAATCTTCGCCACCATTCATGGCTGCAATTGATGCATCGACTTTAATCTCGTATCCAAATTTGATGGTTTGTTCGTGAATCGGTATTTTTTCTTCGTAAATGCGGCAGCCTAAGTTCGATTGTTGGCAAATATGTAAAATTTCGGACGAGAGACCATCAGAAATGTCGATCATAGAACTTGGTTTTACGCCCATATCGCTGAGCTTCTTGCGTAAGTTGATAGGAGTCTCGGGCTTAAGTTGTCGCTCAATAATGTAATCCCATTGGCTTAAGTCGGGCTGCGAATTTGGATTAACAGCAAAAACTTCTTTTTCTCGAATTAGCAATTGCAAACCCATATAGGCGGCACCTAAATTGCCAGTAACACAAATCAAGTCGTTTATTTTAGCCCCTTTTCGATAAACTAAATCATTTGGTAAGGCTTTGCCAATAGCTGTAATACTGATAAACAAACCTGACTTTGATGATGTGGTATCGCCTCCGACCAAATCGACTTGATAAGTTTTGCAAGCCTCTTTAATTCCCAAATAAAGTTCGTCGAGGGCTTCGACCGAAGTGCGAGCCGAAACGGCAATCGAAACCAGAATTTGTGTCGGCTGTGCATTCATGGCCACAATATCGGACAGATTGACTACAACGGCTTTGTAGCCCAAATGTTTAAGTGGGGTATATGCTAAATCGAAATGCACTCCTTCTGTCAGAATGTCAGTACTTACGACGGTTTGTTCTTTCCCGAAATCGATTACAGCGGCATCGTCGCCCATGGCTTTGAAGGTCGATTTTTGATATACTGGCCAGGCATTTGTCAATCGGTCGATTAAACCAAATTCGCCTAAACTCGAAATTGAGGTCAATTTTTGCTTGGACATTGTATAGCTTTTTAATAGATAAAAACAAATCGGCTGCATAAATTGATATGCAGCCGACCAGACGTAAAAAATATTTTAATTACGCTTTTGCTCTTGCAGAACTTACTTTTAAAGCACGACCACGGACCATTTTGCCGTCAAGGCCTGAAATGGCAGATTGAGCATCAGTGCCATTTTCGAACTCTACAAAGCCAAAGCCTCGGCTTTTCTGAGTATTGCGATCCAAAACGATTTTGCATGAAATAACGGCTCCAAATTCTTCGAACAATTGTTTCAATTCTTGTTCACTTACACCATAGTGTAAATTAGCGACATATAAATTCATAAAATATTAAGTTAAAAACGTGCACAAGGTAAATAGATATTTCGAATTATCAAGATATTATGTCAAAAAAATGTGAATAAATCTAAAAATATTCATTTCTTTGCAGCCCATTACGAAAAATTATATCGAAGATGTTAGTGGTTACAGCCATTGCTGACTTGCAAAGTGTTATTAAAAATGCGCGTTTAACGCATCAAAAAATTGGGTTTGTACCTACTATGGGGGCACTCCATCAGGGGCATTTGTCGCTGATTAAACAGGCTAAAGCCCAAACTTCGTTTGTGGTAGCGAGTATTTTTGTCAATCCTACTCAATTTAACGAAGCCGAAGATTTTAAACTTTATCCTAGAACTTTAGATGTCGATTTAAAAATGCTCGACGAATCGGGATGTGACTTAGTTTTTACACCTACAGTCGAAGATATTTATCCGAGTAAAGATCTCCGAAAATTTGATTTTGGATTGCTTGAACAAGTGATGGAAGGCTTGCACCGACCGGGTCACTTTAATGGAGTGGCTCAAGTGGTGTCGAAATTATTTGATGCTGTTCAAGCCGATGTGGCCTTTTTTGGCCAAAAAGACTTTCAGCAATTTGCCATTATCAAAGCCATGGTAAAACAACTGAATATCCCTATACATCTGGTGGCTTGTCCCATTGTACGCGAACCATCGGGTTTGGCCATGAGTAGTAGAAACCAACGTTTGAGCAAGTTACAAAAAGAACAAGCCTCAGCCATTTATAAACATTTGACTTGGGCCAAAACGAATTTCAAACAATATTCGCTATCAGAATTAAAAAACGAAGTGGAAAAATGTTTTTTTTCCTCCGAAGGACTTGAACTTGAATATTTTGAAATAGTCGATGAAAATACACTTATTGAACTAAATTCATGGCCTGTTGATGTAAAAATTGTGGCTTGTGTTGCCGTTTTTTGTGGAAAAGTTAGGCTAATCGATAATATTGTATTTAATTTGTAGCGCTTTTTTACGATGCTTTTACAGCTTAGCTTTATAAGTATGTCAAGTATGCTTTAGATTATTATTTGGCATTATTTTTTTGCAGTTAATAATCTGATTTTAAGTTAGTTTTAGATTTTTTTGAACAAAGTTTATAAATACCGTTCATCACAGAAATGAATATAGAAGTTGTCAAATCGAAAATTCATAAGGTAACCATTACCGAAGCCAATTTGCAATATGTAGGCAGTATTACCATCGATCCATTGCTTTTGGAGGCTGCTAATATTATCGAAAACGAAAAAGTTCAAGTGGTCAATATCAATAATGGGGAGCGTTTAGAAACCTATGTGATTAAGGGCGAGAGAGGTAGTGGCGAAATTTGTCTCAATGGCCCTGCTGCACGTAAAGCTGCTGTGGGCGATGTGGTGATTATTATTGCATATGGTTCTATGGATTTTGAAGAAGCTAAATTGTTCAAACCCAGCTTAGTATTCCCAGATACGGCAACCAATCAATTGATATGACCACACCAAATAGCTCGATTAAGCACTACATTGGAAATACATTAAAGTTCTTCGTCTTTTTGGGTGCAGGGCTTTTTTTATTTTGGCTGATTTACAAAGACCAAGATACCACCGTTCTGTTTTCAAATTTAAAAAATACCAATTATTTTTGGATCGCTCTTTCGCTTTTTGCTGGTGCATTAAGCCATGTGGTGCGTGCCATCCGATGGCAAAAAATGATTGAGCCTTTGGGATACAAATCGAGCTTTTGGAATGCTTTCTTTTCGGTGATTAATACCCATTTTGCAAATTTAGCAATCCCTCGTTTGGGCGAAATAACCCGACCTGGAATTGTAAAAAAATACAACAATATTCCTTTTAGTGTCAGTTTTGGAACCATTGTGCTGGAGCGGATTATCGACATGTTAATTCTTTTGATTTTAACTGTGGTCATTATTCTAACACAATCAAAGGTGTTTTATTCGTTTGTACACAACAATCCACCTGTCGAAGAGAATTTATTAAAATTAAGAGATTCCCTATTGATTCAACTGAGTTTAGGGGTGTTGTTGGCAATACCGATTTTGTTATGGGTTTTTAAAAAACAAATTAAAAAAACTTTTATTTATGTCAAATTCGAGCATCTTATTCAAGAGTTTCTCGATGGGCTAAGGTCTTTTAAAACTATCAAAAATAAGTCTTTGTTTATATTTCATTCGGTTTTAATATGGTTTCTGTATTATTTACTCACTTATTTACCTTTTTTTGCTTTTGAGGCCACTTCTGGCATTTCGGTTTGGGGTGGTTTGGCCGTGTTCGTAATAGGTAGTTACGGCATGGTTGCTCCAGTGCAAGGTGGCTTAGGCGCTTGGCATTTTATGGTGGCTGGCACATTAATCGTTTTGGGGATTAACGACCAAGAGGCACGTTCTTTCGCCTTAATCGTTCACGCTGCACAAACCTTACTCATTGTGGTAATGGGCATATCAACCACAGCTTTGCTTCCTATAGTAAACCGTAAAAAGAACCCAACAAAGTCAATCTAAACTGTTTGTTTTTTT
>DYOK01000111.1:5526-8830 GCA_020720565.1 Acetofilamentum sp.
TAAATTTAAAATTAAGAATTATGAATTTTGAATTGTAAATTCATCAACACTTCGATTACGCTATGCCGCCTGCTGCGAGTTTAGGCGGACAGGCAAGTAAACGAATCAACAACTCAATCTACCGAAGGTTGACAGGAAAATAATCACATCAACGAATAAACAATTAAAAATCAGCTTACTTATGAAATTCTCGATTGATTCTATACAACACAAAATTCTAGATCAACATTCGTTAGAATTGGTATTAAACGAGATTAGACAAAAAAACAAAACCATTGTTTTTTCGAACGGATGTTTCGATTTGGTTCACAAAGGACATATCGAATATTTAGCTAAGGCTTCGGTTTTAGCCGATGTTATGATTTTAGGTTTAAATACCGACGCTTCAGTGAGTAAACTCAAGGGAATCCATAGACCCTTACAAGATCAATCGGCACGAACCCTCCTTATGGCATCGCTTCAATTTGTCGATTATGTCATTTTGTTCGACGAAGAAACCCCCTTAGAACTAATTACAGTGGTTCAACCCGATGTTTTGGTTAAAGGCAACGATTATAAAGCCGAAGATGTAGTCGGATACGATGTGGTGACCAAAAAAGGTGGAACAGTTCAAACCATCGAACTCACCGAAGGTTATTCTACCACAAAAATTGTCGAGAAAATTATTAAAAGCCTAAGCGAGTAAGGCTTTTGCACATGCCGATATCGATTTTCCGTCGGCTTTGCCTGCCAATTGTTTGCTGGCTATTCCCATTACTTTACCCAAGTCTTTTGCACCTGAGGCGCCTATCTGAGCCATAATGGATTTAATGGCTTCACTTAATTCGGCTTCTGTCATTTGTTTGGGTAGATACACAGAAATAAACGCTGCTTCCATTTCTTCTTTTTGAGCTAACTCTGCTCGTTGATTGGTTTTGTATATTTCTGCGGTATCGAGACGCTGTTTTACCAACTTTTGAACCACTTGGATTTCGCGTTCCGAAGTTAAATCTTCACCTTTTTCGGCTTTTGCCAATAAAAAAGCCGCTTTAATGGCTCTCAAAGCTTCTAACTTTTCTTTTTCTTTGGCCATCATGGCCGCTTTGATATCGTTATTGATTTGTTCGAATAAACTCATGGCACTTGTATTTTAGTTGTACAAAGGTATAAAATGAAATCCAAATTCGATTCGTAACAACAAAACATAAGGTCTTCGACCTATTCTTTGTTTTTGTAACTGACAATTTATCAAGCTCCTATTGTAATAAATCACGACATTAAAATATTTAATTGTAATTCTGATTTAAGATTCTTGATGTATTTTCAGATGACTCTAACTACTTTTATGTCTGATTATTACATAGATTGTTGATGGCTTTATTTTTATTCTAAGTGCATATCAATTAAAACAATTATATTTATTAATCCCCAATTAGTCATAACTCACAAGCTCCGATTAATCGATACGTTCAAATTACTCATGTGAAAATTGTAAAACAAAATGCCCTGATAGCTCACTTTTTAATGGAGAATTCTTGGGTTTAATCAAATCCTGAGCAAATTCAAGGTTTGGGTTAAATAGGAAATGTTACCTTTGTAAGCTTATTTCAGACAATAAACAATATGGATTGTTCTATAAATCATTTATCAGAATCGGCCGAAGGCTATCTTAAAATTGAACATTACAACGACTTGAGTCTTGATGTCATGTCCAATGCTTATCAGCAGATTCTGCAGCAAATTCCCGGCGAAGATGCTCAACGCGAAGGATTAATCAAAACGCCCATACGTGTGGCTAAAGCCATGCAATTTTTGACACAAGGATACCAACAAGATCCGGTGGCCATTCTTAAATCGGCCATGTTTAAGGAAGATTATCGTCAGATGGTTGTGGTAAAAGACATTGAGATTTTTTCGATGTGTGAACACCACATGCTCCCGTTTTTTGGCAAAGCGCATGTCGCCTATATTCCGAATGGTTACATTACCGGCTTAAGTAAAATTGCCAGAGTGGTAGATGCTTTCTCGCGACGACTACAAGTACAGGAGCGTCTGACTACTCAAATTAAGGAGTGTATTCAAGACACGTTACATCCACTCGGTGTTGCCGTGGTTATCGAAGCCCAACATATGTGTATGGTGATGCGTGGCGTTCAAAAACAACATTCGGTTACCACCACATCCGACTTCAGCGGTGCTTTTCAAAAACACGCCACTCGCGAAGAATTTATTCAACTCATTAAATCGAATTTAAGATAAGGTCTTCGACCTATTTATTGTTTTTGTAACAGTCATATATCAATCTTCTAGCTTAATAAGATACGACATTAAATTAAACTTAATACTTAGATCTGAATCTTCTGTTGTTTAAATCCGGATTCTAAATCGATAAAAGTCAGAATAATAATAGAATTTATAATTTAGAAATAATATATTGCATGAAATCATACGTATTTCCAGGACAAGGGGCTCAATTTGTGGGCATGGGACAAGATTTGTACGACACATCGCCCGAAGCTAAAATGTGGTTCGAAAAAGCCAACGAAATATTAGGCTTTAGAATAACCGATTTAATGTTTAGTGGCACCGACGAAGATTTAAAACAAACCAAGGTGACACAACCCGCTGTTTTTTTACATTCGGTCATTTTAGCCAAAACCATGGGCGAAAATTTCAAACCCGATATGGTAGCAGGCCATTCGTTGGGCGAGTTCTCTGCCTTAGTGGCTGCGGGTGCTATGAACTTCGAAGATGGTTTGCGTTTGGTTGCGGCACGTGCCAATGCCATGCAAAAAGCCTGCGAAATAGAACCTTCGACCATGGCTGCAATTATTGGTCTCGACGACGATGTTGTTGAAAAAATTTGTGCAGAAATAACCGATGTGGTTGTGCCTGCCAACTACAACACTTTGGGGCAGCTCGTAATTTCAGGCTCATTTTCGGGAATTGACAAAGCGATCGAAAAACTGACCGAAGCAGGTGCGTCTCGTGCTTTAAAATTGGCCGTAGGAGGTGCATTTCATTCTCCATTAATGGAGCCTGCTCGAATCGAACTGCAACAAGCAATTGACCAAACTGAGATTCGCAAACCAATTTGCCCAGTTTATCAGAATGTGACGGCTGAGCCCACTACAGACCCCGCAATTATTAAACAAAATCTAATTGCACAACTCACAGCACCTGTAAGATGGACACAAATAATGAAAAACATGATAGCAAATGGTGCTGATATGTTTATAGAAGTCGGTCCAGGCAAAGCCATTCAAGGCATGGTCAAAAAACTCGACCGAAAAATGCCAACCGAAAGCGCACAGATTTAATTAAA
>DYOK01000112.1 GCA_020720565.1 Acetofilamentum sp.
TTTTTTGCTCTAATTTAATCAAACCGAAAGTTGCATTTGTGGCTTGAATTCAGCATTTATTTAAGTTTCGCTAGTTAAAATTACATATTACAAACAATAGATATACAGTGTTTTGAATTCTATTTTTTGAGATGCTTTGTGTCTTCTTTGTGCTTTTTGTGTAATAGCCAAAAATATTTGTTACACAACCCTGTCTGCTGGTAGGCAGGGTTACACTAAGTAGACACAAAATACACAAATGTGATTAGAAAAGGCTCAAGTCATGTATGCGGCTGAATTTCGAGGCATAACCATCGTGTATTTTATATAATAAACAATAAGTCAAGGTTTTATGTTACATGCAACTTGAGTTATTTTCCTTCCGGAAACAATAAGGAGCTGTCGCCATAACTTAAAAATCGGTAATTGTGCGTTAAGGCATGTTGGTAAATTGTTTTCCATTTATCGCCCACCAAGGCCGAAACCAACAACAGCAAGGTGCTATGGGGTTGATGGAAATTGGTAATAAGTGCATCAATCATTTTAAAATGATACCCCGGAACAATCATTATTGCCGTTTCGGCTGCTATTTCGGTGATATGCTGCGATTCGAAAAAATTAAGCCAAATCTGAAGTGCTGCTTCTCGGCTCAATTGACCTTCGGTTTGGTACGGTTCCCATTGCAAAACTGCTAATTTGGATTGTGCATCGAGTTTATTATCAAGTATTTGCACAGCCAACCAATAGATGCTTTCTAAGGTGCGTACCGAAGTGGTTCCTACTGGAATGCAAAATTTGTGTTTCGATAAATCTTCGATAAGTCGGCGAGTTACCACAAAATGCTCGCTGTGCATGTCGTGTTCGGCAATGGATTCGGTTTGGACGGGTTTAAAAGTCCCAGCTCCAACGTGAAGCGTCAATTCGGTTTTAGCGATACCGCTTTGACGCAAATGTTCTAAAATGTCAGGCGTAAAATGTAAACCTGCAGTTGGGGCCGCCACCGAGCCTTGTATTTTTGAATATACAGTCTGATATCGATCGAGGTCGTCGGGTTCTGTGTTACGATTTAAGTAGGGCGGAATGGGCAATTCGCCTATCCATTCGATTAAGCTCGAAAACGTAAGCTGTGGATGATTCCAGCTAAATTCGATAATGGGTTTGTCATGCCATTCGCCTACTTTTTCTGCACTGAATTCGATTTTTTGATTTTGATACTCGAGATTTCGTGTCAATACGCCAGATTTCCAACGTTTGGCATTGCCAACCAAACAAATCCATTGGCAAGTTTTGGTCGATTGCAAGGAGAGATCGTAGGGCTTGGGCAAATGGGGTTCGAGGCAAAAAATCTCGATTAATGCACCGGTCGGTTTCGTAAAATGCAAACGAGCCGGAATGACTTTGGTATTGTTAAATACCAAAACCGAAGACGAAGGAATAAATGCAGGAAGCTGTTCAAATGCATCGTCAATAATGCTTGAATTGTTATAAACCAGCAATTTAGATTGATCGCGCCGGAAAACTGGATATTTGGCAATACGCTCGTCGGGAAGTTCGTAGTCGAAATCCGAGATTTTAAAATGTCTGTAATTCTGCATGCTGCAAAAATAATTAACTTTGCGAACAATTTAGTAAGAGGAATAAAATGGATTAAAATTGCATTACACGGACTAAATCTGTATATTTGCACGTATAAAATATAATGCAATGGATACTAAACTAACTTTAAAACTAGACAAATTTGTCATCGAACAAGCCAAAGAATATGCTTCTTCAAATCATCGAAGCTTATCTCGAATCATCGAAACTTATTTGAGATCTCTTGTAAATCAGGACAAAAGGGATGAGGAAGATGACTTTGAAATATCACCTTTTGTAAAAAGCATGTCAACAGGAGTTAAAATTCCAGCCGACCTCGATTACAAATCGGAATATTTAAATCACATGACTGAAAAGTATAAATAAATGAAAGCATTTCTTGACACCAATGTTATGCTCGACTTTTTAGGTGAGCGTGAGCCATTTTATTTAAGTGCGGCTAAAATTGCTAGCCTCGCAGACAAAGGGAAAATAGAAATTGTGGTATCGGCATTGTCGTATGCGACTGTAAGTTATTTTCTTGCAAAATTTGAAGGGATCGAAAAGACTAAGGATAAATTGAGGAAATTTAGAGTGATTTCGGGAATTTGCGAACTTGATGAGAACATAATTGAAAAAGGACTTAACTCTGATTTTTCTGACTATGAAGATTCATTGCAATATTTTAGTTCGTTACGCCATGATTGTGATATTTTAATAACACGTAATGTAAAAGATTTTAAAGGAGCTCAAATACCTGTAATGACTCCAGATGAATTTTTAAATAGCTTAAGAAAGTGAATCCCAAAGGCTAACCATTATGAGTAAGGCCTTCGCCAATTTATTGATTTTGTAACTTACATTTTGCTATGTATTTATTTTAGCTAACTATTTTATAAATAGAAAGTTAGTAAAGTAACATGTAGGTCGAAGGCCTTAAAACGATACGTTTTTTGATAAGGAGCTACCCAAATAAAATACACATGCGTTCTTTTGAGAACGTTAAAAAAATATAAACCATGAATTTTAAAAAAGGCGATAAAGTAAGGTTTTTGAACGATGTGGGCGGTGGAACCGTGGTGCGTATTCTCGAAAACAAAATGATAGAAGTACTAACCGAAGACGATTTCGAGATTCCGGTCTTGGCTTCGGATTTAGTTAAAGTTAGTTCTGCAGAAAATAAAGCTTTTGCACAAGAACCGGAAACAGTCAAACCTCAAAAAATGCAAGAGCCCGAGCAATGGGAACCGGAAGACGAATCGATTAATCAAGTGGTCTATGTCGAAGGAAACGACGATTTAAACCTTTCTTTGGCTTTGGTGCAGTCTGTCGAAGGGCAAAAAAGTGCTTCGGGTGTCGATTTGTATTTAATCAACGACAGCAATTGGCAAGCACAAACTTTGCTGTTCGAATCATTCCCAAACAAACAGTTGCTTGTTTTTAACAGCTTGCTGGAATCCAACTCTAAAGTTTGGATTAAACATTTTCCCGAAAAGGATTTGAGTCAATTTCCAAGTTTGACCGTTCAATCGCTAGTGTATCATATCGATCCGCATCAATCGCATCCGGCTGTAAGTAAAGAGATTGCCATTAATCCTTTAAAATTATTACGCAGTAAAGGTTTTGTCGAAAACGATTTTTTCGAATCGGAGGCATTGATCATTCCATTTCACCTTCCCGATCCAAGTCCCAAAGAGGCTTATGTAAAATCGGAAGAAAATTTAAAACAATTGCTCGAAGACAAGCTCAATAATCCCCGTAGTACGAAAAATGACAATGAAACCGAAAAATTGCCTGAGTTTTTCGAAGTCGATTTGCACATTCACGAATTAGTCGACGATTTTAAACATTTATCGAACACCGAAATGGTCGAAATTCAAATGAAAACATTCCATTCGCGATTGAATGCCGCCCTAAAGCAACATCAAGTCAAAAAAATGGTGTTTATTCATGGCGTCGGTGCCGGTGTTTTGAAAAAAGAAATCCACAAAGCCTTGAGTACGACTTATCCGCAATTGTACTTTCAAGACGCATCGTTCAAAGAATACGGCTTTGGTGCCACCATGATTATCATACGAAGGGGCTAAAGGGGAAATTGTCAAATTTTTATTTAAGATTAAATGCACTAATAAGTATGATTACAATTTAATGTCGTATTTTTTAAACTAGAGTATTGACAAATAGACAGTTACAAAAACAATAAATAGGTCGAAGACCTTATGATCTGTTACAAAACCAAGAAATAGGTCGAAGGCCTCCTAGGAAAAGCTTTGTGTAAATGGTGACTTTTTTTTGTGTAACTTTGTGTTGAAGTGCATCGATAATTTGCGTAAATTAGAAAAATAATGCATTGTAAAAAGATAAGTCGAAGACATTAATAAACCATCAAAAACATTAAATTTTGAATTCACCCGAGCGTATTTTTGTTAAATTACTGAAGGATAGTAATTTATCTGAATTAAATAAGTTTTCGGCTTTAGCAGCAACAGCATCGAACCGTCAGTATTACCGGCTAACGCTTAAAAATGGCTCGACGCTTATTGCCGTTTATAACGATAATGTTCGAGAGAATCGGGCTTTTTTTGATTATGCTGTTGGGTTAAAAAAATCGTCTGTGGCTGTGCCCGAAGTTCTGGCCATTTCGGAAGATGAATTTTGGTATCTACAAACCGACTTAGGCGATATCACCTTATTTCATTTTCTGAAACAAGCCAAAAATCAAGCTGATTTTGAGCCTCAACGAGAAAAGAAATACCAACAAATTATCGATGATTTAATTCAAATTCAACTAAAAGTGCCCGAACATATCCGTTTCGAAAGTGGCTTTCCTCGTGCTGCATTCGACCGTCAATCCATTGAATGGGACTTGAACTATTTTAAGTACTATTTTCTAAAACTTTCGGGCATCAATTTCGACGAGCAAATGCTTCAAGATGAGTTCAACGCCTTTACCCAAGACTTGCTCAATATCCCCAGTGGTTATTTTATGTATCGTGATTTTCAGTCGCGCAACATCATGTGTTTAGATGGAAAACCTTATTATATCGATTTTCAAGGCGGCAGAAAGGGACCATTGCAGTACGATTTGGCTTCTCTGTTGTTCGATGCAAAAGCAGAGTTACCTATCGACTTTAGACTTAAAATGTTGGCTTATTATCAAGAACAATTAAAACAATTTTCACACTATTCGGGTCTCGATTTTGAGATTGACTTTTGGAAGTTGGCATTAGTGCGAATTTTGCAAGCCCTTGGAGCTTATGGTTTTAGAGGTTTGATTGAGCACAAGCAGCATTTTGTACAAAGCATTCCCTTGGCATTCGAAAATTTAAAGTGGTTACTATCAAATTTCAGTGCAGCAAGTTATTATCCCTATTTGACCAGTTTATTGGAAGCATTACCTCAGTCAAAGGAAATTAAAAAAGTGTTACCAAATCAATTTGAGAATAAACTCAAGCTACAGTTAGGCAGTTTTTCTTTTAAAAAAGGCTTGCCCGAAAGTAAAGACGAGCACGGTGGCGGATTTATTTTTGATTGTAGAGCATTGCATAATCCAGGCAGATATACAGAATACAAAACATTAACAGGCAAAGACAAGCCTGTAATCGATTTTTTTGCTACCATGCCAGAAATGGAGGTTTTTTTGTCGCAAGTGTATCAATTGGTCGATTTTAGCGTACAAACCTACCTCGATAGGGGATTCGAAAGCTTGTCGGTGCATTTTGGGTGTACAGGTGGACAGCACCGTTCGGTGTATTGTACCGAACAGCTCAAAGCACATTTAGAGCAAAAGTTTAGTATTCAAATCGAACTAAAACACAGGGAACTCGAAAAATAAACCGTAATAGATGAAACAACCAAGTCAAATCAATTTTGAAATAAGATTTAAGACAATATCAAGAAGATACAAATTGTAAAAAGAAGCAATAAGCATGAATCAAATAAAAAAATCTATACCCTCAATCGGGGGGAAGGGGGACTAAAGATGAAAACATTGGACATCAACCTCTTTAAAGTTAAAAACACACTCGAACCTCAAATTGGCCGAGCTTTAATTTCGGAGCCCTTGTCGTCGGACGATTATTTTTCGCGCTCGGTGGTTTATTTGACAGAATACAACCAGTTGGGCTCAATGGGTTTTGTTCTGAACAAAAAATCGGAATATTCACTTTCCGAATTAATTCCAGAAATTGAAGCCGAATTTGCGGTTTACAAAGGAGGTCCAGTGCATCCTAACACCCTGCATTTTATCCACAAAATTCCATCAATACCCGATTCGTTGGAAATATCGAACGGAGTTTTTTGGGGAGGCGATTTCGAAAAGCTCAAAGAATTGATTCGACTTAATTTGATTACAGAAAATCAAATCCAGTTTTTTATGGGTTACTCTGGTTGGTATCCTGGGCAATTGACGGAAGAAATCGATAGAGGGTTTTGGCTTTTAGTCGATATGGATTCAAAATCGTTGTTTTTTAATCAAAACGAAAAATTTTGGAAAGACCAAGTTAAAAAAGTGGGCTTAAATGTAAAATCTTGGTTAAATGTTCCAGATAATCCACTATTTAATTAATTTAGCAGAAAAATAATTAAGCCTTTTTTATTAAGTTAGAAGATTAATAAATTGTCAGTTACAAAATAAGAAATAGGTCGAAGACCTTAAAACATCAAAAATGAAATCAATTTTTAACATTGCTACGTTTTTATTGCTGTTCAATTACACCTTGACACAAGCACAAACTCCGTCCGATTCGGTTACCATTAAAAAACACTACTACTCGTATGGTGGCGAGCAGATATTTTCATTTGTTCAAAACGAGAATTATAACGAAAAAACCAGTTTGCGATTTTCGATGTGGTATCATGCACAATATCACTTTCATTACGACTTTAGTTCGTTTATGGGTGTTTTTACGGGCATTGGTTCTCGAAATATTGGATACACGTCTAATCCTACAAATAATAATTTGTATGTCGAAAATTTAACTGAATCACAAAGTGGTCAATATGTCATGATTTCTGATGCCAATGATACCAAAGAGATGACGACCATTAAGCGTCGAGCTTATACCATTGGCTTTCCCTTAGCGTTTAAGTTCGGAAATCTCAAAAAAGGAGCGTATTTGTTTATGGGTGGCGAAATTGAATTCCCGTTTCACTTTAAAACCAAAGTATGGCTCGATAACAGAAAGGAATTTAAAAACTCGGAGTGGTTTAGCAAGCAAACCAGTTTGTATTTGCTCTCTGCATTTGGTGGGATACAATTCCCATGGGGAGCGAATGTTAAATTTAAATATTACTTTACAGATTTTATGAACCCTGAGTATAAGCTCGAAAGTGGAGAAAAACCATACGAAAGCTACAAATCGCACATTATGTATGTCTCGTTTGGGTTCAATCTGTATAGTGCTAAACGTGCTGTTAAGAAATTACAATCCATCGATTCGATGGAAAACCAACCTGAGTACAAATTGTAAATTTCGATTATTCGTTAGGTTTCTATTTGTATGTGGTCTTTTTTATGGACAATTAATTTTTAAAGGTGAAAAACTTAGGTGTTAGTTTTTAAAAACATTAAAAAAAGCTAAAAAACTTACCTTAAATCATATAACCCAATGAAACATCCATACAAAATCAATATTGTCACACTACTGGTCCACCAGAATTTTTGGGCAGGGTGATTCATCGGGACGAGGAGATTAAAATTATACAAAACACGCCCTATTCCCCCTTTTGGGGGGTAGGGGGCTAATTATAAACCAATGAATTTAAAAAAATCAGATTTAATTTTTGTAGGAATATTTTTGTTCTTATTTGTACCCTTCTTTTTGTCCGATAAGCTCTACAATTGGTATATGTTGGCTAACGACCAGCATGGTATGTGGATGAGTTTTGCAAAATTCGCGATTCTAGCTACAATGGGAGAGGCTTTAGGATTAAGAATAAAAACGGGTTATTATAATGCGATGGGATTCGGCTTGCTACCAAGAGCCTTTGTTTGGGGCTTTTTAGGTTTAACAATCAAGTTAGCTTTTGTAGTTTTCGCGAGTGGTTCGCCTGTATTCCTTTCTTATTTGGGAATGGAGTCAGCACCAATGGCAATCAAATCTAAGATTTTTACTCTCGATAAGCTGCTCACTGCTTTTAGTATCAGTGTTTTAATGAACATGATTTACGCCCCAGTGATGATGACGCTCCATAAAATAACCGATACCCATATTGTGGAGCATGGAGGGCGTATGGTGGCTTTACTTAAGCCCATTCGATTCGCCCAGATACTTCGCAATATTAATTGGGACGTGCAGTGGAATTTTGTATTCAAAAAGACCATCCCATTTTTTTGGATTCCGGCACACACCATCACATTTATTCTTCCGTCACAATTTCAGGTATTGTTTGCCGCATTGTTGGGCATTGTTTTGGGCGTGATTTTGTCTGTGGCTGCAAAAAGCAATAAGTAAGTGGTTAGAATAATTAAATGTCGTGTTTTTAAACTAGAGTACTGACAAATAGATAGTTACAAAAGTAATAAATAGGTCGAAGACCTTAGTTTACAAAAATTGTCGATTGTTATTCTTGTATTATCACATCGCCATTTGCTGCTTTAAATCAAAGCATTAGACCTTGCATTTATTATGCAACAGGTAATTGATCAAACACAATATTTTTATTCGTAGCGCTAAGTTTGTTTAGCCTAATGCGAATTTAGAGCATACACAATGTGAAAAAAAACAGCAAGCCTATAAGCCAAGTTCTGTAATACCTTTCGGTACCTTCTGTCATTTATCTATTCGACCTACCCCTTTGCCTCGGGCGAGTAGCCCTCAAACGCAAATATACATGGTCTTTCAACTCGAAAGGCAGGCAGCTGTATATGTCGCCATACACACTGGTGGGCACTTATTCCACCTTCTCACCCTTACCAAATTGCTTTGGCGGTTATTTTCTTCCCTGCTCCTATACCTTCGCAGACATCTCTCATTTCGAGAGCTCGATACTCTGTGTTGCCCGGACTTTCCTCACTATATCATATAGCGCGACAGAACGGCTTGCTGTTTTGCAAAATTACATTAATTAAACTTAAATGAGCAATCAGTTTAATATTAATGGGAAAATTGTAACTATTACGTCATTTACAGCTCCTTAGAATTTTTCTAAGCGGATTTATTTTTTGAATTAAATTAATTTATTTTGAAAATTTAGATTCCAAAAATTGAATATTAAACTTGATTATATCGACTAAAACGTTCT
>DYOK01000338.1 GCA_020720565.1 Acetofilamentum sp.
TTCCTTCAGATTTTGCCTCGCGGCAAACACCCTTGCACTTGGCTGACGATTCCCATTGGATGGCTCGTTCGGGACTTTAACCCTATAGGCGGTATGCGTAGCACAGAACAAAAAACGGAATTCTTTCGAATTCCGTCCCACAAGGAAAAGTTGTAAAATTATTGGATTTTACCTGTGCTTTTGAATGAAATGTATGCGTCCTTTTCGCTTGTGTCGTCCATCAATTCGAGTGCTTGTTTGATGCTAATTCGTTGTTTTTGGTAATATGCTACTACAAACGCATCTTTATAATCCCCTGTTTTTTTGATTACTTCGCATGTTTGTAGCGCTGCTTTATAAGATTTAAAGACACCAACCATAACTTTATCGTACCCATTTAAACTTTGCTCAACTACTAGCGGACTTAAACCTTTAAATTCTTTCTCATCAACTTTATTGACAAATGCTCCTATTTGAATTTTAAACACCAACGATTGTGTTTTATTCATCAACATGGAATCAATTGTAATGTTACAGATTTTTTGAATATCGATTAATGAAACTTTTAGTTCATCTTTTGAACATTCCAGTGAATCGATGATAGCAACAGTTGGTGTGCTCTCTGTAACCAACAAAACAGTTTCTGTATTTTCTGCATGTAAAAAATCAAAATCTTCAACAATAACTTCTTCTTCGTTTGCTACAGCTAAAGTTGAATAATCTAATGGAACAATTTTAGC
The DNA here is from genome assembly GCA_020720565.1 of Acetofilamentum sp. Classification (GTDB taxonomy): domain Bacteria; phylum Bacteroidota; class Bacteroidia; order Bacteroidales; family JAFGXI01; genus JAFGXI01. Next base: position 720 of record DYOK01000338.1, read on the forward strand.
CGTAGGTTTGTCGTTAATCACTTTCGCAGAAGCCATGCAAGGAATTTCTATCTTGTAACATAAAGCTAACGCGGCTCTTTGATTTTCGATGGCTAATTCAAAATACCGATTCATTTGAACTAAAGAATCAAAAATTTGCTGGTTGGGTAATTCCGATTCCTGAATTAAATCAATATATATCGCTCTTGTTTTTAGATTTTCTGCCTGATTGCGATAATTGTTTATGTCGATATCTGAATATATTTTTTTGTGCTTAAATTCTTTTTCGATTTCTGTGCTGTATAGATTGTACAATAATTTATTGCAAACACTTTTATACTCTTCGATATCGGATTTCATGAACGAAATAATCTCATGGTTCTTTTCAATTTTCTTTTCAGCTTTTACTTTTACACCATCATATTCTGAGGATAAATTTTTGATTTTACTCAATTCATCAATTTGTAATTTTAATGCCGCAATATCGCAATTGCTTAAATTGATTTCTTTTTCAAGACCAATAATTTCGTCGATAACTTTTTGGTTTTCTTCTGTAATATTCAAATAATTGAGTACATCAAGTTGTCCCGAATAATTAGTTGTATTTTGTGATTGAGCCATTGACACAATGGCAAGAACAGACACCAAACAAACCGATTTAAAATTCAAAATAGATTGATAAATTGGCTTGAATTGGATTTGTAAAATTGATTTTTCAATTCTACACTCGGGTATTTCAAATAAACGTTTCATAACACACAGGTTTTATGTACACTGTGTTGAACGCTGTGAAAATAGCGAAGTTCAAGTTGCTTCGCAAAATGGGCAATATCACCTAATGACATTCGCAGTCCAATGCAAAATCTCACCAGAATAATATCAAATAGCCTTTACAA
>DYOK01000113.1 GCA_020720565.1 Acetofilamentum sp.
ACAATTGGATTGACCAAAGAAATATGCTTAAAATAATGATTGTTGTTTTCATTGTAGTTTTATTATTTTTGAGCTAACAAGAGGCTAAAAGAGATATTTATCCACCCTTTTAGCCTCTAATTATAATAGATTACTCTTGAGAGCCTTGATACATAGAACTGTATGTTTGAAGCAGTTCGGTTGCTTTATCGGCTAATTCGGTTTGACCGTTCTTTTTACCTTCTCGTGCTACGGTTTGCAAAATATAAAGTGCCAATTGAATGTCTCTATCGACTATTTTCTGCATTTTAGTATTTAAACTTAAATAATATTTCAAATCTTGGTCCGAATTAGTAATCATTTTTTCGACAATCGGCTTAGCTTTTTCAAATTCACCAGCTTTGTAATATGATTCAACAATTCCAATCATAAAATAGTTTACAGGAATCAAATCGAGCGGCATTTCCTTCATACATCGGTCTAATACTTCGACCGCTTTTTCTCGTTTGCCTTCTTCGAGTAAGGCATTGGCTAAACGAGTAAAATTATTACGAAGGTTCATGGTCATTCTCAAGTTATTTTCGTCCAAATACACATTCGGATTGTTTAACCCTCCCCACTTAAATTTGTTCATCATGTTGTTATACATCACATCGGTGTTCACACGACCAATTTGTCCATAGGGATCTTTTTTAGCTTTAATAGGTACAAATCGATAAGCAAGTCCTTCTAATTGGAAATAATCTTCGAGATTGTTGTATCCTTCACCACCAACAGTAATTGCGAAATAAACAGGTCGATTCCAATCGAAAGAAGCAATTAAATCGAGAACCATTAAATCAGCTTTAAGAGCATGGCTTCCACTGGCTTCCCAACGAATTTGATCGACAATAAGGGCAGTATCTTTAATGGAAACGGCACCTTTTTTAACCACTTCAGCTGAATCGATATTCAAGTAGAATTTTTTAGTTGGGAAGAAGTTAATTCGTTCTCCATTTCGATAAGGCGATTCCATTTTAGCAGATGGCGAATCGCTTTTGACCAATTGCATCACTTCTACAATGTTTCGATAATCTTTAATTCTGTCGGTGTAAGGTGTTACATCTCTAACACCATGCATGTACTGTTCCGGAGTCATCGAAAAAGGAACAGGCTCCGACAAATAAGCTTTACGTTGCATTTGCTCGATATACCACTCTGTATTGAGCAAGCTTAAGTTAACCACTCTTACATCGGTTCTATAACCTTCGACTTCTTGAGCATACCAAAGCGGAAAAGTATCGTTATCGCCATTGGTGAATAAAATAGCATTGGGTTCACATGAGTCCAGATAATTATGAGCAAAGTCTCTGGCTGTATAACGATTCGAGCGATCGTGGTCGTCCCATGTTTCACCTACCATTTGAATAGGAATCGAAAGGGTAAGGACAAAAACTACAGTAGCAACAGCGACTTGTTTGTTTTTTAAAGGTTTAAATATTAATCTAAATAGATAAAGAATTAATACCGATACGCCTGTCATAGCAACCATCATAATTGCAAAACCTGTTCCTGCTCCAAACATGCTGGCAAGAAGTGCAGATCCTACACCTACTCCTAGCCCAAGAATCAACATTTTACCAAGTTCTTTGTCTTTCAATTGAGATGGGGCACTAAATAAGCCTAAAACACCTAATCCAATCCAAATTGCAAAGGCATAGAACGAACCAGCATAGGCATAATCTCGCTCTCTAGGCTGATAAGGATACTGATTCAAGTATACAATAATAGCAATGCCTGTGAGCAAAAAGAACAACATGACTACCCAAAATTGTTTGATATCTTTAACATATTGGAAGAAAATACCGATCAAACCTAAAATAAGGGGCAAGAAATAATAAACATTTCTGCCTTTATTACTGTTCATTACATCGGTAATTTTATCTTGTGGTCCGAGTCTTGGCTCGTCAATTGCTTTAATGCCACTGAGCCAATTACCATTTTCGAACGAACCATGTCCCTGAACATCGTTCTGACGACCCACAAAGTTCCATAAAAAGTATCTAAAGAACATGGCATCCATTTGGTAGTCGAAGAAGTATTTCATGTTTTCGGAAAAAGTTGGAACAATAAGTGATTCTTGTCCACGGTATCCTTGCACGTCAATTTTACGACCTTTTACATCGCCCCATTGTTTGTACGCCTCAATATGATTGGGTTGCGGGCTATACATTCGAGGGAAAAACGTTTGAAAACGTTCGTCATAAGTATAGTTAGTGTTCCATAAAATTTCTTTATAAGCCTTTCCGACTTTAATGAAATTTTGGGTATCTTCTTGACCAGACACAGGGGCATTATAGTATTGACCGTATAACAATGGTCTGTCGCCATATTGCTCACGATTGAGGTAAGACAATAAAGCAAACATGTTGTCTGGGTTATTTTCGTCCATAGGCGGATTGGCATTCGAACGAATTAGAATAATTGCAAACGAAGAATAGCCAATCATAATAACACTTACACCCAAAAGCACCGTATTTAGAATAGCTTTCCCTTTTTTATCGGTGTACCATATTCCAAAACTAAGTAGTAAAATTGTTAAAATTGCAAATGCGAACGCACCAGAATGGATTGGCATTCCAAATCCGTTTACAAACATTAGTTCAAACCACGAGGCCACTGTAACTGTATGTGGGATTAAAACATACATAATTCCCGCCAAAATGACAAGCGATATTGCGGCTGCAATCACCACACCCATTCGTGTAACGGGATATTTTTTAAAGTAATATACAAAAACCATTGCTGGAATGGCCAATAAGTTCAACAAGTGAACCCCAACAGACAATCCAATCAGATAGAAAATTAAAATTAACCAACGATTCGAAAACGGCTCATCGGCCACGTCTTCCCATTTAAGAATGGCCCAAAGAACTGCCGCACTAAACAATGATGACATTGCGTAAACTTCGCCTTCGACAGCCGAAAACCAAAACGTATCTGACCAAGCATAAGCAAGCGAACCCACTACACCACTGGCCATAACCGCAATTGTTTTTGACATGTCCCACTCACCAAAAGTGCTACTGATTTTTCTAGCGAAATGCGTGATGGTCCAAAACAAAAACAGAATGGTGAACGAACTAGAAAGTGCTGACATAATGTTAACCCAATAAGCCACTTGAGTAACATCGTTACCGGCCAATAAAGAAAAGGCTCTGGCAATAATCATAAAAACTGGTGCGCCTGGGGGGTGCCCAACTTCGAGTTTAAAAGCACTTGCGATAAATTCACCGCAATCCCAAAAACTGGCAGTTGGCTCGATAGTTAGCACATAAGTTGCAGTAGCTATTAAAAAAACGATCCAGCCTGTAACATTGTTTATTAATCTGTAGTTCTTCATTGGTTAACAATAGGTATTGATATGATTTATAAATATTTACAAGTTATATTATTCGTATCAAAACAATCAACTTTAATCGAAAATTAGCTCAATTAAACGCTTTAAGCTGTTGTTTTTTTACATTTTAGAAAGCTTGGCTAAAATAGTAACTTTAAAGAACATGTAAAGGCCTATTTCGTTAAAAAACTGTAAACGTCTGATGAGGATTGAATGCTTCAATGTTAAAAAAGCAAGAAACGATCAATAATTAGCACTTCCATCCGAATTCAAAATCTATTAAAATATTCTAATAAACTGTATTCCAAATACTTAAATATAAATATGTAAGTTTGAGATTAATCTGTTGTTCAAATATTTTTTTTTTGGAACTGAGTACATCCCCAATGACAATTCAATAATTGATTACATTTGCAAATAAAAAGCATGAGCATTCAAAAAGCATTTCTCATTGTACAAAATCAAGAATTAACCGATTGGATTGCCAATCAAATGATGTCAATGCTACCCAAAACAGAAATTATTAACGTAGAAGAAACTGATTTTGGCAAAGCATCTTATTTTTTTTCCGATTCATCGTTAATTTTTGCAGAAATGCCTTATTGCGAATCGATTTTTAACAAATTTTCAAATTATAACAAGAATTATCAATTGATCATTTTGAGTGATGAATCAAGATTTAATAACAATTGGTTATCATTTCGATTGGGCGGATTCTTTTGCCGTCATGAGCAATTTAAAAAGGACTTTGTTGTTACTTTAAAACATTGCATATCGAGCATAGAACAAAGAATAAAAGAGGGGTTTTCGAATCACGATATGGAATTACTGTTAATGCAATCGAAACAGTTAAAAATTTTGATACCACACAAAGAAGGTACAAATCTGATTGAATCTGAAAAAATCATTTCAATTTCGCCACAAAAAGGAAATAGTTTATTCAAATTTATCGATGGACATACAATGATAAGCGAATTACCGATAAATGCTTGGCAAGAACGCTTGTTCCATTTAGGGTTCGAGCGTATCCACAAATCATATATTGTCAATGTCCGTCATATCGAACGGTATATTAAATCGGACTTAGAAATCGAAATGATTGACGGAAGTAGAATTCCTGTTTCTGCTGTTAAAAAAATGAGCTTAAAAAATGCACTTGAACGAAATAGTATCAGTATCAAAAATTGATATTAAGGTCGTCGACCTATTTAATATTTTTTTTGTATCTATCAATATATTAACATTCTAGCATAATAAAATACGACATAAAATGGGGCAACGTAAAATTATTCGTATTACTTACTAAAAACAATAATAAACAAATCCTGATAAAAAAATAACTTGAAAATATCGATACCAAAATATTATGTTTTAGCACTTTTGGCTATAGGCTTATGGTCGACTGTAGCCACTGCTTTTAAAATTGCATTAGGCGAAACTTCAACAGTTATGCTTTTATGGATATCTTCGACCACTGCTGCAATTGTTTTGTGTATTATCCTTTTTTTCGAAAAGAGAAATCAAAGTCGTCTATTTTATCATTGGAAAACTTCTGCATTGAACGGCTTTATCAATCCATTTTTATATTATCTGGTTTTATTTAAAGCCTACGATTTATTACCTGCACAAATTGCACAGCCCTTAAATTATACTTGGCCTCTGGTTTTAACAGGCTTTTCGGTGCTATTTCTTAAAATAAAAATTGGATTTTTTTCGTGGATAGGTCTGATAATTTCACTAATTGGGGTGGCTGTTGTGGCGAATTCAAAAACTGGCAGCTATTCATACAGTTCTTTGGGATTATCATTGGCTATAGGCAGTTCCATTTTGTGGGCAGCATACTGGATTCTTAATTTAAAGGATGATAGACCCGAAAGTAACAAGTTGTTTTTGAACTTTTTATTCGGCAGCATATACATTAGTTTGTACATTATTTTTTCGAACACTTCATTTCAAATTTCAACAAAAGGTTTGATGGCCTCTATATATATTGGTCTATTTGAAATGGGCATCACTTTTAAACTATGGCTAGACGCCTTAAAACTGAGTCAAAACCCTTCAAAAATTAACAATTTAGTTTTCATCTCCCCAATATTATCATTTGTTTTCATCGCTATTTTCTTAAAAGAACATATCGAATGGATCACAATTGCTGGCTTTATTACGATAATTCTAGGTATCATATTAAGCAAGGTAAAAACCAGTCAAAAAGTTTGAAAATATGTCAAATTACGAAACGATCATTTTAGGAATAGACCCAGGATCCAATATTATGGGATATGGACTCATCGGTGTAAAAAATAATCAAGCAGAATTGATTATCATGGGGGTGGTCGATTTAAAAAAAATAACTGACCCTTACATCAAACTTAAAACAATTTATGACCGAACCATTCATCTAATAGAAACATACAAACCCGACGAATTAGCGATTGAATCTCCATTTTTAGGTAAAAACCCACAATCCATGCACAAACTGGGTCGCGCCCAAGGTGCCGCAATTGCCGCTTGTTTACAGCGCAATATCACAATTACCGAATATGCTCCGTTAAAAATAAAACAAAGTATTACGGGAAATGGAATGGCGTCAAAAGAACAAGTGGCACTTAATCTTAAACGAGAATTAAAATTCGCCGACATCCCAAAAGATTTAGATGCAACCGATGGACTTGCCGCAGCAATGTGTCATTTTTATCAACGAAAAAATCCATTAAAGGGGAAAAACAAATCTTGGTCTAGCTTTTTGCAGCAAAACCAAGATCGTATCAAATAAGGTCTTCGACCTTTTTTTATCAATCAACAGAATAATATTGTAGAACTCCAAATGGAATAACACTACTCATACTACAAATTCTGTTTTATTTTGTCTAATGTGTTTTGTAACTGATTTGGCGTAAAGCTTAACTTCTTTCTTGAAAAATCGATATCGTTAACGTGCTGTATGGGTATCAAATGGATATGAGCGTGTGGAACTTCCAATCCTATCACGGCTGTACCAATACGCTTACATGAAACTGACTTTTCGATGGCTAAAGCGATTTTTTTTGCAAAAACATTAAGACCAGCTAAGGTACTGTCGTCGAGATTAAAGATATAATCAACTTGTTGCTTAGGAATAACTAAAGTATGCCCTTCTACTAAAGGAAAAACATCGAGAAAAGCAATGAAATTATCATCTTCTGCAATGATATAAGCCGGAATTTCTCCTTTTATAATTTTGGTAAAAATAGAGTCCATATGATTAAAACACTCAGTAGAAGAATTAGAAAGAAATATCGACAATCTCGAAATTTAAAATGCCTGCAGGAACTTTAACAGCAACCACATCGCCAACTTTATGTCCTAACAAAGCAGAGGCAATAGGTGTATTAATAGACAACTTTTTATTTTTAATATCAGCTTCTGACTCAGACACAAGCGTATACTCCATAGTCGATTGATTAGCTGTATTTTTAATTTTAACTTTGTTTAAAATCTGAACCGAATCGGTTGTTAATTTTGACTCGTCGATTAATCGAGAGGCTCTAATGGTTTCCTCAAGGATGGCTATTTTCATTTCTAGCATGCCTTGAGCTTCTTTGGCGGCATCGTATTCGGCATTTTCAGATAAATCGCCTTTATCTCTGGCTTCGGCAATTTGCTGGCTTATTGAAGGACGTTCAATGCTAACCAATCGTGCATGTTCTTCCTTTAACTTATCGAGGCCTTCTTTTGTGATATAATTAATCTTGTTCATAATCTAAGTTTGATTCCAAATTAACAAAAAAGAATCCCGACCTAAATCGGGACTCCCTCATTTTATTTTTACAAATATAGTAAAAATTATAATATAATTCTAGCACCTATTGTATGAATGCCATCAAAATTGCGAGTTGCTCTATAAGAATAATCTAAACCAATGTATGTTCCTGTTTCCTTATTCATCGGTATTTTAACCGTTGCACCACCTGTTGGCCCTGTGTAAACAATTGCAGTTTCAATATTGTTGTAAACCCCTTTTTCGTATGTGTAACCAGCTCTCAATTGAAACAAGTTCTTCATCGAATATTCTACACCAGCACTATATTGATCTCTGGTAAACGAATTGTAGGCATAATTAGCAGAAATAGCCAAGGTATGATCCGATTTAACAGAATTCGATACGGTATCAGTTTTAACAGCCAAGGGAATAATATAAGTCATCCCTAACATAAACTGAGTAGGTAATTCGAAGTCCTGAGCTTTATTTTCCATGGTCATCGTAACACCAGTATTCTGCGTAACCCCTCTAAAGCTAAGACCATCACCACTAAAAACCATCGTTGGACCCACATTTTTAAGTGTTATACCAAAGAAAAAGTTATCCCTTTTCTTTTTGCCCAATTTATTAAGACCAAAACCAGTTTTATAAATAATTCCTGCATCTAAGGCCACTCCACTTGAAGACAAGTTTGAAATACCCATACTTAGAATTTTAAGATTAAAACCGCCAAATATACTTTCGGAGAATTTTCTCGAAAATCCGGCATTAATAGTGTTGACACTAATATTAAAAGTCCCGTTTCCTCCTTCAGGGTTATCAGTAGTAGTAATCGGTATATCTCCAAATGAGTATGCATTCACCCCTAAAACTATGGCATTTTCATCGCCAAGTTTTTGTACAAAACCAAGATTACTCACCCCAATATTAGAACCAGCCAAATATCGAGAGTGTGTAAAACCTAATTCCGTATTTTGAGTGAACACTGCACCAGCGATATTTTGATACATAGCTTCAAGACCTCGTACAGACGCAATATTGGAATTTGATAAACCAGAACTCACACCCCAAGGATTATATAATAATTGAGTTGCTCCTGCTTGACCAATACGTTGGTCATTTCCGGCCATTAAATTACCAGTAAAAATAAGGAACAATGCTAAATAGTTTAAACGATTCATGGTTAATCAGTATTAAATTTTATTTAAATCAATTGGTCTAAGTGTACCAAACCACTTAAGAACTTTCTCACCTACTCCAGGCACTTCGATATGAATAATATACACACCGCTGGCCACTTCTATTCCATATGAATTTTCGAGATTCCAGTCTAAATATTTAAGTGGATCCGATTTTTCGTAACGTCTCACAAGATTACCGCCCAAATTATAAATCGAAATAGTACATTTCTCGGGGAGATTGATGAATTTAACCAATTTTTGTGTTTGTTTTAACTCATATTCATTATAAGAATAGTAAGGATTTGGTACCACATTAATGATATCAAGTGCAGATTTTGCTACATCGGTTAGATTAATGTTAGCACCAAGTCCTTTAGTTGAGAAGGTAAACATTGGCGCATTATCATTTAATGCAGTAGAGTCTGGTTTTAAGAATGTCGACGTATTAA
>DYOK01000114.1 GCA_020720565.1 Acetofilamentum sp.
ATTTTAAAGGTATTGTTTGGTTATTTTTTTATCTTTTACAGTAAAGACAACCGGTTTATAAACCAATTCTCTTTCGTTTTGCTCGTGCCGATGAATTTCTGTTGTTTGCAATTGAACTTCGTTTCCCCACAAAAATCCTATGGCCATTAATGTATCAGGAATAAAACTTTGTACCAATTGCTTTCCTTCGAATTGATGAATCAAATATAAATGCTCGTCGTCCGATTTCGCAATGTCTACATTAATGACAGGGGGATGATAAAGCGAGTCGAGCAGCATTTGTTTATAGTCTTCTGCTTTTCGGCTTTTGACGTAATATTCGATGGTATTGCGCTGTTGATTGTATCGTTTACCAGTTACAAACAAATCGTGTTGGTTGACAAAATTTTGGTCGACAAAAGTGTTTATCAGTGTAAAATCGGAAAAATATTTTCGAAGCGTAAAAATAGCGGACTTGCCTTTATCCAATTTTTGGTCAAAGTTTGCTTTTGCTTCGTATGTTTTAAGTTTCTGAAATGCCCACGACATTTGCCCTTTGTTGGCCATGTCTTCGATATATTGAATCAAACGTAAACCAATGGCATATGGATTTAATCCAACTCTGCTTATCGAAGTAACACCCGCATTAATTTTGGCATAAGCAACTTCGTGTCCATGAATTCGGTCATCGGCTCTAAATAAGGTATCGTGCCAGTAACTTGCCCATCCTTCGTTAATAATTTTGGTTCTAATTTGTGGATTAAAATACAAAGAAGTGTTTCGAACAATACTGATAATCGACTTCATCCATCTATTTTTTTCGATATTGAGATGGTTAGAATGATTCATAATGTATTCGATAACATCGGGTTTAGGTTCGGGTTTAACGTTTTGATTATGTTGTAAATACTTTTCGTATCCAGCCAAAAAACCCGCATGTTTTTCTTGAATGTACGAAAAAAACAATGTTTCTGCCACATTCACATCTTTTTCGAGCAACTCGTTGTAACGCGTAATTTCGTTAAATAATTCGTGATCTTTTACTTTAAGCTCTTCTTGTAAAAAAACTTGAAAGTAGTAATCTAATTTATGCGTAAGTGCCTTTTCAACTTGATAATTGTTTGTATTCAACTGTTGAAAATATCCCGAAAGATTATCGATAGCCCGTGCAAATTCGATTATGTAATCGACCCACCGTCCATGTTCTGTTCGCAAACTTGCGGTAAGTCGTTTATCGGAAAGTGCTTGCCCCACAAAATCATCGTTCCATGTGTTTTGAAACAAAGCATTGTTTTGGAAAAAATCGATGTGACCCAATACATGATAAAAAATCATGACATTCAACCAATCGGGGTTATTGTCGTTGTAAAACGAAATAGCTGGCCTAGAATTAATTACAGTTTCGTATGGATTCGACGGATAAACCTGATATTTGCCTTGTCCTTGTAAAACTTCGACATCGTGAACCCAATAGTCGTACAAAGTGGGAATCATCACCTTGGGCGAAAGCTCTATCATGTCTTTATTGGTTACAATATATTCGAGCGTTTCTTTTTGGAAGTCGAGTCCGGCTTTACGGGCAAGAACCTTACAGTCTTCCATTATTTTTTTGCTGTGCTGATCGATCAGAATCATGCCTTTAGTTTTTTTGGATTTATTCTATTAGTTTTCTAATACCTTCTACCAAGCGATCTTCGCTCACACCACTCGACGAGAAAGCGTCCATTCGAATGTGATCGGGAAAAGTTTTAAGCATGTACGACGAATTAAGGTAATTTTCGATGGTCGTAGGTTTATCACCTGTCCAAGAATTTTTGGCGATACTGATACCTATTCGATTCACTTTTCCGATAAGGTTTTTGAGACTTTCGAGTGCTTCTTTTCCGTCTGTTTCCCAGTCGTCGCCATCGGTTCCGTAAAAAATATACAAGTTGTACAATTTATCGAGTTGACCGTCGGCAATCATCTTTTCGACCAGTTTAAAAGCGGGGGCCACTTTAGTTCCTCCAGCAATATTCGAACGGATATAAGTATAAAAGTCAGGGACTTCTTTGGCGTCGGTATCGTGCAAAATAAACCTATTTTCGACCCGGTTCTGATACTGATACATCAACCAACTGTATATTAACAAATGTTGTGTACTGATGGCTTCTGTGGGTTCGCCTTGCATCGAGCCCGAATAGTCTCTAATAAAAAATACCAATGCTTGCGATTCGTATTCCTTTTCCTTAGCCATAATTCGGTAAACATGCTCTTTTGGGCTGATTATCAGATTAGTGACGTCGATTTCGCCTTGGTCGTTGTGAAGTCGATCTAAGAGAATATTCTTTTTAATCAACTCTTTCATGGTGGCTTTTTTGTCGAGCAATTGACCAAAACCCTTATTGACATCTGTCAAATCGTAGGTGTATTTAACTAACGAACGCTTTTGTCCTTTGTCTTTAAGGTTCGGAAGTTTAAATTGTTCAGTAATCACCTTTCCCAAATCGAATGCTTCTTGCGAAATGTCATGACCCTCGCCACCACCTTCGCCTGCTCCTTGACCTTCTCCTTCGCCTTGCTCGGGTTGAGCTTGTTGTTCGCCCAAAACATCGCCTTCTTGTTCGTCGCCTGTTCCTCCTGTCTGACCGAGGTCGTTAGGGTCTTCGCTTATTGAATTGTCGTGGTAGAATTTGGGTTCGGTAGTAGTGGGTACCACAATCACACGGCTTTCTTTGCCTTTGGCTGGTTTGACGAGTTTGCCTAAGCGAATTCGTTTTGGAAACCCATCGGCCAGACGTTTTTTATCCTGTTCCAGAAGGTCCTCTAGGGTTTTAAGCCAAACTCTTTTTTGCGGTTCGTTCCATTTTTGCAAATGGTTTAAATCGTTAAGAGCATACAAATAGTTGGGCATATATTGTCCATTTACAGTCGCTTCAAATTCGATATTCCGAATCAGCAATTCGACTTGGCTGGCTTCTAAACCCAAATGTTCAAACTCTGCCTTTAACGCTTTATATTGTTCATTCATAAGCTGTTTTTCTATTAAGGTCATTGACCTGTATAATAAATGTCAACCATTTGATATTCAATATTTTAATATCTAAAAATGTGTTGAAACAAGCTCTTAGATTTGTAAAATCTGAGTTTGTAATATTCTAAGTACTTAATCATATTGACTTTAAGTTAATTTTTACAATTAACCTGCATCGTCTTGTGTACAGAAATATTCTATGGTTTTAGTGGCACAAGTTTTACAATAGCCCAGTTTTTCGGTCATGGTATTAATCATTCTACTGTATAGTTTTTGGTTTTCGTCGTTGGTACGATTCGACAATGCTCCAACCAAACTACCAGCACCTGCAATATCCGATTTTAATCTTACATCGGTTACGGCTTTTACTAAGTCGTTGTTATCCATAAAATTATAATTAGAATCTTGCATCATTTTCTGACCATAAATTTTCGAAATAGTGGTACGGAAGCTTTGCTTTTGTTCGTTGGTTTTTAAACCCAAGCGCGATTCTACACTGTCGATATAAGTTTCGTCGATTTTAATGGCGTGAATTTTACCAGTTTGAGGATCTTTGTATGTCCATATTTTATCGGCTCCAATATTTTTTGCATCGATACCTATAATCATGTTCACATAACTGAGCACATCTTTTTCGATGGCTTCGGGTTCGTCCATGTAAGCATTAAAAATGGTTTTCATGACGTTTTTGCGATGCAAACTTTTAGCTATCTTTAAGTCTTCGAGGTACTTAATGCGATCGTTCGAATCTTGTACATAGTCTAAGATGACATTTTCGAGTGCTACAAATACATCGCCTGCATACATGCATTCACCTTCTTGAGTTTCAGATTTTTCGAGAAGCACTTGCAATGTACGACCTAAATTACGATGCCCCAATCCTTTTTGTCCAAAACGCTTGGTAATATCAGGGTCGCGGTTTAAATCGTCAATAACTTCGGCTAAAGTTTTGATGCTTTTTTCCCCTGCAACTTCGCCTGCAGCTAATTTCATCATTTCAATCGGATTTAATTTGTCCGATTTTGGCATTCTAGACAGGGCAATAGCTGTAGAAACTGCATAGTTTAGATTGGGGTCGATATGCAATTTTCGTCCTGTAAAAACAGTCTTTTCGTTGCTGCCAATGGCATAGTCGGTTAACACTTGTTGCAAGTTGTAATCTGTATTGTGCGACATGTACGACAGGCGACATCTGTCGATGATTGGAGCCTCTTCGCGTTCGTCTTGGAAGCGAGAGAACTCTGCATTGTTACTGGTTGCAATAATGAGTGTGTCGAGTGGCCATTTGTACCCTTCTAAGTCGATGGTTCTGTTTTGAATCACACCTAAATATATCTGGATAAGGTCTTTTTTGTTTTTAAATACCTCGTCGGCAAAATGAATACCTCCGCCGGCAACACGTGCCAATGCACCTCTACGCAAATCGAAGCGGTAAGGGTTATTGGTGTCGGTAATATGAAGCAATCGGGTTATAGATTCTTCGCCCAATAAATCGACTGCAGACGAAGTAATTTTATCTTTAGCCGCATATTTACCGGTAAGCGTCCCTCTGGTTTCGCTAATAGGAATTGGAATAATTTCGATAAAATCCATAATTTTTTCGATATCGCCTTGACAGAAGTCTTTTATTTCGGTGAGCATATAGTCGGTACATGCACCTAAAGGACGATAGTTTTTATAGATTTGATCCAATTGACGGTCTTTTGCCCCCAATTTCGAGATAAATTTCAAGCTGTCGTTTGGGTTATCGAATAGGTTCATAGCCAAAACCATTGGATCTTCGTATGTTTGCGATTCTGCGTAGCTAATTTTACCATAGTTGCCTAATTTGTCGAGATTGGTAAATCGAAACGTAAACCGTCTATTGGCCTCAAGCGAAATGAAGTCGCGATAGATTTTATTGAGGTAATCGACAAAGTATGTTTTTCCATTTCCTGGCTCTCCAATTAAAACAAAAGCCATTTCTTTCGAAGATCCCCCTTCGCTGGCGTCTTTTACAAAAGATACGAAACTATTAATTTCGTCGTACATGCCAACCAAATGCCGCTTACCTTGTCGAAATACTTTAAAATCGTAGGTCGATTTCCCATTGACATTAATTTTACTGATCATCTCTGGATTACCCAGAATCATTCTGGTGAGCGATTGAAATACATTTTCGAATTTTCTATTACCTTTGATTACAGATTGAACATGTAATTCAAGAGCATTGTTACTTTTTGTAGCCATGATTTTTTGTTTTTTATAGGGTTCTATACGTAGTATTACTTAAATAAGTTTACAATAATTCGAAAGTTATAAAAAAATGTTGAATATTGAAGAAGTTTTGACTGAAAATTTCCCAAATTTAAAGGAACGTGCCATGAATCATATAAAGGCACAGCCCAATTTATTTGACGATTTAATGCAGGCCGCTTTAGGCGAAAAACAACCCGTAGGTTGGCGTGCTGCATGGGTTGCTGCCGAAATTATCAAAAAAAACAAAGATTTTAAAACAATTTTCGAAACCTATATCGACGAAATTATCGATAAATTGGAACAATTTAAGAGTGGGGGACAGAAAAGAGAGTTTTTAAAGGCTTTACTTTTATTTAAGATCAAAGAAGAAAAACTTGGGTTTTTAATTAATCTATGCTTTAATTGGCTACAAAATCCAAAAGTGGATGCTGCCATTAGAGTCCATGCCATGCAGCATATTTATAATTTGTCGAAAAAAGAACCCGATTTATTGGTTGAACTCAATGCAATATTAGAAGATTTATATGAAAATGAAAATGCTGGTTTTCAATCGAGAGCCCGAAAAATTTTGGCACAAAAAAAATAGCGATTTAATGAAAACGCTATTTTTTTAGAATGAATTATTTTTTTATGCTTTAGGTCTAAGACTCATAATATCTCTATCGAATTGGTACATGTTTTCTTTACCTAGCAATTTTAATTTGTCAAGAATTCGTTGTACAGAACCTTCTTCTTCAATTTGCTCGTTCACAAAGAATTGCAACCAATTTTGTGTGGTATAATCTTTTTCTTTTGCACAAACTTCGACACACTCAATAATCGAAGTCGATATAAATTGTTCGTGAGTAAGTACTTCTTCGAAAAGTTTTTGAACCGATTTAAAATCGGCGGGTGGTTCGTTAACAGCACCAATTATCGATTTACCGCCTCGTTCGTTGACGTAACGTACAAATTTGAGCATATGGATTCGTTCTTCTTCAGCTTGAGCGTATAGCCAGTCGGCTACTCCAGCCAATCCGTTTGTTTCTGACCAAATGGCCATCGAAAGGTATAAATTGGCACTAAACTCCTCGCGTTCTATTTGTCGGTTGAGAATGGTCTCTACTTTTTTATTCATGATATAGTATATTAAGTGTTTTTTGATGTTTTAAAATTAATCTAGGGGCTATTCTTGTTCGATAAAATGCTGTAAATATTTAAAGGGTTCATTTAGTTTGCCCTCTAAAGTTGTAATGGACGCCCTGTAAATGACTCCTTTGTCGTCGGAACCAAATAGATAGGGGAAAACGCGGTCGAGCAAACCTTGCCCGAAATCGTCAGATGCGTTTCTGGGAAGTTCTCCAGGTAAATTATCGACAGCCATCACAGTTAATGCATTCGGTTCGAAAGCACCTATTTCTTGGGCCTGTTTAATATCAAACCCGTATAGTGGTTCTGCGATAGTTGAGGCACGAACGGTCGATGGGATAGGGCCATTGACATCGCAACTGACGTCGGCAATAATTTTCATGCTAAAATCAGATTCTCGCATATCGTCGATACTCATAAAAACAGGAGACTTTTCGTCCCAAAAGTGACAGGCAATAAATAAATCGGCTGTTTTGGAGTAAGGTTTGAAAATTGAATTGTGTTGGCAAGGATGTTTGATAAAATATTTAAAATCGAAAGGCAGTCCATCTTTACGTTCTAAGTATTGCCAAGGGTCGATTTGAGCATAAACAGGTTGGTTATAAGACTTGGTTAAGAAATGTTGTGCACTCACTTTTTCGATAAGGCTCAATTCGTCGAGAATTTCCATCGCTCCATGAGCCACACGACCACCGCCAGTTATTAAAATTTTAATGGGGTCGAGTTTTACTTTTTTGATTTCTTGCTTCAGCTCATTTAAATCGAGGCATTCGTGGGCACGTTTAAGAGTGAATTTCTTGGTTTTTAAGCCATAAGCCCAGAGCGAGTTATAAGCACCCACTAAACCAGCCCATCGGCCAAATGCGACCAATCTGACGCCACTTTCGTCGGTAAGGTATTCGTGATCGATAATTTGAATTTTCTTTTCGAGCAAATGCTTTAGTAGTTTTCTATTGTAAACTTGTTCTTTAGCGGTATGAGAGAAAAAAAGATACTTTTTGTTTGGAATAAGGTGATCGAGTGCCACTTCTTTTACGCCAAGTAGAATATCGCAGTCGTTAATATGCTCCACTACACTCAATCCCTGCTCGATATACTCGTGATCTTTATAACATCTGATATCGGAACTTTGAATCAAAAGCTCAACGTTAGGATAAGTTTCTGTTAGAGTTTTTGCCTCTAAAGGACTAAGAACCACACGCTTGTCTGGTGGGAATTTGGTTTCGCGAAGTACGCCTACTTTAATTTTCTCCATGCTCTGTATCTGTTTTGTTTTTAAACCTACTAAATTAGAATGTTTTATTGACTTGTATGAATAATTTTAGTAACTTTGCGAAGTTGTTTTACAACATTATTTGGGGTTGACATGGATTTGACAGCAAGGATAATGGGACTGTAAGCATGCCGAGTCAGGGGACATCACTCGTTAAACTGGGTACCAACATTTTAAATGGCGAAAATACTTTTGCTCTTGCTGCCTAATCGAATTATAGTAGATTAAGCTTTATCTCTCGACAGGTCGAGAGACGAGACATCCCTCCAAGGAACGTTCTAGGCCGATTGGATTTCGGGGTGCAGTCAAAGACAGAACTGGCGTGTGTAGTGTCTCGATGCCCATGCAAGAAACAGAGAATAAGCTGATAATAGGCGGCTCACGGCCGGTTACCAGTCGAAAAATAATCGTAAGCTAAGCATGTAGAAAGCTTTTTTGTTACTTGTTTGGACCGGGGTTCGATCCCCCGCAGCTCCACGAGCACAAAATGCAGAAAAACGCAAAATCCTGATTTCCAACGAAATCAGGATTTTTTGTGCTTGGACTTTTTCCGCAAAAGCGAGTGCTTGAAATTGTGTTGGTTCTGTGGCAAGCCCTACACGGTACACAAACGGCACTCGTACGCTTGCAGTCCGCATTGCTCGCAAAATTTATCCAAGCACAAAAAAACAAGGCTAAAATGGATATGCTCAACAAAGAGCAAAATATCAAAGGGATTTTGAAACGAATGGGGTTTGGGGTAAAAGCAATTCCTCCCTATGATTTAGAATGTGAATTGTTCTAAAAAGTATACGTAGAGTAAACACAGTTATTCCATGTTAATAATGGATAGTCTAGGGATTAGATTCTTTAAGAAAACAATATCTGACATGGCGGTGATGTGAGGAAGAGATAACCAATACCATTCAGAAAAGGGGAAGAGATTTATTCTCTTCTCTTTTCTGAAATTTTTTTTATTTCTCTATTTCCAAAA
>DYOK01000115.1 GCA_020720565.1 Acetofilamentum sp.
GCAAAATTACTAATTTTGCAGCTGTCTTGATTCATTCTATGAGAAAATATTTATCATCTTCTATTGTTCTTCTTTCCATAGCATTTTTGTTGTACTATCTTTGGTCTAAAAAGCTTCTCGATTTTTCTGTTTTTAAATGGAATTGGACGCTTCTTTTATCGTTTTTTTTTCTGTTTGCTGGCTTCATCGGTAGCGGTTTAAGTTGGTGGTATACTCTAAAAGCACACCATATCCATGTTTCGCCCTTATACGGCATTAAAACACACGGCTTACCCATTTTTACAAAATATATCCCAGGGAAAGTAATGACCATTTTGGGGCGTGCTGCTCTGGTATCAAACCAAACAAAAACAAGTGTAGGGACCTTATCATTTATCTCTTTAAAAGAGCAGTTAGTCTACTTAATTGTAGGACTTTCAATAAGTTTTATTCCCTCTATATTCACCTACGGACTTTCGTGGATTACGCTTTTTTTGATCTTAACGATATTGGGTTTAGTTTTAATCGTTTTTAATCAAACCACTCACAAAATTCTTACTTTATTTATTTCAAAAATAAAAAAGAAACCCATCGATTTGCCGCTTATCAGTATTTCTAATGGTCTAAAATTAAGTTACTTCAATATTCTGACCTGGTTGCTGTGGACCTTAGGTTTTTATTTTTTTGGTCTTTCGGTTAGCGACCAGATGCTCTGGCATCGTGCTTTTGTGTTTCCTTTAGGCGTCACTTACGGCGTGTTGGCCATTTTAATGCCGGGAGGTATTGGTGTACGCGAGTCAATTTTTACAGGCTATCTTACCTTGTCGGGTATGGACTTGAACACTGCTATTACAATATCGGTCGCCTCTCGACTTTGGTTTATGAGTGGTGAAGTGTTTATTTTTATATTTAGCCTCGTAATTAGAACAAAAACGAAACATTAATTCGTTCTTTTATCAGTTTAAAATTACCGTTTATTCAGTGAATTCCAACGAGAAATCTACTTGTAAAGCCTTTCGTTATCTTGTATATCCATCCACATGGCAAAGAAAATGGATTGAAACCCAACTATAGCCAACATAGCAAATGTGATTACAGTAACTGGATTGGCATCAACACCGGTAATGGACAAATAAGCTATCTTCAAGCCAAAAGGAATCGAAAGAAACAAAAGAATAAAAGCTAAATGATACAACAAAAATAAAGGATGAAAATCTTTGAAAAAGTATTTTTGCCATAATCTTTTATAAAACGACTTTAGTAATAACCACAATATTGGTCGAATTATTTTGGCAACTTTCATTTTCGATTCCTCACCGACGTTGTAAATTGGTTTTATTTCCACTTCTCTTAAGGTGCAAAAAGCAATATTCAATTTAACCAACATATCGTTAGGCATCCCATAACGTGGATAAATATCGTATAATTTAATGGCATTGATACCAACTTTTGAAAGTGCAGTATAACCAGTTTGAGTATCAGATACATGCCAATAACCCGAAGCTAACTTCGTTAAAATCGACAATACAGAATTACCAAAAAAACGTTGTTTTGGGATGACATATTTCGCACTTTTATGTATCAATCGATTACCTTTTACATAGTCGATTCCCTCTTCAATTACCGGCTTTATAATGCTTTCCAATTCGTCAGGGTCCATCTGTCCATCTCCAGCCATAACAGCAGTACAATCAATTTCGTGATCTTTACACCATTTATAACCAGATGCAATGGCTCCTCCAACACCACTGTTTTCCAATAAATCTACAAGAACTATCTGTGCATCGGGTTTGCTCGTAATTTCCCATTTAGGAAAATAGCTGACCTCTTCTTCATTCATTTGCTCAACCACTACCTCTGCTCGATTGTATATGGTTTCCTTTTCAATTTTCCTTTTCGCTGGAATAGGCTTATGCTTTGCCTTTTCAATGTACTGTTTAACAATTTCTGCGGTCTTATCCTTTGATTTGTCGTTGACAATAACAATTCTATCTACAAAATCGGGCATTGTTCCGATGACCATTCCAATTTGAGTTTCTTCGTTATACGCCGGTACAACAACAGCAACAGTTTTGTTTAAATACATGACTAGAAATTTTAAAAATGCAAATTTAGATTTTTAAATTAAATAAATATAAAATGATTCTTTATATATTAACTATAAAGACAAAGCTTTAATTTAGATTTCTGAAATAATAATAAATATATTTTTCGCCATTACCCCCTATTAATACTTTACAAATCAAAATATTTTATACTTTTTACAAACATACCCCCTGTTTTTTAACTACATTTTAAAAATATTTGTATTTTTGCACAAAAAAACAATAATATGGCTACAGTAAGATTTTCAGCTTTAGAAAAAGCACTCTCTCACACCCCAAAAGAGGTTGTAGTACCTGCCGAAAAACCCTCGAAATACTTTTCGGAGCGTGTATTTACACGTCAGAAAATGCAAGAATACCTTTCGAAAGAAGCCTACAAAAGCGTGGTAGACGCCAACGAAAAGTCGTGTCAGATTGACCGAAAAACTGCCGATCAAATTGCTGCAGGCATGAAAGCTTGGGCTATGGATCAAGGCGTTACCCACTATACCCACTGGTTTCATCCACTCAATGGAGCCACTGCCGAAAAGCACGATGCGTTTTTTGAGCCTACCGACGACGGCGGTGCCATCGAAAATTTTAGCGGTGCTTTATTGGTTCAACAAGAACCCGATGCTTCGAGCTTCCCGAATGGTGGCATTCGCAATACTTTCGAAGCCCGAGGTTACTCGGCTTGGGATCCCAGCTCACCCGCCTTTGTAGTGGGTAAAACATTGTGTATCCCAACTATTTTTGTCTCGTACACTGGCGAAGCCCTCGACTACAAAACCCCACTGCTCAAGGCCTTAAACAGCCTCAACGAACACGCCACTGCAGTAGCACAATACTTCGATAAAGACGTAAGCAAAGTCATCGCCAACTTAGGTTGGGAGCAAGAATACTTTTTGGTTGACGAGGCTTTATTCTATGCTCGACCCGACTTGTCTTTAACCGGACGTACATTAATGGGACACGCTTCGGCCAAAGATCAACAACTCGAAGACCATTACTTCGGTGCAATTCCGGAACGAGTGGCTGCATTTATGCGCGATTTCGAAGTTGAGGCCTTACGTTTAGGTATTCCTGTTAAAACACGTCACAACGAAGTGGCACCCAACCAATTCGAATGTGCACCGGTTTACGAAGAGGCCAACTTGGCGGTCGATCACAATCAGTTGATAACAGAGGTAATGAGTCGTATTGCAGGTAAACATCAATTCAAAGTTTTGATGCACGAAAAACCTTACAAAGGGGTTAACGGATCTGGCAAGCACAACAATTGGTCTATGTCGACTAATACCGGCGTCAACTTATTATCGCCTGGTAAAAATCCTAAAGCGAACTTGCAATTTTTAACCTTCTTGGTTAATACCGTAATGGCTGTCTACAAATATTCCGACTTATTACGTGCCAGTATTGTATCGCCCGGTAACGAGCACCGCTTAGGTGCAAGCGAAGCACCACCTTCGATTATTTCGATATTTTTAGGTTCGCAACTCTCGTCTAATCTCGACGAAATCGAAAGCAAAGTATCTTTGTCCGACAAAATGAGCCCAACCGAAAAAACTGAACTTAAATTAGACATTGGTAAAATACCGGAAATTCTGCGCGACAACACCGATCGAAACCGAACTTCGCCTTTTGCGTTCACCGGCAATCGTTTCGAGTTTAGAGCCGTGGGATCAAGTGCTAATTGCGCTGCACCTATGATTACGCTCAACGCCATTGTAGCTAAGCAACTAAAAGAATTTAAACTTGAGGTCGATGCCATCATCGAAAAAGGTGTTAAAAAAGACGAAGCCATATTTAAGGTCTTAAAAAAATACATTACAGCGAGCAAAACCATAAGATTCGAAGGGAATGGATATAGCCAAGAATGGGCCGACGAAGCCGCTCGACGTGGTTTGAGTAACATCAAAGGAATGGTTGAGGCCGTAAAAGCCTATATTTCGCCCGACGCTTTGGCTTTATTCGACGAATTAAATATCTTGAGTCCACGCGAAATGGAAGCCCGTAAAGAGATTCGTGAGGAAATATTTATCAAAAAGATACAAATCGAATCCAGAGTTCTTGGCGATTTAGCGCTTAACCACATTATTCCCACGGCCATCAGATATCAAAACATACTGATAACCAATGTTAAAGGCTTAAAAGATTTGATGCCCAATGCCGACAGCCTACCTCAAATGAAAATGTTAGAGAAGATTACCTTCCACATTGGCGAAGTAGAACGCATGGTTAGAGATATGATTGCTGCCAGAAAAGAAGCCAACAAGATTGACGAAATAACCCATAAAGCAGAAGCTTACAGTGAACATGTCAAACCATTTTTGGATCAAATCCGCTACCACATCGACAAATTAGAATTGATTGTCGATGACGAAATGTGGCCTTTGCCAAAATACAGAGAATTGTTATTTACCAGATAATCAAACACTAAAAAAATAGAGCGAATTTAATTTAAACAGTTTGATAAATTGACTTTTAAATTTTTCAAAAAAAGTTTAGCTTTGAATTTTAAAACAAATTAAAAATATAAAATATAAATATTATGGCATTACATGTTACAGACGCAGAATTCGAAAGCGTTGTTTTAAAGTCTGATGTTCCCGTAATGGTCGATTTATGGGCAGAATGGTGCGGACCTTGCAGAATGATTGGTCCAATTATCGAGGAGATGTCGAAAGAATACGAAGGACGTGCCAAAATGGTAAAAATCGATATCGACTCAAACCCAGAAACTCCTGTTAAGTTTGGCGTTCGTAATATTCCTACCGTTTTGTTTTTCAAAGGTGGCCAAGTGGTCGACAAACAAGTGGGCGCTGTTCCAAAATCGGTTTTTGTCGACAAATTGAATAAATTACTCTAAGCTCTTGCTTACTTAAAAAAAACGCAGTGGATCAATTCTACTGCGTTTTTTTTGCTGTAAAAACAAAGGAATACTTCATTTAAAAAAGTACTGATTAATCTCATTGAAAAAAGGAGGATTACAATCCAAAAAATAGCCCTAGATTTTATAAGTTTGTACAAAATTTATAAAAGGAGTTTAAAAGCCATTTGTAAAGATTTGATTTAAGAGTTGAACGACTAAGCTAGCTTAGAAAATTGACTCAAAAATGTGTTCTAAACTATTTATTTTAATCATTTATAAAAAGAAACTTTAGCTATGAACAATGCCGTTTTTATGTTCGAGTTGCCAAAAAATGAACCTGTAAAGGAATATCGTATTGGCTCACCAGAAAGAAAAGAATTAAAAGCCAAGCTCGAAGAGCTTAAAAATAATCCTATCGAAATTCCAATAATTATTGGCGGAAAAGAAATAAGAACTGGCAATATTGCTAAGTTTACCATGCCTACCGATCATGGTCATGTATTGGCAACTTACCATGTAGCCGGCGAAAAAGAAGTTCAGATGGCTATCGATGCAGCCTTGGTTGCTAGAGAAAAATGGGCTGCAATGCCTTGGGTAGAGCGTGCTTCGATAACTTTGAAAGCAGCCGAACTTATTGCTACCAAATACCGTCAAACCATGAATGCGGCCACGATGTTAGGCCAAGGTAAAAATCCATATCAAGCCGAAATTGATGCGGCATGCGAAACCATCGATTTTTTACGGTTCAATGCACATTTTGCTTCTCAAATTTACGCCGACCAACCCATTAGTTCTCCTGGTGTTATCAACCGATTAGAATACAGACCTTTGGAAGGCTTCGTATTTGCCTTAACCCCATTTAACTTTACAGCCATTTGTTCTAATTTGAACATGTCTCCAGTTTTGATGGGTAACGTTACCGTTTGGAAACCTGCTACAACTGCTATTTTGTCGAATTACTATTTGATGAAAATTTTCAAAGAAGCTGGTTTACCCGATGGTGTAATTAACTTTGTTCCCGGACCAGGACGAACTGTAGGCAATGTAGTATTTAACTCACCCGACTTTGCAGGTATCCACTTTACCGGATCGACCAATACCTTCCAACAATTTTGGAAAACAATCGGCGAAAATATCAAAAAATATAAAGCTTATCCACGTATAGTGGGCGAAACTGGAGGCAAAGACTTCGTATTTGCTCATCCAACTGCCGAGCCTTTTGCCGTTTCTACAGCACTAACTCGTGGTGCATTCGAATATCAAGGACAAAAATGCTCTGCCGCTTCACGTGCTTATATTCCTGCCTCGATGTGGCCAGTAGTTGAGAAAAACCTTAAAGCAGATTTAGCTGAATTTACAGTAGGCGACGTTACCGAATTCCATCATTTTATGAACGCTGTAATCGACAAATCGGGATTCGATTCTATTACCGCATACATTCAAATGGCTAAAGATAGCGACAAAGCCGAAATTGTTTCGGGTGGTAATTGGGACGACAGCAAAGGTTATTTTATTGAGCCAACTGTCATTAGAGTTACCGATCCGCATTTTGTAACCATGGAAGAAGAGATATTCGGACCCGTGCTTACTATCTATGTGTACGAAGATGCGAAACTCGACGAAACATTAAAAATCTGTAACGAAACTTCGCCTTATGCCTTAACAGGGGCAATTTTTGCACAAGATCGATACGAATTGAATCGTATGGCCGAAGCCCTTCGTTATGCTGCCGGTAACTTCTACTTAAACGACAAGCCCACAGGTGCAGTTGTTGGACAACAACCTTTTGGCGGCGCTCGTGGATCAGGCACTAACGATAAAGCAGGTTCTTATCTTAACTTAATTCGATGGACCAACACCCGTACCATTAAAGAAACACTGGTGCCTCCAACCAATTATAAATATCCTTTCCTCGAAAAGGAATAAGCAGAAATTAAAATAGAGAACTTGCAAAATTGACTTTTTCGGTTGAACGACATAAAAAACAGATTTGCAAGTCCCCTTACTTTATTTATTTTTACAAAATCTCAAACTGAAATACAAAAACAAACATGGATATTCAACAAATTTTCAAAACACTCGGATTGCAAGATGTGAACTTGGGTGTTTCTACAGGTGCTGAATGGATCGACACCAAAGGTGATATTACCTCTTCTTTTTCTCCTATCGACGGAAAAGAAATTGCCAAAGTAAAAAATGGAACTTTAGAAGATTACGAATACGTAATTAAAAAAGCAGAGCAAGCTTTTAAAGTATGGCGTAACGTACCTGCACCTCAAAGAGGCGAAGTGGTTCGTCAAATCGGATTGGCATTGCGAGAATATAAAGAGCCACTTGGTGCTTTAGTAACGCTTGAAATGGGCAAAATTTACCAAGAAGGTTTGGGCGAAGTTCAAGAAATGATTGATATTTGTGATTTTGCTACCGGTCAATCTCGTTTGATTAATGGTATCAATTTGCAATCGGAACGCCCTATGCACCGTTTGTCGGAGCAATATCATCCACTTGGTTTAGTTGGTATCGTTACTTCGTACAACTTCCCAGTGGCCGTTTGGGCATGGAATACTGCTTTAGCTGCTATAGCAGGTGATGTGGTCGTTTGGAAGCCATCTTCTAAAACCCCTTTAACTGCAATTGCTACTCAACGCATTATCCACAAAGTACTTAAAGACAATAATATTCCCGAAGGTGTATTTAACTTGGTAATTGCCAAATCTTCGATTATGGGCGATAACTTCTTAGCCGATAAACGTATTCCATTGTTATCGGTTACTGGTTCGACTGCCGTTGGACAAAGAGTAGGTGCTATTGTAGGCAAACGATTGGGCAAAACTATTTTGGAATTAGGTGGTAACAATGCCGTTATTATTTCGGACAAAGCCGATATCCAAATGGCTGTAATGTCGACTGTATTTGGTACTGTAGGTACTGCAGGACAACGCTGCACGTCGACTCGTCGTGTTATTGTTCACGAAAAAATCTACAACGAAGTTCGCGATAAATTTGTATCGGCATACGAAAAAATTGTTCCAAAAATTGGCAACCCATTGAAACCTGAAACATTGGTTGGACCACTTATCGACAAAGCTTCTGTAAGTTTGTTTACCGATGCTGTTGAAAAAGTAGCAGCCGAAGGCGGAAAAGTATTGTTTGGCGGTCAAGTGCTTACTGGTCCTGGATTTGAATCGGGAACTTATGTAGTGCCCTGTATTGCTGAAGCTGAAAACCACTATAAAATTGTTCAAGAAGAAACCTTTGCTCCTATTGTTTATTTGATTAAGTATAAAGGTGATATCACCAACGCTATTGAAATTAACAACGGCGTTCCACAAGGTTTATCGTCGGCTTGCTTTACTTTAGACGTTCGCGAAGCTGAAACATTCTTATCGTTAGTTGGTTCAGATTGCGGTATTGCCAATGTCAACTTAGGAACTTCTGGTGCCGAAATTGGTGGTGCCTTTGGTGGTGAAAAAGAAACCGGTGGCGGACGCGAATCGGGATCTGACTCTTGGAAAATCTACATGCGACGTCAAACCAATACCGTAAATTACGGTACAGCCTTACCTTTGGCTCAAGGTTTGAAATTCGATATCTAAAATTAAGTTTTTAGTTCAAATATAAAAGGCAGTCTTAAAACAAGGCTGCCTTTTTTT
>DYOK01000116.1 GCA_020720565.1 Acetofilamentum sp.
TTTAGATACACTCTAATGGATAACTGAAAAGGTAGATTATGTAAAATTTAAGTATCATGCATAATTAAATGTCGTGTTTTATTATGTCAGAAACATGGTATATAGGTAGTTGCAAAAAAAACAAAATAGGTCGAAGGCCATAAATTGTCAATTTTAAAAAATATAAAATAGGTCGAAGACCTTAAATAAATTGTGATATGAGAAGAGTATTTGAATTATTAGGAGTAGCCGTATTAACCGGTATAGTAGTGTCTGCTATCAATTACTACACACATCAACAGAAAGAATCTAATTTTTTACAATCGAATAACAACACTCCAGTTCGTCATGTGAATTATGGGGCAAACATGAGCACCGATTTTACGGCTGCTGCTTCAATGGCTGTAGACCAAGTCGTACATGTTATGTCATCGGGATCGCAAACGGTAAACTACGCTTCGCCATTCGACTTTTTCTTTGGCGGGGGAGGTATACAACAGCATGTCCCGACAATGAGCTCGGGTTCTGGAGTCGTAATTTCTAGCGATGGATACATTGTTACCAATAACCATGTGGTTAAAGGGGCTAACGAAATCGAAGTGATTTTTAACAACAAAAAGACTTACAAAGCCAAATTAATTGGTAAAGATGAAATTATCGATTTAGCCTTACTTAAAATTGATGCAACGGACTTGGTTCCTATGCCATACGGAAATTCGGACCTTATTAATGTGGGCGAATGGGTTTTGGCTATTGGCAACCCTTTTAACCTAAACAGTACAGTTACTGCAGGTATTGTGAGTGCAAAAGCCCGTTCTTTGGGTATGTCTTCGCGAACCAGTTTAGAAGCTTTTATTCAAACTGATGCTGCGGTCAATCCAGGAAATAGCGGCGGAGCATTAATTAATACCAAAGGCGAATTGATAGGTATTAATACAGCAATTGCATCGCAAACAGGTTCGTATGTAGGTTACTCGTTTGCTTTGCCAGTGAATATTGTTAAAAAGGTTGTAGCCGATTTAATGGAGTTTGGCGAGGTACAACGTGCACTTTTGGGGGTTAGTATATACGAGTTAAATGCATCTACGGCATCGCAGTTAGGGGTTAAAAATCTCGAAGGGGTTTATGTAAAAGAAGTGACTCCTGGTGGTGCTGCCGAAGATGCTAAAATTAAAGTGGGCGATGTGATTGTTAAAATTAACAATATTTCCATCAAAAATTCATCAGAATTGTACGAGCAGATTGGAACACACAGACCAGGCAATAAAATTACTGTCACTTTAATTCGAGACGATGACGAAAAAATATTCGACATGGTACTTAAGAATCAGTACAACTTAACCACTATGAGCAAAGCAGAAAATATCGATATTTTAGGGGCTAAATTTAAAGTGCTTTCCGCAGAAGAATTGTCGAAAATGGGATTGAAAAGTGGGGTGCAGATTACACAATTATCGCCTGGTAAGTTGATGAAAAAAGGCATGCAAGAAGGCTTTATCATCACGGCAATTAACCAAGAACCTGTTAAAGATGCGACTGATATACAAAATATTATTAATAAGTCGAGTGGTGGTATTTTAATTGAAGGCCACTTTCCAAATGGTACTCGTGCTTATTACGCCATTGGATTAGATGAGTAACCATGCGGATTAATCATTCAATTTTAAACGCTGTAATGTGGATTAAGGTATTCGAACTACTTATTGTCTTTTCCTAACGATAAGCTGCCCTATACGTGGCAATTGTACGTGGCATTAGTTGCAAAATATCTGTAAATTAGGGTAATTCTTTTTTTTGAGGTGCTATTTTTACTTTCATCATTTCGACTACGCTCAGTGCATCGCAATGTATCGTTTTGAGTTTTTTGTGGTTTCCTTTGCGTTTTTTGTGGTATAGCTGTTACACAAACCTGCCTGACGGTAGGCAGGGGTGCACAAAGAAGTCACAAAGCTACACAAAGATATTTTATAGCACCTCAAAAAAAGAATTAACCTGAAAAATTAGCTATTGATTATACTTTTGAAAATGTCTATCGCTTAATCTGAACTAAACCGTGCCATTCCACTTTCTGATAAACCATTCGGCTGTGGCCAAAGCTACAAGTAGAAAAAGTAACCATTTAATTTCGATCCAATCCGAAACTTCTTCGGTTGAATACTGGCGAGGCTTAAATTGATCCGACGCTATAATGCTGTCGGCCAGTTGCTTTAATTGGTGTTTGTTGGCCAAAAATCCACCTGTTTGCTCCGAAATTTGGTTCAATAACTGGTGATTGGCCGTTAAATTTTCGAACTCGATATCGGTTGCTTCTACCACAAATTGTCCCGATTTCTCAATTTTATCAATACGAGTTTGCCCATCGGCTGCTGTAGGATAAACTTTATATCGGTACAAGCCAGGCTCAAGGCGACCTAATTTGAGGCTGTGCGAAGTGCCACCCGACACCATGGTTTTATGCGATGGCGAATTGTTATTGTGAGTAAGTTCCATTGCCAAATGTGCATCTATTACAGGCTCGAACGATGGATTCAAATATTGAGCGTTGATTTGTACCGATTCATAATCGGTATATTGGTTTTGAACATCGACCCTAAGCAAATCTTTGATGGCTTTTGCCAACAAAAATTGACTCGTTTTTTGAATAATCTGGTCGAACCATATGGTGTTTTGTTCTTGTTTGTAGTTATACATTTTCCATTTCCAAATCCCTTCGCCAACAATAAATCCAAGCTTTTGAAACTCATTTTCAGCAAAGAAAATCTGTGCTTGCCCATTGGGTATGGCTTTAATGGTTTGATTAGATAAAACCTGAATGGCTTCGGTCGAATTAATTTTTATACTTGGACACCAAAGAGGTGGTGCTTTTTCCATAAATTGAATCAATCCCGATTCCAATCCAAACAAGTTAAATGCAGAATTGATTTGGCTGTTGGTAAACTGTGCGTTAGGATGCACTTTGCTCCACTTAATTAATGGATGGATATTTTGAAGCGACTTTAAGTCGGTCGAATTGCTAACAACAGACCATAGCGAGATCCCCATCTTTTGGCTTTTTTGTATTAATTCGCTTAGAGGGAAGGATGTCGACGGAAGTTGGTGTAAAACAATCAGGTGGTAAGGCTCAATTTTGCCATCGAATTGACCCACCGATTGATAATTACACTCAATATGCGATAATTGGTCGAGTGACGAACGAATGGCTGCAATGTCGGGATGAGGGGCATCGAAAAGTACCAGTATTTTTTGCTTCGAGTCGACCACTTCGATATAAACACTGCGTCGGTTATTGACTAGGTTGTACTCGCCGTCAAAAGACTCTAATTCCACATTAAGCAGGTGCATTCCAACAGGCAAGGCAGCAATCGACTGTGTAAAGCTCCCGAAAAAGTGCGATTGTTTAACTTGAAAAGTTTCTGTTTTAATGGTTTTTCCGTCAATTTTGATGGTAAATTTCCCAGTCCCAATTGGCAGATTATCGCCTAAAATATCCAATTTAAATGGAATATTTTGATTGCTATAAGCCACTTTATTGATTTCGAGTAAACTCACCCTAATGTCTTTACTTGAACTGGTATCGCCTAGACCAACGGTGTATATTGGATAATTACATTGCGACGCTCTGTAAACGGGATCCTCACCTCGGTTGTAAATCCCGTCACTAATTACAACCATTCCGCCGACCGTCTTTCCTGCATTTTCGCCAAAAACTTGTTGAAGTGCTGCAGAAATATTGCTTATTTCTTGCTGGTAAGTAGTGTCAAAATTTTGATACAGAGAGTCGGAGAATCCATACATTCTGACGGGAATATCGGCATCTTTTAGGCTTTGAATCCATTCTGCCCGTTCTTTTGCAAATTGATGCACGTCGTATGTACTATCTTTGCTTAACCGAAGCGATTGACTTTGGTCGTGAAGAACAATGAGCTCGGGTTGGTAAAATTCGCTTTGCAAATGTTTGCTAAAGGGCTTAAGAAGCAATAAACCGATTGTAAAAACCAACAAAAACCTTAACGAAAACAAGACCATTCGAATGCTCTTTGATGCATCTTTTAGAAAAACGTCATTGCGATAAAACCAAATACTTATCCCTAGGGAAAGCACCAAAATTAATGGTATAAGCCAAAGGGAGAGACCAGTTCCTATCATATGTTCTTTTTATTTTAATGAAATTCGAAATATTTGTTTTGATCTTGTTCGCACGAGCTAATAACAATTTGTTTATTGAATCGTCGCAACTCTAAAAAAATTAAAACCCCAAAGATAATGACAAAATTAGGCTTCTTAACGAATAAATTTAAGTTTTGAGTTTTGAATTTTGGATTTTGGCTCAAAAAGAATTAAACGTTAAAATAAAAAAATTAAAAACAAAGCCCTAAATTTGCAACATTAGTATATCATCTTTTTGCGTTTCGAATTTAAAGTACAAAGAATAAATCAATGTCGCATTTTATTAACGTAAGAACAAGATAGAAAGGAAGTTACAAAATCAAGAAATAGGTCGAAGACCTTAGTTAAAAAGACCAATCAATTGAATCGATGTATAAAAATCAACCCAAAATAATCATAGCCATCGATGGCTATTCGTCTTGTGGCAAAAGCACTTTAGCAAAAGAATTGGCACGTCAACTCAAATATATTTATATCGACACAGGTGCTATGTATAGGGCTGTAACGCTATATTGTATACAGAATGACTTGTTCAAGCAAAATGTATTGAAGATTGCAGAATTGGAACCGATTTTGGAACATGTCGCAGTCGGCTTTGAACTCGATTTACAAGGGAAAGCACATACGCTTCTGAATGGCATCAACGTCGAAGAACAAATTCGTAATATGGAAGTGTCGTCGCGGGTTAGCGAAGTGAGTAGCCATGCCATTGTACGAAGAAAATTAGTGGCTTTACAACAAAAAATGGGCGAACAAAAGGGCATAATTCTCGACGGTCGCGACATAGGTACTGTTGTGTTTCCCGAAGCCGAGGTCAAACTGTTTTTAACTGCCGACCCCGAAGTCAGAGCGCAAAGACGATACAAAGAATTAATAGAAAATGGACAAACGGTAAGCTTCGACGAAGTCTATCAAAATATCGTTCAACGCGATTTTCAAGACGAAAACCGAGCCGAAAGCCCACTTAAAAAAGCATCCGATGCCCATGTGCTCGACAATACTTACCTCGAAAAACACGACCAATTAAACGTGGCACTTGAGATTATTAAAAATACATTCAAATCAATTTCGAATCCCAATAAATAATATTTGAGCTCAAACAATTGTAAAAATGAAATGTTGTATTTTTTTAACACAACTTTCAGAAAATCATTAAAATATAAATATTATACAGCTCGATGACCTTAAAATATCAACATTTTACTGGGCATTAAGCCCGAATTATCAAACATTAATTAATCAGATGAAAATAGATATAGATTCAAAATCGGGTTTTTGTTTTGGAGTGGTATATGCCATTCAAAAAGCCGAAGACATCCTTAATAAAGAAGGAAAATTGTATTGCTTGGGCGATATTGTTCACAACAATGTGGAAGTGAACCGTTTAAAAGAAATGGGATTAATCACCATCGAACACGAAGATTTAAAAAACTTACGAAATTGTAAAGTTTTGATTCGTGCCCATGGCGAGCCGCCCGAAACCTACCGAACCATTTTAGAAAACAATATCGAATTGGTCGATGCATCTTGCCCTGTAGTTTTGCAATTGCAAAATAAAATTAAAGAAGGTAGCGATGCCATCACAGCCGAAGGAGGACAAGTGGTGATATATGGTAAAAAAGGCCATGCCGAAGTGAATGGTTTGGTGGGTCAAACTGGTGGAAAAGCCATTGTGGTCGAAGACGAAAAAGATTTAGAAAAAGTCGATTTTAGCAAACCCATCAATTTGTTCTCTCAAACCACAAAGAGCATAACCGGATTTAAACATATTAGAGAAATTATCGAGCAAAAAGTTCTGGAACACGACAGTTCAGTTATTTCGAACGATACCATTTGCCGACAAGTAGCCTCGCGAGGTGACGAGCTTCCCGAATTTGCCCGCATGCACGATGTGGTCGTGTTTGTAAGTGGTAAAAAAAGTTCGAATGGTAAAATGCTCTACGAGGTTTGTAAACTTGAGAATCCACGTTCATTTTTTGTGTCCGATGTTGAGGATGTTGATTTTTCTTGGTTCACCAGCAACGATAGTGTGGGCATTTGCGGCGCCACTTCGACCCCGATGTGGTTAATGGAGAAAATTGCCGATGCCATCCAAAAATCGCAAACGGGGAATTAAAAAAAAGCCCGAAGCCATTAAGTATTGGCTGTAATTTAATGCCGTATTTATCAATATAGATGATTGATAAATAACCAGTTACAAAAATATTAAATAGGTTGAAGATTTTAAAATATAGAGAAGGCATCTTATTAAATTCCAATTTAATTTTTAACTTTGTATAAAAGTATTGATATGGAAACTTTAAGAATTGAAATTTTAAATCCCAAAGCCAAAAGCATTCTCAAGGGATTGGCCGATTTAAACCTAATCAGTATGAATAGTGAAAAAAACCAAACGGACTTCATTGACTTGCTAAATAGTTTAAGAAAGCATTCCGTTTCAGTTCCGACTTTAGACGAAATTACCGCTGAGGTTGAGTCTGTTAGGCGTAAGAGATATGAAGATTAGAAAAACCAGAATTGTAATCGACACCAATCTCTGGATTAGTTTCTTAATTACTAAGGAATTCATCAAACTTGATATTCTTTTTAAGAAAAAGGACGTTCAAATTTTATTTTCAAAAGAATTGATTGAAGAATTTTTAGAAGTGTCACGACGACCTAAATTTCAGAAATATTTTTCTGAGGCTGATATCGACAAACTTCTAATATCTTTCGAATCAATAGGAAAATACGTGCATATTAAATCGGACATAAAAGATTGCCGTGATTTTAAGGACAATTTCTTGCTTAATCTAGCGGTCGATGGACAAGCCAAGTTTTTGATTACAGGAGACAAGGATTTGCTAACTTTAGTTAAAATTAATGATACCAAAATTATTTCAATGACCGAATTCCTAAATGACATGTGAAGCATTAATTTACAGTATGTGTTATCAAAACTAAAAATGCTTTAAGTTTTTCAAAGCTTGTCGTCTGCGTTAACCTTTGTGTAGCTTAAGAGTAAATTGCCCATAGTTATAAATTTAATTCAGTCAACTGTTTGATTCTTTGGACTACAGATAAGTTTGATGTAACTTAAAAGCAAATCAACTTAAATATATTGGCAAAGCAAAATTATTGTGTCTTGCCCCAATTGTAATGCAACACCGTAAAAGACAAACATTGACGAATGAAATATAAAAACATACGAGAAGAAGAACTGAAAAATAAGGTTGGTGCCGATTGGTTTAAACATTTCGACACCACCGAAATTATTGGCAATATTGACTTTACCGTTTTTCCGAAACAAAACAGTTTATTTGGGCGAACACCATTACTCTGGGCAGAAGCCAAAACAGGCGACTACGACGTGCCGACCATGTTCGTTCAACTTATTTTAACCATCGGTAAAGCCCGAACCTTCGACAAAATTTTGCCGCCTGTGTTTTTAGGTGCGTTTGACTTCAAAAAAATTGCTTTTGTCCCATACATCAGTGTTCAGGACATTTTTTACCTAAACGACTTTAATTGGAACGTAACACCAAGCAACCACGAAACAAAAGAATTTAAACTCATTAAAGAACGTGTTGAAGCTACGCTTAAACAAAATACATCTGTTTACGACTACCTTAAGGACGAAAAAGAAATTAAACATTTTATTGCTAATAATATTGCCAAAGCAAGCGAAACAAGCAAAATAAAAATTGACAAAAATAATTTTATCCCTATTTATTTACGTTGGTTGGATATTGTGAAACCGATAATTGACGTGCATTGGGATGAGCTAAAAAAAGCAAGTATTTTGGACAGCGATTTTTATCTAGCCGACCTTTTTGTTGACGATAAAGACACACAGAAAACAGATGACGACACAACCATTCGAGACAATTTATTTGTAATTTTTCAAAATCAAGGCTACAAGATTGCGAAAGAAAACATCAAGCAAATGTTTGACGCAACCATCAACATTCGCAACGGAGAAACGTATCAACTTTTTTGGAAACGCTACAAACGTCCGCCATTAAAAGAATTTCAAGAATACATTATTGAGCGTAGAGATTTGCTTGTTCCGCAAGACATCAGAGAACGCAAAGGTGCATTTTTTACCCCAAGAATTTGGGTTGAACTTTCGCAAAAATACCTCACCGATTATTTGGGCGAAAACTGGCAAGAAGAATACTATGTTTGGGACTGTGCCGCTGGAACAGGAAACCTTTTGGCGGGTTTGACTAACAAATACAACATTTATGCTTCTACCCTCGACCAAGCAGACGTAAATGTAATGCACGACCGTATTGAACACGGTGCAAACCTTTTGAAAAATCACGTGTTTCAATTCGATTTTTTGAATGATG
>DYOK01000117.1 GCA_020720565.1 Acetofilamentum sp.
ATCGTTTTAATAAATTGGTACAGATTTTTAAAAAGAATATCCTCTTCCTTCGAAATGGCTACGAGCAAATCGGCAACTGATTGGTAATTTTCGTTTTCGCCCGATCTGAATTTACACACCCTTGCAGATTGTGTGGCAAATAAACGCCACATGTCACCAATTCGGGTCATTTCTTTCGAAAACTCCGATAATTCGGGTAAGTTTAACAATTGCCCAGTTTCTTGTAAAAAGGCGGCATACAAAAACCTGAAACCTGCTCCGCCGGTGCCAATTTCTTCTTGCATTCGAACAATCGAACCTAAATATTTAGCGGCTTTCTTTTCGTCTTTCCAAGTGCCCCATTTTCTGATGGCACCCGCCAACAATCGCATGCCTCTGGTGCCAATAATTGGACCGGGCCATATCACCATTTGTTCGGCTGTTCTTTTTATCGATTTAATCACGGCTTTTCTAATGTCAACATCCTTTGGTGCCTGACTAATCCAATACATTTTGCCATTGGGTTTGTAGGTGCCTTTGGCATATCTTACTCTGAGTAAATCCGCTGTCGAGATCCATTCTTCGGTTTCCATAATGGGGTCGCTTACCACATATTGGCCATCTTTTTTACCAAAAGCCACAATATTGTGTGCATTAAAATGGAATCGATAAGGTGCAGGAAAATAGGACAAATGGTAAACCCCAACCACCATTGCAGTGGGAATACCTTGTGCTAACAACTCATCGACGTGCTCCATCGAGCGTTTGGTATTAAAAGGATATCTTACAGATTTCGATTTGATACCCAAGGCTTTGGTAACCCGTTTAAAAATTAAACCAGGAAGTGGGCGGTACGAAGTGACCGGTGCCCCGTTCATTTTAATAAAGGGTAAATAGGTAAAGAACAGCCCAGATCCTAAGCCAAAAACCATGGCTTCGCTAAGTTTGATATTGTAATACCGTAAAAGATTTCCGGTTACGCCGTTCTCGCAATGAGCCGACATGCCGTGCTCAAATTTTAACAATTCTATATTTTGAGTATTATGATTTTGATTATTATGCATTGAAATTTTTTAATTCGTCGATGTGATTAAGTTGAAAGGCTTCGGCATATTTCTCCAATTTTTTATCGGATAGTTTTGAAAAAATACTTGGTTTAAAGTGGCGTTTGACTGTCCAAGCAAAAAAACCGGTGTATTCTGCTAAAAGCGATACGGTCATAATATTTTTGTGCATAAAATAGTATATAGGGCTTTTCTTGCCAGCTTTTACTTCGTTTAATGCCATTTCGATATTTTCGTTTACTTCGTCCCAAGCTTGTTGCATAATAATGTTTTTGGGTTCCCAACCCACACTTTTAACACGTATATAATTGCCGTTTTCGTCCACGGCATACTGAATTTCTTTGGTTTTGCCTTCGAGCATGTGGGCGTCGTCTTGGGGTACTTCGTTAATTTTCATGCTAATAAGTTATTAATGAATAATTTAGGCATCAGGGGTTTTGTATTTTATTTCTGACAATTTATTTGATTTTTTTAAATTTCGAAATCTTTTTTTAACCTTATTTAAAAGGTAATTTGCTTAATTTTGAATTTACTAAAATAAAACATTAAAATTTAGGGGATTGGAAATTAACGTTTGACTCAAAAATCTTAGTTTTCGATAACATCCAACAAAAAAATATTCATCTCGCCACGTGCTATAAGCTGTCCGTCACACTCTATTTTGCCTTCGATAATACTGGCATTAAAAATTTCTCCGGTATTAATAATAGTTGTTGTAAGTGTTTGACCGCATGATACATTAGCTAGAATCTCGAAGTTTTTAATACTACCAATAAATCCAGTTTTGGGCATAGAACCAGTTTGTTGTGCCAAATAACCAGATCTTACTGCGGCCGTTTGGGCCATATTTTCGATTAATGCGGTTCTATTTAGAAGATTGTTTTCGCTTAAAATATGATTTTGCGGGATGGTAAACTGGCAAATGGTTGTTTTTTCGTCGATATACAATAAATCGCCCACCATTACCATGGGGTCATCTTGAGGGATGAGTTTTTTGACCTGTTCTGCCGAAAGAATCATACTACCGTAAGCATCATATAGGCATAAGAGAATCGGGCACTTTCCGGGCTCATTAATAAGATTTTTTGGCCACGTTTCAATTTGCCGCTGTTAAATAATTCTTCTAACATTAAAAATGCCGATGCGGCCCCAACGTTTCCAAATTTAGTTAAATTGGTGAACCATTTCGACTGTGGAATAGGGCAGCCGGCTTCAGCAGCCAGAACTTCAATTTTATTTCGGAAAAATTCCGACGACATATGAGGTAAAAACCAGCTTAATTCTTCGGTCGAAAAACCATATTTATCCGAGACATATTTTAAACCCATGGCACCATATTCTACAATGGTATCGCCCAATAAACGGGCATCTTGGTGTAAGGCCATAACCGAACCTTCGGTAATTTGTTTCGACGATAAATCTCTCCATGGTATGATGCTTCCGTCTTCGTTCTTAACGCAAGCCGAATACATACAGGTTTCCAATTCGTGAGCATATGATTTAATGTCGATCCATTCAATTTTCAACGATAAATCGACCAAATTGGGATGATTTTCCAAATATGCCATAGCGGCACCGTCCGACAGCATCCAGCGTAAAAATTCACGTTCGAAGGCTACATAAGGTTTTTCGTTAAGCGAAACTAATTTTTGTGCCTCATCTTCGAAATGTTCCGAAAGCATCCAAGTCGAAAGTTTCTCAGATCCACCTGCAATGGCATGTTCGGCTTCGCCAGTGATAACTGACATAAATGCATATTTAAGAGCTAACATACCCGAATTGCACGAGCCATGCGGAGTAATCACTTCCATTGGATGATTACCTAGAAGACCATGAACCATCGATGCATGCGAAGGGAGAGATTGGTCGGGCGAAGTCGTTCCAATAGCCAACAAATCGACTTCGTTTAATTTAACGCCTTTCGATTCTAAAACTTTGATAGCTTCGAGACTTAATTCGGCGTTACTGTGTGTCGATTTTTGGTTTTTATCTAATGCGTAATAACGGGTTTTTATGCCATTATTTCGAAGTATAATAGATTTTGCACGTGATTTTGAGCCGCTTATTCTGCCTAAATAGTCCTCCATTTCGTCGTTAGAAATGGGTTGGTTTGGTAAAAAACGACTCAGTTTGTTAATGTAAACTTCCTGACTCATCGATTTTGTTTTGTAGGGTGCAAAGATATAATTTATTGCGGTAAAAGAGCCATGTTAAATGTCATTTCTGTGTATTATTCAGCAGGAATAGTCAGAAAAAAGAAAAAATTGACACGATTCCAAGGACAATAGATTGGTGTTTTTGATACTTGAATATAGTATAAAAGCATTTGCCTTATTATTTTTAATCATTCCAAATAATAAACTAACTTTGCAAAACAATTTACGTTGCTTTTAGGCCGTAAACAAAATAATAGAAATTAAGAATGATTATCAGTAAACCCTACCAACTCGATCACGAAAAATTGTTGAAAAACAATTCCGGAAATCGAAGTGTATATATCGAAACCTACGGTTGCCAAATGAATGTAGCCGATAGCGAAGTAGTGATGTCAATTTTAGCCGATTCGGGCTTTCGTCAGATTGAACAAATGGAACAAGCCGATTTAATTTTGGTGAACACTTGCTCGATTCGCGAAAATGCCGAGCAGCGCATTCGCGGTCGCCTCGGTGAATTTAAACGGGTTAAAAATGCGAATCCTCAGTTGATTGTGGGTGTAATTGGTTGCATGGCCGAACGTCTAAAAGAAAAACTGCTCGAACAAGAAAAATTGGTCGATATTGTTGTCGGGCCAGATGCTTATCGCGACTTGCCTCGATTGATATCGCAAGCCGAAACTGGCCAAACGGCAATTAATGTGTTGTTGTCGAGAGAAGAAACGTATGCCGAGATTGCACCAGTTCGTTATGCTTCTAACGGGATTTCGGCCTTTGTCTCGATTATGCGAGGTTGCGACAATATGTGTTCGTATTGCATCGTTCCGTTTACACGAGGCCGAGAGCGAAGCCGCGATCCAGAGACCATTTTAGTAGAAGTTCGCACTTTGATTGAACAAGGCTTTAAAGAGGTTACGCTATTAGGACAAAATGTCGATAAATATTCGTGGAAAAAAGACGAGCCGGAGCAGGTCAATTTTGCTCAATTATTAGCTAAAGTAGCCGAATTAGCCCCAGAATTAAGAGTCCGTTTTTCGACCTCATACCCACAAGACATGACCGATCAAGTGCTCGAAACCATGGCCAAATACCCCAATATCTGCAAACACATTCATTTTCCGGCACAGTCTGGGAGTACGCGTGTTTTGGAATTGATGCGTCGTGGTTACACACGCGAATGGTATATGAGTCGAGTGGAAGCCATTAAACGTTTTATGCCCGATTGTGCCATTAGCACCGATGTAATTACAGGCTTTTCGTCCGAAACAGAGGCCGAGCATCAAGAAACGCTTTCGTTGATAGAATGGGCCGAATTCGATTTGGCATTTATGTTTGCCTATTCCGAACGTCCCAACACATACGCTCACCGTAACTTGCCCGACGATGTACCCGAAGCCGTCAAATCGAGACGTTTGACTGAAATTATTGAACTTCAAAATAAAATTTCGGAAAAAGTCAAACAAAAAGATATCGGACAAACATTCGAGGTGTTGATAGAAGGCACTTCCAAAAAAAGTAACGAGCAGTGGCACGGAAGAACCTCACAAAATAAAACCGTAGTTTTTACGGCACCTAACGCTAAAAAAGGCGATTATGTAAAGGTTAAAATTAGGGGAGCAACTCAAGCGACTTTGCTTGGGGAGTTAGTTTAAGTACTTTTTAGATTATTGTTATAATAGTTTGTTTTTGTAACAATTTATGTCGAATTGACATGCTTTTGTAAATACAAGAAATTAAAATTTGGGCATTAGCCACTCAAAAATATGACAAGAACCAGAAAAGATTTCGAATTGATGGCTCCAGTTGGGAGTTTCGAGAGTTTGGCAGCAGCCATTCAAGGAGGTGCCAATTCCGTATATTTCGGTATCGAGCAGTTGAACATGCGTGCCAATTCGGCCAATAATTTCACAACAGACGACCTTAAAGAGATTGTTCGAAATTGTAACGAAAACGGGCTCAAAAGTTATCTGACGCTCAACACCGTTCTTTACGACCACGATATTAAACTGATGCACCGCATTATGGATGTGGCACATACTGCCGGCGTAACGGCAGTTATTGTTTCCGACCAAGCGGCAATAAACTACGCGTTTTCCAAAAAGATGGAAATTCACATGTCCACTCAGTTGAATATCAGCAATATAGAAACTGTCAAGTTTTACGCCATGTTTGCCGATGTCATGGTTTTGGCACGAGAACTCAATTTAACACAGGTTAAAGCCATTACAGATGCCATTGAACGCGAACAAATTAAAGGGCCTTCGGGTCAATTGATTCGAATCGAAATATTTGCCCACGGCGCATTGTGCATGGCCATTTCGGGAAAATGTTATTTAAGCCTACACGAACAAAATTCGTCGGCCAATCGGGGTGCTTGTCTTCAAACTTGCCGTAAACCCTATATCGTTACCGAAAAAGAATCGGGAGTCGAATTTGAGGTCGATAACGAATACATTATGTCGGCCAAAGATTTAAATACCATTCCATTTTTGGATAAAGTACTCGATGCAGGTGTATCGGTCTTAAAAATTGAAGGACGCGGTCGCCCGGGCGAATACGTTAAAACGGTATGTAAAACATACGACGAGGCTATTACAGCTTACCTCGAAGGCTCATTTACCAAAGAAAAAATAGCAGACTGGGAATCCCGCCAAAGCACCGTATTCAATCGTGGGTTTTGGGATGGTTACTACATGGGCCGCAAAATGGGTGAATGGAGCGAGGTTTATGGGTCGAAAGCCACCAAAAAGAAAGTTTACATTGGTAAAGGCACCAACTATTTTTCGAAACTGAAAGTAGCTGAATTTCTTGCAGAAAGTGGTGATGCGTTAAAAGTGGGCGACTCTATTTTAATCACCGGCCCCACAACCGGCGTCATCGAATCTAAAGTCGAAGATATTAGGGTAGGACGCGAATCGGTTACAGAAACCGTAAAAGGCGAGCTTTTTTCGCTTCAAATTGACGAAATTGTCCGCCGTTCCGACAAAATTTACAAATTGGTCGATACCGAATTTGCTTTACTGAACTCAACAGCTTCTTCCTGCGGATAAAAACAATAAAAACTATGGAGATTTCGATCCAAGATATTAAAAATTTTGCAGCACTCGACCGCAAAAAGGAACGCATAGCACAAGGTTTATTTTTGGTGGAAGGCCATAAAATGATTGAAGAACTGGCCAAATCAGATTACGAACTGAGTCACTTAATTGGTTACGGCGAAGATTTTGAGCAATTGTCGAAAAAATGGCCTTCGCAATCTGTGGCAGTCAATCAAAAAACCATGGAGCGTATCAGCAATATGAAAAATCCCACAAAACTGATTGCTGTGGTTCATATTCCTGAATCGGCTCAATTCAAAATCGGAAATGGTCCAGTTTTGATGCTCGACGATTTGCAAGATCCCGGTAATCTGGGAACAATTATCAGAACAGCCCATTGGTTTGGAATCGAACACATTATTTGCTCAATAAATTCGGTCGATTTATATAATCCCAAAACCATTCAAGCCTCGATGGGAGCTATGTTTAAAATGAAGATTCATTATATCGATTTGATGACAGGGATTGAAGAATTGAAACAATCTGGTTTTCGAATATATGGCACATTTATGAACGGCAATTCGGTATATCAACATACCTTTACGCAAAAAGATGTGTTAGTGTTGGGCAACGAAGGACAGGGCATATCGACCCAAATTGAAGCTTTAATCGACCAAAAATTAAGCATCCCCAATTTTTCGAAAGGACATTTAACCGAATCGCTCAATGTGGCTACGGCTGCTGCTGTGTTCTGTTCGGAATCGGCTAAACAACTTGTTTTGAAATGAATACTTAAGAATCAGTTGCATATTTCTGCACAGATGCTCTAAAACATTTCATTTTCGATTCGAAAAAACATGAATACAAGTAGATTTGTACTACAATACTTAAATTTGTTTTATGCTATGAATAAAGTAAATTTGTTATTGGGCTTTGTAGGTTTGTCGTTAATGACTTTTGCCCAAGTCAATGACGTACAATAACTAATATTTGTAGAACTTCTGGTTTGTTTGTATTTTTGTTTCGATTGAAGAGTCCCATTTTTATAGTATTTTGTGGTTAAAACAAAAATAAAGGACTCTGAAGGCTATTAAACATTATGACTTTTGGATGCTAGGGGCTATTTATAAGTGGGTTAAAATTTTCTTTTTTTCAAAAGGCATAGGGGTAACATTACAATGATGTGTTTTAGAATCGAAAGCAATTGAAATATTAAATATAACTTTTATTAAATCGAAAATTATGAAAACAACAATTTTAAAATTAGGGGTCTTTTTTTTGGCAGCTAGTTTAACTTTTACTTCGTGCAAAAAGGACGAAGACAAAGCAGATCGGGAAGAAGCCGCAAAATTAGTCGAGGACAATGCGTCTGCACAATCCGCTTTTGACAACATTTTTAATGCGGTGGACGATAACATGAGCTCACAATCTGACGAAACCAATCGAGGAAATAGAGATGTAAACACAGGATGCCCTACTGTTACAGCTCAATGGACTGATGGTATTTTAACGTCCCTTGTTATTGATTATGGTGACACGTATTGCACCCCAGTCAATTCGACCGACCAAATTAAAGGGAAAATAATTGTTTCTGCTTCAGGTAGATACAGAACACCTGGGTCTTCTATTTCGGTTATTCTCGAAGATTTTTACTTTAACCAATACCATGTTGAAGGTACTAAAACAGTAACCAATCAAGGCTATGATACCGACAGTATTTTGAATTACACATTTGTGGTAGAAGGCGGTAAATTAACTGCACCAAACGGAGAATTTTCTTCTTGGGAAACCAATCAAACACGTCGTTGGTTACAAGGCGAAAGCTCTTGGTGGTGGCCTTTCGATGATGTATACGAAATTACGGGTACAGCTTCGGGTGTAAATGCAGGTGCAACACCTTATACCATTACCGTAAACGACCCACTTTGGGTTAGAGTAGGATGTCGATTTGTTCAACAAGGTTCTTTAACAGTAGCTAACGATAACATTTCTGTCGGTGTGGACTATGGAACTTATCAAACCAATGTTTGCGACCGTTCTGTTACATACACCGTCAATGGAACTAATTACACACAAACTGTAAATTAATTATAAATTAAATAATTTCAAGAGCATTATGCCAATCTGGTGTAATGCTCTTTTTATGTGCACT
This sequence comes from Acetofilamentum sp., assembly GCA_020720565.1. Lineage (GTDB taxonomy): Bacteria > Bacteroidota > Bacteroidia > Bacteroidales > JAFGXI01 > JAFGXI01. The sequence goes on from DYOK01000117.1 coordinate 8,387, forward strand.
AGGCATACCATCTATCTTTAGAGGGGTTCTGAAAATTAGATTTTTTGAGGCGGACAAGATTTTAAAACCGGAGT
>DYOK01000339.1 GCA_020720565.1 Acetofilamentum sp.
TCAACAATAAAAAAATGAATATTCTAATTTTATGTACCGGCAACAGTTGCCGAAGCCAAATGTCTCACGGCTTTTTACAGTCGTTCGATTCGCGCATCAATGTTTTTTCGGCCGGAACAGAACCTGCCAAACAAATTAATGCCAAAGCAGTTATGGTGATGCAAGAGTTGGGTATCGATATTAGCCAACACCGACCCCATCACGTCGATGCGTACCTCGATAAAACATGGGATTTTGTAATCACGGTTTGCGGTGGTGCCAAGGAAACCTGCCCTGCCTTTGTGGGCAAAGTGAATACTCGTTTACACATTGGTTTCGAAGATCCGTCGGAAGCCGTTGGAAGCGACACGTTTATCATGAGCGAATTCCGGCACGTTCGCGACCAAATTAATGTCGCTTTTAAACAATTCTACGATAAAGAAATCAAACCAAAAATAACTCAATAATTCATCTAAAATGCCATCGAATAAAAGACTTAATTTTTTAGACCGTTACCTGACATTGTGGATCTTTTTGGCCATGACTGTTGGTATTTTGTCTGGATTTCTCTTCCCTACGGTCACCCAATTTTGGGAACAATTTAAGCTGACCCCTGAAAGCACAACCAATCTGCCCATTGCCATCGGTCTAATTTTGATGATGTATCCACCCTTGGCCAAAGTAAAGTACGAAGAAATGGGCGACGTTTTTCGAAATTACAAAGTACTCAGCTTGTCTTTGATTCAAAATTGGGTTATCGGGCCTGTTTTGATGTTTGCTCTAGCTATTCTATTTTTTAAATTGTTCCCTGGCGAAAACCAATCGAACTTGCCCTACATGTATGGTATTATCATGATTGGATTGGCCAGATGCATTGCTATGGTGATTGTTTGGAACGATTTAGCCAAAGGCGATACGCAGTACGCCGCAGGCTTGGTTGCTTTTAATAGCATTTTTCAGGTGTTGTTTTTCTCTGTTTATGCCTATCTATTTATTGCCATTTTACCCGCTTGGTTTGGCATTCCGACTAACGCTGCCGTTGAGCAAATCACCATCTCGACCATTGCACAAAGTGTTTTAATTTATCTCGGAATTCCTTTTGCAGCTGGGTTTTTAAGTCGATACGTTTTAATCAAACTTAAAGGAGATACTTGGTATCAGACAAAATTTATCCCTAGCATTAGCCCCTTGACTTTAGTCGCTTTACTTTTTACCATAGTGGTAATGTTCTCGCTTAAAGGCGAATATATGGTGAGTATTCCATTCGATGTGATGCTTATTGCCTTGCCTTTGCTTATCTATTTTGTGGTGATGTTTGTGCTTTCGTTTTGGATGAGTCGGAAAATTGGTGCTAATTATGCACAAACAGTCACTTTGTCATTTACGGCTGCCAGTAACAATTTTGAATTGGCCATTGCCGTAGCCATAGGTATATTTGGATTACATTCGGGCGAAGCATTGGCCGCTGTGGTGGGACCCTTGGTCGAAGTGCCGGTAATGATTGCTTTGGTTAAATTAGCACTCTATTTTAAACGCAGATATTTTGATGCAAAAAACATCGAGCACTTATAAT
>DYOK01000340.1 GCA_020720565.1 Acetofilamentum sp.
TAGCTCTTTGGATATTTCTTATTCTACGCTTACATAAAACATAGTTTTTATATATGCACGAGCCGGTAACTCAAGGCCGCATTTGAGCAAGCCAAACCGGTAATCACCATTGTCGGATAAAAGTTGAGGATTCATGCCGGTAAAATTAATAATTTCATTGTGGTTTTAAAAAATACTAAAATTTTGACATACTATTTTGACAGATTCTAAATAAATCTTAATATTGCATTTAAGTACCAAAATCAATTAAACATGAAGCCTTTAAAAATTCTGCTGATTTTAAGCCTAATTACGCTATCGTTTTATGGCAATTCTCAAGAAAAAGTATTCTCGCTAAAGTTTAATACCCTTATGACTTTTTCCAAACCTGAGCAGGAACTCGCTAAAGCGTATAAAGGCAATCATAATTTACAACCGTTTGCTGAGGTCGAAGTATCGAAATTTCTGTTTGCTTATTGGCCTAAAAACAGATTGGGAATAAGGCTTGGCGGTACATACGATTACAATTACGGTAACTTTTTAGATTTATCGTACGAGCGAATTATGAGAGCTAAAATTGGTGCCTTTGGACTTAGAATTTATCCGATTGCCTCCGACTACCCCGCAATCGAAGCGTTAGGAAAGTTAGATTTTTTGCCAAATAATATTCTGGGAATTTATCTTTATAGTCTTGTCAGTGTATTGACTATCAACAGTCTACATTTCGATTACCGATGGGGAACCGGAGAATTAACCGAATACACCTATTTAGACGATGAACAAATCGGCGAACCTATCAAGCGAGACATGAGCTATTTGGGGTGGGGATTTCAGCCTCAGATATTTGCTTCGGAAGATTTCCGATGGATTGTCAATGCTCAATTTGATTTTGGAAAATACAAATGGACCAACTCTGCCGGAGGCATATCGGCCATAAAATATAACTACATCGGCTTTGGATTACAATACTCATTATAACAATCAATTATGAAAACATTTACACTGTTTATCGGGATCTTCCTTGCTTACGGATTATTTGCACAATTACCACAATACCAAGCCTCTGACTTTAATCTTAAAGGCAAAATTGCTTCTGTATCCGAAAAAGCATATTCGTACGACCCGAGTATCGGAAAATATAAATTGGAATGGAAACTAGAAAGCACATACGAAAACAACCTCTTGGTTCGTAAAGTAGGTACCAATTATATGTTTTTTACGGTGGATATCAACGATACTTTGCTTTATGAAAATAACCAATTAATTAAAGTTTTTGATTTGAATCAGCCTGAGCCTGCCAATCAAATTGTATCATACGATTCGAAAGGCCAAATGATGAAGGTAGAAAAACCAAACCAAAATCCGTCATTGATTGAAATAAAGTACAATAATTCGGGTTTAATCGAATCGATATTATCGTATTATTCCGATACTTTGGTGAGCAAAACCGAGTTTAAATACAGCAACAAAAGTAACTATACCAAAACCATCACAAGCTTCGACCAAAAAAACATTACAGGTACCATTGTCGATACCTACGTCAATAATTTGATGGTTCGT
>DYOK01000341.1 GCA_020720565.1 Acetofilamentum sp.
GAACCATCTGATAATGATGGTAATATGTTTTTTCGAACTCGGGCGATAGCTCAAAGTTTTCGTTGACCAAACTCAATCCGTACACGGGCGTGAGCGAGTTGTAAGTCTGGCCTTTTTTCAACTGTTGAACGTATGCTTTGCTGGCGTTAAACAACATTCTTTCTTTGAAATAGGCCGTCCAATACATTTGCATTTCGACTATAAACTGCCTGCCAGTATGTTTTTCGGTGCAACGCACATCTACAATCGAGTGTTTAAGACCAGGTAACTCGGGAATAATTTCAGGCGATAAATATTCGATCGATTCAATTTCGCGACCATCGAGTGGTAAAACAGCATTTAAAAAGGATATAAGCAAATGCGGATGATCGGCAAAGATTCTTTTAAACGTAAGGTCGTTTTTGGGGTCTAAATACTTCATTCTGAACGATTTTTTAACACCTGCAAAGGTATCACTATTTTTTGAATTATTGCAATGTTCTCTTTGGCATGGTATATTGTTTCTGCTTCGTAAATACTGATGCCCTTTTCCGTTTCCCCAAGGGGAAAGACTTTGCCATTCTGCCAACTGGTATAACTAACTGTCATAATTTGCATTAAAATCCCCCTTAGAAGGGGGATTAAGGGGGATATCATTTGCACTAAGCTCTCTAGTTGTTTTGGTATTCTACGCTTAGTGGGGGCAGGTCGAAGTGATAAACTTTCAACTTTATAACTTTGTAAACTGAACTTAATATTTGAATTAAAAGTATGCGCTTGCTCTACACAAAACTTTGAGTGCAATATTATTTAATCTACTTTTGTATATATTACTTGAATGCACCTGGTTTTAAATATCAATTAACTATTTTACAACCAACTGTTTTGTTTTTCCCTGAATACTATTATCAATATTATGAAAAAAACTACTCTTCTTCTTTTTGCTTTAATCACTTTTTCTGACCTAGTCATCTCACAAACCATAGGCGAGGAATCGGAAATTATTGATATCAGTGTTCCGCATCGCGATGTAAAACTATTTTACGGCAATGCAAATCATTCCATCGACGACATTGTTGTTTTATCTGACTATTTTGTGAGCTACGAAGCTGCAAGCACGACGCTGTTCTTATATGACAGAAAGACGAAAATGGAGCTCGACAAGTTCAATATCAGTCAAATAGACCACATTGTTTTACACCGATTACACTATAACGACAAAAACAATTACAATTATTTCACGCAACGAACTCCATTTCATGGGGTTTTCCTCAACCAAGCCGATATTCAATTGCATTGCGACAGAATAATCATGGGCGTGGTACGTGTTAAAAGAGAATTCAAAATTTTAAGCTTTCAAGTTATCAAGGATAAATTAAAGTTAGATTTATTAGCTTACGATTCTGACGACATATTTAAACCCCAAGATTCAAAAGAAAAAAAGCACATCAAACTCAACAAATATTCAATAGCATATGGACAATTTGGATTTATCGACAATCAATTAAAATATATTCTATTCCAAAAAAACCCTTACCGGTATAAAAAAGATAGGAAAG
>DYOK01000342.1 GCA_020720565.1 Acetofilamentum sp.
AAGGACATAACTAAAATAGGGATGACGATTATAGTCAATGAAATAATATAATACCGATAACACGCTATATACGGTCATTTGCAAGCCTTGCCGCAGGCGCAACACAAGGCTTGCAAACGCCGCATATAGCTATCCGTTACATGCAATGTTAAAAAAAACGACAGTGCATAAAATCAGCGACATATTTTGACTAACTAAAAATTTAAATTTGAAGAACAAATAAACGGAGAAGCCGAAAACCGATTTAGAGTAGGCAGAATTGTAAAACATTAAAATTATGGCACTTTACAAATTAACAGCACCAAGACAATTCGGAGAAATGCCGAAGGGTTATACTTTTCAAGTTCCTTCTGCTACAACCCCGACACCCAATGCCCAAGATTTAGAAAAAGAAATCATAAGATTGGGATTTAACAAACAAGCTCAATCCTACAAAAGTCCTGGAAATTTTTAAGTAAAAAAAATTAGCTAATCCAATGTTTGACGAAAAATCACGACAAGCGTTAAAGTATTATGTTTATATGTTGCTTGACCCATTAGACAACAAACCTTTCTATGTTGGCAAGGGCATTGACAACAGAGTTTTTAATCATTTAGCTTGTGCATTAACAGACACAGATACTTCAAATGCCAAATACGACAAAATAAGAGAGATTGTTAAAAGTGGTCAGACAGTGAAACATATTATCGTCAGACACGGACTTTCAGAAAGTGAAGCGTTTCAAATTGAAGCATCATTGATTGACACCTTAACTTATTGTGGACTTTTGCTCTCAAACATTGTCAATGGACACAACTCTATCGAAAAAGGACTTATGACTTCTGAAGAAATCGTAAGACTTTACAATGCGCAACCTCTAAACGTAATGGGTTCAGACTGCGTGTTGATTAACATAAACAGAACCTACAAACGTGGTAACGGGACAAATCCAATTTATCAAGCAACAAAAGAAACTTGGTTAATTAGTGTATGGAGATTACCTCAAATCAAATATGTTTTGAGTGAATTTAGGGGGCTAATCGTTGAAGTATTTGAAGTTAATAGTTGGTATCCAAAACAAAGACCAAAAAACAAAACCGTTGACAAAGAACGGAATGTTAGAATCCAAGTTGGAGTAACGGGTTATGGTTTTGATGGTGTAGTTGCACCAGATGAAATTAGAAATCTATACATAAACAAGTCGGTTGCCCACTTAAAACAGAGAGGTGCTGCACAAGTAATTAGATATAATTTATGACGAAATAAGAAAACACAGCAGGTAACATCGTATATAAAACATTTGGAAGTCAGTGGGTTATCGAGCATTTCAGCTCGTATCAAAAGTGCTTGTAACTTGACAGGAAAGTGCTTCGAAATGCCAAACGTTTTATATACGTAACCGTTAAATCTATAGTTTTAAAATTGCAAATTTATTAACTCATTATTCCGAATCGTTAGTTTGTAATACATCCAATGTCAACTTCAACTCGTTATAAGAATACTCATCGCCCAGCTGTTGACGTAAATCGCTTAAATTTTCAAAAACAATATTGGAAA
>DYOK01000118.1 GCA_020720565.1 Acetofilamentum sp.
GGATTTTAAAATTGAAGTCCAACGAAGAAAAAGCAATTTTCAGCCCCCTCTAACATAGTTTGATGAGTAGCATATTATCCATCAACTGTAAAGCCCGTAGCAGTTAGTTTTAATAGTAAAACCCACAAATGTATCCCTATATAGAATAACAGGATTTGGAAATATATAAGAGTTTGTTTAAAATTTATATTTCAAGTTTATTATGTGCCTTTTTCCGTCGTATTTCAGCAATCTCTCGTTAAATACAGTGTTGTATTCGCCTCCAAATTGCTTCATCTGACAAGAAAATCACCTGTAATAATTCTTAAAAACAAAATTTATACAAGCTCTAAGTTCTGAGATAAAAAAAGTCCAAAATTTGAATTTTGGACTTTTTTTATTTATTGTGCTTTAATCGTGTATTCGAAATATTCCATTATGGGATTCGAAAGTACATTTGCACACATATCTTTCACTTTAGCTTCGGCATCTTTAGGACTGTCAGCCTCTAAATTTAGTGTAATATGTTTACCTATTCTGGTATTCTCGACAGTTTTAAATCCAATGTTATGTAATGTATTGGTAACTGCTTTACCTTGAGGGTCTAAGAGTGCTCTTAGTGGCATAACATCGACTTCGGCAATAAATTTCATAAAAAAATGAGGTTACGAATTTGTTTTCTTGTTGAATAAACTGATTAAAAAATAAATCAGTGACAAAAGTATATAAAGTATGATAATAAATGGTAGTGCTTTGACAAATATGTAGAAAATCTCAAACAATAAATCGTCGAACAAAAGGTTTTGCATTAGTGAAATTAACAAGTCGAAACGCGATGAACCACAGAAAGTTAACAAGCCAATAATTAATCCAAGAAATACAAATCGTTGCCAATTTTCTTTAATCTTCAAATTTTTAAATTTAAACGAGAACATTGGAAGTGGCGACACTAACAACAATGACATTACGATTACCAACACTAACAAGGTATTTTTATCGTACAAAGCAAATAAAATGGGATCGAATGGGTTTACCGACGAAATAATTGGTATCGCCGCAAAAAACATAGCATTGGCAGGAGTCGGCATGCCAATAAAAGAAGTGGTTTGGCGGGTGTCGATGTTGAATTTAGCCAAACGCAGAGCCGAAAATATGGGAATGAGCAACACAACAAACAAATACATCAGTTTGACTGGCTCAATATTATTCAAATACAAGGTATCGACTAAAACAGCAGATTTCATTATTTGATAAGCAATCACAGCAGGTGCAAGTCCGAAACTAATCACATCGGCTAAAGAATCCAATTGCTTGCCCAGTTCGGAATAAGCATTTAACATACGAGCCGACATTCCATCTAAAAAATCGAAAACAGCAGCAAGTAAAATCAAATATCCAGCTTGTGCGGTAAGCCCTTCGAACGAAAAAATGATGGACAGTGAACCTGCTGCAATATTGAGTGATGTGATAAAATTGGGGATATGTTTTTTTATTTGTAGCATCTAAACAATTTTTTAATGATTTCTGTGTTTACTTTGACGAAGATAATAATAATATTGTATTAAAAATTATCTTTACAAATAATTAAGTTTAAGATTACAACATTACCACTACAATTGATTACAACACATTAAAATACAAGTCATTACAAAATTAATAATAAGTTAAATACCGTAAAAAAAGATATCTATTTTTTGACAAAAACCCCAAACAAAACCATCTATAAAACATGTGCTTTGTGCTTGGGGGAAAACATTAAGACAAAATATTTTTTCAACATTTAAGGTCTTCGACCAATTAATTATTTTTCTAACTATCATTAAAACAATCTCTTATTCCAATTATACACGACATTAAATTATTCTAATACTTAACTATAACAATCCAATGATTAAATTCAAATCAAATCATTTTATAATTATCATTTTTACAGGGCTTTTCTTCACTCACCTGAGCCCGTTATTTGGTCAAAAATATAGCAACGAGTTTATGGCCATAGGTGTTGGAGCCCGATCGTTAGCAATGGGGAACAGTACTGTAGCTTTGAGCAACGATGTGACTTCGGGCTATTGGAATCCGGCAGGTCTAACCAAAATTAAAACCGATTGGGATTTGTCGGTCATGCACAACGAATATTTTGCGGGCATTGCTCAATACGACTATGGCGCAGGGGCTTATAAATACAACGATTCACTTTCGTTTGCCCTTTCATTTATTCGTTTTGGAATTGACGACATACCCAATACTTTAGACTTAATCGACTCGGAAGGCAATTTGCGTTACGACCGTATCAAATCTTTTTCGGCAATCGATTTAGCTTTTATTTTTTCGATGGCTAAAATTTCTAAAATTGAAGGTTTGAGATATGGTGCAAACGTCAAAGTGATTAGACGAACAGCTGGCGACTTTGCTTCGGCTTGGGGATTTGGCCTCGACTTAGGTGCCCAATACTCAAGAAATTATTGGGAATTTGGTCTTATGGCCAAAGATATTACCACCACATTTAACGCTTGGAGCTTTAATACCGATGGCTTAAAAGATGTTTTTGAAATGACTGGTAACGAAATACCCGAAAATTCTATCGAATATACCTCCCCTCGCCTACTATTGGGTATAGCATACAGTAGACCGATTTATAAAAACATCAATGGGCAAGCCGAATTAGGATTAGACGCTACATTCGACGGTGCTCGCAATGTTCTGATACATAGCGACTTTATGAGTATCGATCCACACATTGGATTAGAATTGGATTACAGAAAAATTGTGTTTGTTCGAGCTGGTGTCAACAATATTCAAGAAGCACGTACTTTCGATTCGAAAAAAGAATTGACTTGGCAACCCAATATTGGTGTGGGTTTACACTTTTGGCAACTCTATCTCGATTATGCGTTTACCAATCTTGGGAATGCTTCTGTTGCATTGTATTCCCATGTGTTTAGTTTGAGATTAGCATTGGATAAACCACAAAAGAAAATCTAATTGTATGATGATAAGGTCTTCGACCTATTTATTTTTTTGTAACTAGCAACACATCAACTTCCTAGATTAATAAATTACGACATTAAATCATTCTGTGTACTTAAAAGATCCTCGTTTTATCATTATTTCTGGAACCAAGCGAAATGTTGGAAAAACCACATTGGCTTGTCAACTTATTAAAGAACTTTCAAAATCAAAACCCACATATGCACTGAAATGGATCGTTTTAGATTCGAATAAACCATTTCTACATGCTCATCATCAGCAGGTTAACACCTACAGTATTGAAGCCGAAACCGCATTTAATTCGGGTAAAGACACTGCATTAATGAAGCAATCAGGGGCCACTGAGTCGTGGTTGGTTGTGAGTACCATCGAATATGTAGAAGTCGCAATTTCTGAAATTTTGAAATTAATACCACAAAACTCGTTTGTAATTGTCGAATCGGCCAGTTTAAGACACTACATCGACCCTTCACTTTTTTTGATAATAAATCGACAAAATTCAGAGCCCATTAAGCCCTACATAAAGGATTTACTTCCACTAGCCGACTTGTTGATCGACGATATTTTATTACCAGAAACACTCCCCAATGTGTTAAATCTATTGGATTTGGATTGATGAATTCACTTCGCAGATTAGTTCTATTTTGTTGAACTAAAAAATGCAGTAGTATACCCTTTATCAAGATTCTACTTTTCATTTTTTTGTATAACACCTTTTTTAATTTCATTTTTTTTTCTAACATTGTAAAACCAATATAGTTCGTTAGTAATTAATCTTTTTTACAAATTAAATTTAATAATTATGGAAGCTGCAAAAGTTGATATGTTCATTATGAGCAATAGTAAATTTTTCGAAAGTCATATGTTACCTCAAATTCGCCAAAGATTAGTCGATCTCGACGATTCAAAGTGGCCCATCATCCAAACGATACAATTTCAAGACCCTACCACAAGTATTATTGTATCAATTTTAGCTGGTGCACTTGGTATCGACCGCTTTATTATTGGCGATACTGGACTTGGTGTGGCAAAATTGTTAACATGTGGTGGCTTAGGCATCTGGACAATTGTCGATTATTTTTTAATTATGGGTGCCACTCGTGAGAAAAATATGGAAAAATTGCAGTTGGCATTTTCAATGTAAGGTTTTCGTCCAATTTATTGGTTTTGTAATTGTCAATTTATCATATTCTTTCCTTAATAAAATGCAACATTGTTTTATTAAACGTACATATCTCATTTTTACAAAGCAATTAAACACAAAGCTGAACAAACCAATATCCTTTTAATTTCGAAAGCGAATTGTGTTTTGACATTGCTTAGAAATCATCTAGTTATTTACCAATTAATTAGATGATTTTTTTATATCTCTTCTCTAACAATAGTTCGTTAAGTTTTTGAGATTGCTTCAGGTTTATCAACCTTCGAAAAAACGATAATTTTGATTTTCAGCATTTTACGTCATTGCGAACGGCGTGCAGCAATCTATTGAATATTAATACCGTACAAAACTTTAACGAACTATTACTCTAATATTTGATTCGATATTTCGCTACAAAAAATATATTTTCTTTCAAATTGTATTAATTACACCAATACAGACTAAACGTTTTATTCAAAAAAATCAGCACTAGTATGGCACTCAATAGACAGAAGCTTTATTTATTTATTTTTCTGGCTGATGTTGTGGGTTTCATTTGGATAATCTATAATTTGATTGAAACATACCAAAATGGCAAAGAAACCCACACGGTATGTTTAATAAAACAAACTACTGGTGTACCTTGCCCATCTTGCGGATCGACCCGATCGGTTATGTCGGTATTTAATGGCGAATGGTTGGACGCTATATATTGGAATCCCTTAGGAATCGTATTGGTAATAATTATTTTTGTTAGTCCCATTTGGATTATCAAAGATTGGCTTCAATCGTCGGACAGTTTTTTTAAATTTTACCAGAATGCCGAAAAAAAGCTCCGAAAACCCTATCTGGCATACCCATTAATTATTTTAGTGGTAGCCAATTGGATTTGGAACATTGTCAAAGGATTATAATACCAAAAACACATTCAAATGTATTTTGTATAATACCACAAGATTATAAGCCAAGTAGATTTGTAATAAATACTCTAAATTAATATAAAATTGCTTGAACAATTGGTATGGATTAAAATATAATTTATATATTACATCGTTCATTTCTCCAAAAGTTAAACAAGCCCAAATAAATATAACCATATGATAATCAAAAAGTTTGCATACCAACCCAGTGAACACGAAGCCGAAAAAGCTTCGAATAGTTATTTGATGACCTTAATTGCCATCATAGCAGGTTTACCTTTGCCAATAGTTAATTTGATTGCCACAGGCGTATATTATCTGGCCAACCGAAAAGGAACATATTTTGTTCGCTGGCATGCCACACAATCTTTGGTTTCGCAAGCTTCGATTATCGCAATGAATAGTTTCGGTTTTTGGTGGACCGTTTCAATTGTTCTAGGCGAAGTTCCCATCGATAATAATTTTATTGCATACTTATTTACCGTGTTCGCCTTTAATTTATTCGACTTTATTTTAACGATTTATTCTGCCATTCAAACCAGAAAAGGGATTCATGTCGAATGGTGGTTTTATGGTCAAGTAACTCACTATTTGTGTAAACCTTAAGTCCTTCTAAAATTAAACTTTAATTTTTCTAATTTGTTAATTTTTCCAACTAAAGTTAAAAATCAACCATAACACATGAAAAACATTTGGATTCAAGCCTTAATAATTTTAGCGACATTCTTTGCTAGTTATCTCTTTGTCAGACAAATAAATTGGATGAAATTATTCCATATTGAACAAATTAGTCGAGAAACCGAAGCAAAATTTGGAAAATTAATCTTTGACTATATTCAGACCATCGAAACGGTAATCGAAGATCCTGAAATTCAGCAACCAATCGATTCAATGTTGGTTAGAATTTGTGAATCGAACCAAATCGATTCTAAAAGCATTCACCTACATATCGTGAAGAACGACGAAGTCAATGCCTTTGCGTTACCTGGACAACATTTGGTTATCCATACAGCTTTGATTACCGATGTAGAATCGCCCGAAGAACTTAGCGGAATAATAGCCCACGAATTGGCTCATATTCAGCTCGAACATGTGATGCAAAAAATGATAAAGGAAATTGGACTTGCCGTTGTTATTTCGATTGTAACTGGCGACAATGGTGCGGGTGGAATTAATCAAGCCCTTAAAATTCTATCGTCGACCGCATTTGACAGAGAGTTCGAAAAAGAAGCCGATTTACAAGCCGTTAAGTATCTAATAAATTCCCAAATCGACCCAAAGCCTTTTGCCTCATTTTTAGAAAAATTATCTAAAAGCGAAGCAGACATTCCAAAGCAATTCTATTGGTTTAGTACCCATCCTCAATCCACAGAAAGAGCCCAATATATTTTAGACTCTTGTCCAAAAGATGGGCAGTATAATCTGGTATTGACAAGCGAACGATGGAATCAGCTAAAGTCTGATTGTCAAACCTATTGATTTAAAAAAAGTTGTACACACTTTAATTCATTGAACCCGAAAAGACGATAAATAAGAATCCGGCAATTCCGGATTAAGAATGACTTTTTTCCTATCTTTGCGACCTATTTAATTTTTTTGCGGTGAGTATTGAACATTTTCTAATTTTAATCACAATTGGTTTAGCTGCAGGCTTGGTAAGTGGCTCTATGGGCGTTGGTGGTGGTATCATCATTATTCCTGCACTGGTTTTTATTTTAGGCCTTACCCAACACGAAGCCCAAGGTACCAGTTTAGCCGTTTTGTCCCTTCCTGTTACCATGATTTCTGCCTTTAACTATCATAAAAACGGACATGTGAACCTCAAATTTGCCGCGATTATTATTGTCACGTACATCATCGGAAACTATTTTGGTTCAACGTTAGCAGTCAATATCCCTGCACGAACCCTTCAGAAAATTTTTGGCGTACTCATGCTTTTGGTTGGAATTAAAATGATTCTAGGTAAATGAAACCCTTTCTTGTTTGGCTTTTCCTGACAGCGAGTTCTTCGTTAATTGTGGCTCAAGAACTTAACAATAATTTTCAAACTCCAGTTACTTCGTGGTCATCTGATACTTCAAAATTATTTTTAAGCATCGACAATCTCAATTTTATAAAAAATGACGAGTATTTTGGCGAGTTAACCTCTGGCATTACCTATATTGGCACCTTTTTACAACCCAAATTGGAATATCGAGTGCACAAAAACATTATAATATCGGGAGGTATTCATCTGTTAAAATATTCTGGATTAGATCAATTTACACAAGTATTGCCTGTTTTTTCGATCGATTATTTGCCTTATCAAGATGTGTCGTTTACCCTGGGAAGTATTAAAAGTGGTGCGAATCACCGAATGCTTGAGCCATTATATGCTTTCGAAAACCATCTTATAAATAATGTCGAAAACGGGGCTCAATTACGAATTTCGAAACCCAAACTATTTTTAGATGTTTGGCTAAATTGGGAAAAATTTATTTTTAAAACCAGCATGACCCAAGAATCGATTCTTGGAGGCATTACGGCTCAATATCAACTGAATAAAACAGGTTCTTTTCAAACTTGGTTGATCGATTTACAAACCATTTTTGCACACAAAGGTGGACAATTCCACACCGAAAAAGACGTATTGCAAACCATCAATAATTCTGCCGCTGGACTTAAATGGCGTAAAAAGAACGCCGACAATACCAATCAATTGAGCATTGCACAATACTATTTAACTTTTGCCGATCCCTCGCCTATTCCACAATATCCTTATTTGATGGGCTACGGGTTGTTGTCGGAGGTATCATACCGATATAGAAACATGTTTTTACAGTTGGCGTATTGGAATGGCACTTATTTTATCTCGGCCCTTGGAAATACTTTATTTGAGTCGGTATCGGACAAATCGGATTTTGTACAACCTTACCAACAAATGTTAACCGCCAAAATAGCCTACCAAAAAACGCTTTACAAAGACATCAAACTCGAAGCCCGCTTCGAGCCCTATTACGACCTAACACAAAGGCAATTCGAATTTTCGTACGGCTTGTATATCATGTTCAATACAAATTTCTTTTTAATGAATACATCGGGGCGAAACAAAATTCGATAACTAAAGACTTCGAGCTAATAAAAGTTTTTAACCTCACACACTATTTAAAAAATCTGACATAGAATTATTCTAAGTTACAAATTTGGTCAATCGACCGCTTGTCATTACATTTGCAAACCGCGCGCCCGGGTGGCGGAATTGGCAGACGCACATGTCTCAGAAGCATGTTTACATTAGTAAGTGCAGGTTCGACCCCTGTTCCGG